>JAJFKF010000032.1 GCA_021773365.1 Gammaproteobacteria bacterium | reverse complement strand
ATCAGGCAAATAGTTCCTGGCACGGCACCCGCGTGGCGGGGATGATCGGCGCCATCAGCAACAACGCCCAGGGCATTGCCGGCATCACCTGGGGCTCACCGATACTGCCGGTGCGCGTCCTGGGTAAATGCGGTGGTTTCGATTCGGACATTATCCCGGCGATGCGCTGGGCAGCGGGTCTGCACGTGCCCGGAACGCCTCCCAATCCCAATCCGGCGAGCATTATCAACATGAGTCTGGGTTCCGACAGCGTCTGTTCCACTCTCTATGCCGACACCATTGCCGAGCTGGCGGAGCACGGGGTGCTGGTTGTCGCTTCGGCCGGCAATGATGTTGGCGCAGCGGTAAGTTCTCCGGCGAGTTGCCCCGGTGTTCTGGCCGTGGCCGGTCTGCGGCATGTGGGAACGAAGGTGGGCTTCAGCAATATCGGTCCTGAAGTGGGCATCAGCGCTCCGGCCGGCAACTGTGTGAATCTCAGTGGGCCTTGCCTGTTTTCGCTGGACACTACAATTGATCGCGGGCGCAGAGGCCCGCAGTCGTTCGGATACAGTGACCAGTACCGTACCAACCTCGGCACCAGTTTTTCCGCGCCCATTGTTGCGGCCGTGGCGGCACTGGTGCGCTCGGTGAACTCCAGCCTTACACCGGCGCAAACCGTTATTCGCCTGCAGCAAAGCGCCACCGCCTTTCCGGTCCTCAGCGGAGTGGCTGAATGCCACGATCCGGCTACAGCCGGTGAGCAGCTGGAGTGCAATTGCACCACGGGCACCTGCGGTGCCGGCATGCTGAACGCCGCGGCCGCGGCCGAAGCCGCGCAGCGTCCTTTCGTCATTGCCAGCGCAAGTCCCACCTCGGTTTCCGCCGGGCAAACCGTCAGTCTCGACGGCTCCGCCAGTTTCGCCGCCGACGGCCGTACCATTACCAGCTATGCCTGGTCCGTGGTCTCTGCTGCCGGCAGCATCCCGGCGCTCACCGGAGCCAACCTCGCCAACGCTTCATTTACTGCGGCCTCATCCGGCAGCATCACCCTGCGCCTGACGGTGATCGACAGTCAGGGGGCGCAGGATGCAGCCGATGTCGTGGTGGCGACGCCCTCAGCTCCTCAGGGCACTCCTCCGCCGGGCACTGGTGGCGGTAGTGGTAACTCAAGTGGCGGTGGCGGCGCGCTGTTGCTGGAACTGCTGCTGTTGATGGCGATGACGCTGGTCGGTCGCCGCAGCTACAGATCGTAGTACCTGACTATGGAAATGGTCAGTCCCACCAGCATGATGATCACCAGTGGCACGCCCACCCGCACAAAATCCCTGAAGCGGTAGCCGGCAGCGGACATCACCATCAGGTTCGTCTGGTACGCCATTGGCGTGGCAAAGCTGAGATTGCAGCCCAGCAGCACGGCCAGCACCATGGGCTCCGGTGGGATGCCGAGACTGTGCGCCACCGCCACCGCAATCGGTGTGCCGATAACCGCCGCGGCATTGTTCGATACGAAGTTGGTGAGCATCGACATCAACAGCATCAGTGCCGCCACCACGTAGCCTGGTTCCAGTCCCGACACCAGACTGATGAACCCGCCGGCGGCGAGTGCCGCGCCCCCGGTTTCCATCAGCGCCCGTCCCAGCGCCAGGCTGGCGACGATGACGAGGATCACCTTGTCGCTGAGCGCTCCGGCCATTTCCTCCCAGCGCAGGCATTTGGTGACCAGCATGCCGAGTACGCCGCACAGTGCCGCTGCGGCGATGGGCAGCAGCTTGAACGCCGCCGCCGCGACCACCAGTGCCATGATGCCCAGCGCCACCGGTGCCTTGCGTGAGTGCGGCAGGTCCACTGTGGCGTCGAAGACCATCAGGTCGCCGGTGAGCTTGATGTCCCGGATACGCTCCTTCGGGCCCTGCAGAAGCAGAATATCCCCGGCGTGCAGTACCACATCACGCAGATCCTCGGCCTCCAGCGCCTTCTCGGCGCCCGAGCGATGGATGCCGAGGATGACCAGGTGGTAGGAATCGGCGAAGCGGGTGTGGCGCAGGGTGCGGCCCACCAGTGGCGAGATCTCGGTGACCAGCACCTGCGCCATCTGCTGTCCAGGCGCCGACAACGGGTGATCCGAATCGACGCGCTCCTCGTCCTGTTCCACGCCGTGCAGCGTGGCGCCGAGCAAGCGCTCGTACTCCTTGAGATTCTCCGGCAGATCGGTGACCAGCAGCCGGTCGCCGCCCTTCAGCTGCGCCGTGGGCAGTCGCGCCACCAGCAGTCCGTCGCCGCGGCGCACCTCCTGCACCTTGAGGCGACGGCCGGTGCGGTCCAGCACCTCGCTCAGCGTCCGGCCTTCCGACCAGCCATCGGCGCGCAGCTTGAGAATTGCGCCGAACACCCGCGGAGCGGTTTCAGCGAAGGTGTTGGGCAGCTTGGGCAGCAGCCGCGGGGCGATCAGCCACAGGTAGAGGAAGCCCACCGATGCCACCGGCGCCACGATGGGCAGGAAATCGAACATGTTGAAGCGGGTAGCACCGAGATTGCCGGCGATGGATACCACCAGCAGATTGGTCGAGGTGCCGATGGCGGTGCACATGCCGCCGATGAGCACGGCGAAGTTCACCGGCATCATCAGTGTTGATGCCGCCTGACCCGCGCGCGCCGCGATACCGGCCAGTACCGGCAGCATCAGCACCACCACCGGCGTGTCGTTGACGAAGCCGCTGAGCGCCATGCAGGTCAGCAGCATGGCGCCGAAGGCCAGCCACGGCGCGAAGGCCCAGAAGCGCGCGAAGAAACGCGCCACCGGCTCGAGCGCGCCGGTCACCGCCAGTGCCCGTCCCAGTATCATCAGGCTGCACACGGCTACCAGCGCCTCGTGGCCGAAGGAGAGCAGGAAGTCCAGGCCGGTCAGTGAACTTTCGTTTGTTCTCCACGGAAACAGCGTGAAACCGACGATCAGCGCGGTGAGCACGCCGAAGGCGGTGGTCTGGATGGGGATGCGGTCGCGCGCGAACAGGACGAAGGCGACGAAGGTGAGCGCCAGCACGGCGTACATATGCAGATTCGGCGCTACGTCTATCATGATTCTCCCCCTGGGTGACCGCGGTGCGGCTCTCGCGGCCGATGCCGGGTGCTGGCTCTGATTCTCTGCGAGCCCCCGGACGATTTCAAACACTGCTCACCGTCGAGTCATTAAACTGCTGCCATGCCCGATACTGAAGCGCCGTACTCCCGCCTTTCACCCGATGCCGTCATCGCGGCGATAGAAGCCACCGGCGAGCTCAGCGACGGGCGTGTGCTGGCGCTCGGCAGCTATGAGAACCGCGTCTACCAGGTCGGGCGCGAAGACGCAGAGCCGCTGGTGGTGAAATTCTACCGGCCGGGACGCTGGCCGGATGCGGCCATTCTGGAAGAGCATGCTTTCGCCCTGGAATTGGCTGCGGCCGGGATTCCGCTGGTGGCGCCGCTGGCGTATGCAGGGCACACGTTGCTGGAGCATGACGGTTTTCGCTACGCCCTGTTTCCTCGCAGGGGTGGGCGCTGGCCGGAACTGGGCAATGCACAGGAGCGGGAGTGGATGGGACGGTTCATGGGGCGGATGCACCGGGTGGGGCAGGTGCGCCGCTTCCAGCACCGGCCGCAGCTCAACATTGAGACCTTTGGCTTCGACGCCTGCGAAGCGGTGCTGGATAGCGAGTTTGTTCCGGACTATCTGGAGGTGCGCTATGACGAAACCACACAGGCGCTGCTCGAGAGCATCGCGGCGGAGTTTGACCTGCAGCAGCCACTGACGCAGCTGCGCATTCATGGCGACTGCCATCGCAACAATGTGTTGTGGACCGATGCCGGTCCGCACTTCGTGGATCTCGATGACTGCATGACGGGGCCGGCCATTCAGGATCTGTGGATGCTGCTCGCCGGCTCGCGCGAGGAGATGGCGGCGCAGATGCGTGACCTGCTCGAGGGCTACGAGCAGTTCGCCGAATTTGACCGTGTGCAGCTGCGCCTGATCGAGCCGCTGCGCACCCTGCGCATGATTCACTACTCGGCCTGGCTGGCGCGGCGCTGGCACGACCCGGCCTTTCCACGTGCCTTCCCCTGGTTTGCCGAGCCTACGTACTGGGAGCGGCATGTGGGGGAGTTGCAGGAGCAGCTTGCCGCCATGGAGCTGGGAGCGCTGCAGTTGTGAAGTTACCGGCGCCTGCAGGCCTGCGCTTATTCACCCACCCGAATCACCAGCGCATCAATATCCGCCTCGCGCAATCTGGCTCGCAGGCGGTTCAGCTCGCTCAGGTCCCTGGTCGGGCCGATGCGCACGCGGTGCCAGGTGTCGCTGTCGATGGTTACCCGCTGGATCTGTGATTCGATGCCCTGCAGGGCAAGCTGCGCACGCGCGCGGTCGGCGTCCTTGAAATTGCGGTAGGAGCCGGCCTGCAGCACGTAGGCGCCGGGCCGCTCAACTGCCGGTCGGGCATCGGAGGCCTCGGCCTTTTCGCGTTCCGGCACTACCACTTCGAACTTCGGCAGCATGTCGTAGAAATCGTATTTCCGCCCCTCGGGCTCTGCGCTGTTGTCGGTGGCGCCCTCGTCGTCGCTTCGCGGCGTAGCGTTTCTGTCGGGTATCGGCTGCCGCACCTCGCTGTCGGGCCGGCGGTCGTGCAGGTATACGGCCAGGGCCACGCCCAGGCCAATGGCCAGGCCCAGCGCCAGGCCGGCGGTTCCGGACATGCCGGTGCCGGAATTGCGGGAATGTTTGTAGTCGCGCGACATTACATGGTCTCCGGCGCTGATACGCCCAGAATGCCGAGTCCGTTCGCAATGACCTGCCGGGTCGCCGTCACCAGATTCAAGCGCGCGCTGCGCAGCTCTGCATCGTCGACCAGGAAGGTATGGGCGTTGTAGTAGGTATGAAACTCGCTGGCCAGCTCCGTGAGGTAGTGCGCCAGCTGATGCGGCTCCAGCAGGCGCGCGGCGGTTGTCAGTACTTCCGGGTACTGGGTAATCCGGCGCAGCAGCGCTCTTTCATGCGGCGCGGTGAGGCGATGCAGGTTCCGCGCGCCGACCTCGCGCGCATGTGTCATGCCCTTGTCCCTGAGCTGGCGAAACACGCTGCTTACACGCGCGTGCGCGTATTGCACGTAGTACACCGGATTCTCCTCACTGCGTGAACGCGCCAGATCCACGTCGAAGGTGAACTCCGAATTCGGCTGGCGCATCACCAGGAAGAAGCGCACCGCATCGCGTCCCACCCAGTCGACCAGATCACGCACGGTCACGTACGAGCCGGCGCGCTTGGAGATCTTTACCTCCTCGCCGCCGCGCATCACCTTCACCATGTTGTGCAGTACATAGTCCGGATATTGCGCCGGGATGCCCATGTCCAGGGCCTGCAGTCCCGCGCGCACCCGCGCCACCGTGCCGTGATGATCGGTGCCCTGCACATTGATGGCGCGGTGGAAGCCGCGCTCCCACTTGGTGACGTGGTAGGCGACGTCAGGAACGAAGTAGGTGTAGGTGCCGTCGGATTTGCGCACCACGCGGTCCTTGTCATCACCATAGTCAGTGGTACGCAGCCACAGTGCACCGTCCTGTTCGAAGGTCTTGCCACTGGCGACAAGACCATTGACTGTGGCCTCGACTTTGCCGTCCGCGTACAGGCTCGACTCCAGGTAGTACACGTCGAATTTGACGCCGAACTTCTGCAGGTCCAGGTCCTGCTCGTTGCGCAGGCAGGCCACCGCGAAGCGGCGAATGCCGTCCAGGTCATCCACATCGGCGCTGGCGCGGACTTCGCCGCCGTCCTGGGTGTGCTCTTTCTTGCCGGCCATGAAGTCCGCGGCCAGTTCCTGGATGTACTCGCCGGCGTAGGCATTCTCAGGCCAGCCGGTATCGCCGGGTTTCAAGCCGCGCACGCGTGCCTGCACGGCCAGCGCAAGGTTGTGGATCTGCACGCCGGCGTCGTTGTAGTAGTACTCACGCTGTACGGCGTGGCCCTGCGACTGCAGCAGCGCGGCCAGCGCGTCGCCCAGTGCCGCCTGGCGTCCATGGCCCACGTGCAGCGGACCGGTGGGGTTGGCGGAGACGAATTCCACCACTGTGGGTTCGTGTCTGTCCGGCTCGCCTGACGCCGGGACGGCACCGTAACGCGGACCTTCCTCAAGCACACGCGCCAGCTCGCCTGCGTAGGCATGCGGCGAGAGATGAAAGTTGATGAAGCCCGGCCCGGCGACCTCGGTGCGTTCGATGATGTCCGAGGCGGGCAGGGCGGCTACGATCGCTGTCGCCAGATCGCGGGGCTTGCGCCGGGCCGGTTTGGCCAGGCGCAGCGCCACATTGGTGGCGAAGTCTCCATGGGCAGGGTCGCGGGTCCGCTCCAGGGCCAGGGCATCGCGCAGGGCGGCTGGTTCCAGTGGCAGATCCGGCAGTGCAGCCAGTGCGCTTTCGATGAGGTCGAGCAGGTCTTTCAAAGTCAGTGTCCCGGAGTCACGCGGCGGGCGCAGTTTACCGGGACCGGGGTCCGGATGGTCCATTGTCGCCACCCAGTGCTGCGGGAGGCGGTTGCCTTTGCTTATCTTCACACGTTCCCGGCTGGTCAACCGCTGCCCTTCCCGTGCGTTGCCGGCTACGCTTGTTTTCCTACTACATTCCGGAGATTCGTCATGAAGACCCTGTGGATTGCAGCTGCCCTGTTACTTTCTACTCAGGTTCTGGCCCAAAATCAGGAGTCGCGCCGGCCAGCGCCCGGCGGCCAGCCTCCTGGAGGCCGCATGGAAGCCATCGATACCGACAAGGACGGGAAAGTCTCGCGCGAGGAGGCGAAGAATGGCGCCCCCAGGCTGGCCGAGCGCTTTGATGAACTCGACAAGGACAAGGACGGCTTTCTTACGCGCGAGGAGATGATGGCCGGTATGCGTGGTAGCGGTGAACGCATGCGCGAGGGTGCGCAGGAGGCCTTCGCCAGGGCCGACGCCGACGGCGATGGCAGGCTGAGCAAGGCGGAGGCCGAGAAAGGCATGCCCCGCGTAGCCGCCAGTTTCGACAAGATGGACGCCAACAGCGACGGCTACCTGACCCCGGAGGAAATGCGTGCCTTTATGCGGTCCCAGCGCGGTGGGCGGCAGCCGCCGCCGCGGCAGTAGACGTCAGTACAGGTCGGCCGGATCCACATCCAGCGACCAGCGCACCCCGCGAGCCGAGGGCAGGGCCTCGATCGCGGGGAGCCACGTGTCCAGGAAGCGGTGCAAGGGCGCGCGCGTGCGGCTTTCCAGCAGCAACTGCGCACGGTGGTAGCCTGCGCGCCGCGACATGGTGGCCGGTACGGGTCCCAGTACACGGACTTCTTCTGCCGAGGACGCGCCCGCGTCAACGGCGTTCTGCAGAAAATCCATGGCGGCCCGCGCCTCGCGCGCGTCGGCGCGCAGCAATGCCAGTCGCGAGAACGGCGGCCAGTGGGCAGCCTCTCTTTCGCTGAGTGCCGTGTCGGCGAAGCCCTCGTAGCCTGCCGTCAGCAGACTTTGCAGCAGGGGGTGTTCCGGGAACTCCGTCTGGATCAGGACTTCACCCGGTCGTGACGCCCGCCCGGCGCGGCCGGCCACCTGCACGATGGTCTGTGCCAGTCTTTCGCTGGCGCGAAAATCCGCGCTGAACAGTCCCTGGTCCGCGTTGACCACCACCACCAGTGTCACGTCGGGAAAGTGGTGTCCCTTGGTGAGCATCTGCGTGCCGAGCAGGATGCGCGCCTCGCCGCTGTTCACCCGGTCGAGCACCGCCTGCATATCGCCGCGCCGGCGCACGCTGTCGCGGTCGAAGCGCACCAGCGGCGCTTCGGGAAAGCGCTTCGCCAGGGTTTCCTCCACCCGTTCGGTGCCCTGACCCACGGGTTTGACTTCGTGACTGCAGGTCGGGCAGCCGAAGGGCAATGCCTGCCTGAAGCCGCAGTGATGGCAGCGCAAAATGCGTGAACGCAGATGCACCGTGAGGCGCGCATCGCACTGGCTGCACGGCGCCGTCCAGCCGCAGCCTGGACAGAACAGCGTCGGCGCGTAGCCGCGCCGGTTCAGGTACACCAGCACTTGCCCGCCGTCGCGCAGGTGACCTTCGATGCTGGCCAGCGTGGGCGTGGCCAGGCCGTCCTGCACGGCATGACGACGCATGTCGATGAGACGAAGCTGCGGGTGGTGCGCCTCACCGGGTCGTTCCGGCAGCACCAGCCGGTGATAGCGTTGTTTGCGCGCGTTGTCGATGGTTTCCAGGGACGGCGTGGCCGAGCCGAGGATGACAGGTACATCCTGCCGGCTCGCCCGTACCACGGCCAGATCCCGCGCCGAGTAGCGAAATCCCTCGTGTTGTTTGTAGGAAGGGTCGTGTTCCTCGTCCACCACGATCAGACCGGGTCGCGGCAACGGTGCGAATACCGCCGAGCGGGTACCGATGATGATGGCCGCCTCACCGCTCCTGGCCTGCTGCCATGCTTTCAATCGCGCGCGATCACCCAGCGCGGAGTGCATGACGGCCAGCGGCACAGCGAAGCGCGCGCGGAAGCGTTCCAGCAACTGGGGCGTCAGCCCGATCTCGGGCACCAGCACCAGCGCCTGCCGTCCCTGTGCCAGTACCTTGTCGATGGCGCGCAGGTACACCTCGGTTTTGCCACTGCCGGTCACGCCGTGCAGCAGATAACAACCATATCTGCCCAGACCGCCGGTGATTTCTTCCAGCGCGGCCACCTGCGCTGCTGTCAGCTCCAGTCCGTCCTGTTCTCCTGCTTCCCCGGTGGGGAGGGGAGCATGAGGCGGAATCTCTGCCACGCCCGCCTTCCCTGTCCTGACGCCCGCCGGCAGTGCCGCCGCCAGCACCTCCCCGGGCGGATGGCGGTAGTAGTCCGCCGCCCATCTCACGAACGCCAGCAATGCTGCATCGATCACCGGCGTTTCATCCAGCACCTCGAGCGCGGCCTTCAGTTTCTGCGAGGGCAGGCTGGAATATTCCACGGTCTCGATGAGCACGCCCACCATTCGTCGTCGTCCGAAGGGTACGCGGACGCGCACCCCGGGCTTCAAGGCGGCCGTGTCCACGCTCGGCACCGGCCGGTAGTCGAACAGTTGCCGCAGGGGGGTATCGAGGGCGATGCGCAGAATCCGGGGCGCTTCACAGTCTGCTGGAACGGTTGTATCCAATTGATTTATAAAGATTTTACGGTTACACCCGGCGGTCAACGACACCGGGGCTGCGACGTTATAGCTGCATGTGACTGCCACGTCGACGTGCGGCGGGCGCTGAACAAGAGGGTACGCATGGTCGCTTACGCAGTATCAGGCTGGTCTAATACCTGCCCGGCCGCAACAACAAGCGTGGAGGTCGTCCTGGACCCTTGCCGAGACCTCGAGCGATTCCTGGCGGGCGTGGAACGCCGTGCCTACAAGATCGCCCATATTGCGCTGCGCGACGCTGAAGACGCCCTGGACGTGGTGCAGGACGCGATGCTGCAGCTGGCTCGCCGCTATGGCGGACGCCCGCACGAGGAATGGCAACCGCTGTTCTACCGGATACTGCGCAACCGTATCCACGATTTCCAGCGTCGGCGCATGGTGCGCAACCGGGTCATGGCCTGGCTGCCGGGCCGGCGAGATGAGATGGAAACGGCGCCGGATCCGATGGAAGCGGTGGCCAGTACGGATCCCGCCCCGATGGAGAGGCTGCAGATGAGCGAGACGATGCAGGCGCTGGAGGAGGCGGTGGGTGCGCTGCCGCGGCGCCAGCAGCAGGCATTCCTGCTGCGCAACTTCGAAGGTCTGGACGTGGCGGCCACGGCGACCGCCATGGGGTGCTCGCAGGGCAGCGTGAAGACGCATTATTTTCGCGCCGTGCAGGTGCTCAAGTCGCGTCTGGGAGAGTTTGTATGAGTGACTTCGAACAGCGTACCCAACAGCTGCTGCGCGATAGTGCGGAACAGCTCGATGCCCGCACCCGCTCGCGGCTCACGCAGGCGCGCTTCACCGCGGTGGAAGCGGCGCGCCGGCGCAGTCCGCTGGGGGCGTGGCGCGGCTGGATGCCGTTGGGTGGTGTCGCTGCCGCCGTGCTCGCGGCAGTCGTCTGGAGTGGCGGCTGGGAGCGGGGAGTGCCGGCCATAGATAGTCCGGTGATCGCCACGGATGTTGCGCAGGTGGGCAGCCCGTTCGATGACCTGGATCTCATCGCCGCTGATGAGAGTCTGGAGATGATGGAGGAACTGGAGTTCTATGCTTGGCTGGATACCCAGCCGGCGGTCGATGGCGTCAACATCACGGGCTGAACGGCGTTGATGGCACTGAAGCAATGGATATGGAGTTCGCTGTGCATCGCCTCGCTGGCGGCGCAGACAGTCCTGGGCAAGGAACCACCGCGCCCGGCAGCAGAGGCGAAAACGCCATCGGCGAAGCCGCAGAAGCCTGCCGCGGCGGGCAAGGCACTGCCGGCGCTCGATGCGGAGTTTCTGGAGTTTCTGGCGAACTGGGACAGCGAGGATGAGACCTGGAATGAGTACCTCGCTTCGCTGCGCGCGGACGAAGGGGGCGCAAAACCGGATGACAAACGTACTGGAAAGGACGGGCAGGCTCCGACTGACAAGGCCGCAGAGCCCACGGACAGCACAGAATCAGCGCAGAAGACGAAAGGCGGCACGATGAGCGGGAAGACGAGTGATACGGTGAAAAAGGTAGATGACAATGGTTAGCTTGAAACAAACGATCTGGGCGGTGGCGCTGGGTGCATTCGCTCTGGTGATGAACACGGCCGGCGCCGTGGAACAGGACGATCCAGGCATTGAGTGGTCCACGCTCACCGGCGAACAGCAGCAGGTGCTTGAGAACTTCGCTGCAAAGTGGGATCAGCTGCCGCCCGGCCGGCAGACCTCCCTGACGCGTGGTGCCGAGCGCTGGCTTGCCATGGCGCCGGAGCAGCGCGCGCAGGCACAGGATCGCTTTCAGCGCTGGCGCGAAATGACGCCCCAGCAGCGCCAGCGCATTCGCCAGGGTTGGGAGCAGTACCGCTCGCTTGCCCCTGAACAACAGCAGCGCCTGCGCCAGAACTTCCAGCGCTTTCGCCAGATGACTCCGGAGCAGCGCCAGCGGCTGCGCCAGCGCTGGCAGCGCCTGACGCCGGAGCAACGATTGCAGATGCGCGAGCGCCTGCAGCGCCAGCAGCGACGCATCCGCCCGAATGCGCAACGCGGCGGCTAGGAGCCTGTCCGAGTAATGCTGCGCCTTGCCAGAGTCGGAAATCCGCTGCCGAACCAGGCACGTTGTTTATGGACCAGGACTCTGGCGGCACGAATCGCGACCGGGTGAGGGCTTCAGCCCTGCGAGCACCTTTTTCAGCGCCGCCTGCGGATCGCTGAGTACCTCGCTGTCCCACAGCCGCAGTACCCGGTAGCCCATCGACTCCAGCAGCCATTTGCGGCGCGTGTCTGCCGGCAGCCCAAGCACGTGCTGATCCGACAGCAACTCAATGGCCAGGGATTCCTCCACGCAGACGAAGTCGATGATGAACGGTCCGATGGGATAGGCGCGCCGGAAACACCGTGTTCCCAGGACGGCACTGGCCAGCAGGCCGGTCAGTCGCAGCTCGGCATTGCTGCGTCTGACCTGTCGCACCCGATCCTTGAGTAGCTGCAATCCCATGCAGGTACGCTAGCACGCCGCATGCGCATTTCGGAGTCCGGAAAGCTGCGCGTTTGCACAGGCTGGAGGTGGCGGCGCCTCCCTTCAAACAAGTCCTCGACGACGCGCAGTGCTGGTGACCTTGTCGCTAGCCCGCATTTTTCACACGGTTGAGTCAGTGCCCGGCAGGTAGCGGTTGGGGAAGGGGTTTTCCGGGCCGCCGTGAATACGTCCCTGTAGGCTTCGGGAAAAACGTCCTGTTTTTCACGACCCGGAAAACCCCTCCCCCAACCGCTACCTGCAGCGGGGTTGTGCCGGGTGTGAGAAATGCGGATTAACCTGCTGCCTTCACCGCCTGGATCAGCTGCCCGGCGGCGGCCTGCCCGTCGCCGTACAGCATGCGGGTGTGATCCAGATAGAACAGCGCGTTCTCGATCCCCGAAAATCCCTGCCCCTGGCCGCGCTTGATGACGATGACGTTTTTTGCCTTGTCGGCGTTCAGAATGGGCATGCCGTAGATCGGGCTGGATTTGTCGTTGCGCGCCACGGGGTTCACCACGTCATTGGCGCCGATGATCAGCGCCACGTCCGCGGTCTCGAACTCCGCGTTGATCTCGTCGAGATCCGCGATCAGGTCGTAAGGTACGCCGGCCTCGGCCAGCAGCACATTCATATGCCCGGGCATACGACCCGCCACCGGATGAATGGCAAACCGCACCGTCACGCCGCGCTCGATCAGCAGCTGGCTCAGTTCCCACACCTTGTGCTGCGCCTGCGCCACGGCCATGCCGTAGCCCGGCACGATGATCACCTTCTGCGCGAAGGCCATCATCACGCCCGCATCGCTGGCTTCGATGGGCTTCATGCTGCCGCTGACTTCCCCGCCCGTCGCGGCAGTGCTCTCGCCGAAGCCGCTGAACAGTACGTTGCCCAGCGAACGGTTCATGGCCCTGGCCATCAGCTGCGTGAGCAGCGTGCCGGCCGAGCCGACCACCGTGCCGGCGATAATCATGGCGGCGTTGTTGAGCACGAAGCCTTCAAACGCCACGGCCAGGCCGGTCAGCGCGTTGTACAGCGAGATCACCACCGGCATATCGGCGCCGCCGATGGGCAGCGTCATGGTCAGGCCGAGGATCAACGCCAGAACAAAGAAGATGGTGACCACCATCGGCGAGGCATCGAGCCCGGCGGCGATCAGCCCGCCGGCGACCAGGGCGCAAAGCAGAATAAGCATGTTCACGAATTGCTGGCCGCGGAAGCGGAAGCTGCGCTTGATCAGTCCCTGCAGCTTGCCGAAGGCGATGAGGCTGCCGCTGAAGGACACCGAGCCGATGATGCCGCCAGCCACCGCCAGACTGGAAATAACCAGTCCATGGGTTTCGCCCTGGTACAGCTCCACCGCCGCGATAGCGGCGGCTGCGCCGCCGCCCATGCCGTTGTACAGCGCGATCATCTGCGGCATGTCCGTCATGGCCACGCGCTTGCCCGTCCACCAGGCCAGTACGCCGCCGATGAGAATGGCGGTGACGATGAGAAAGTAGTTCGCGGCGATCTGCGGCGCGAGGAAGGTGACCAGCCCGGCCACCAGCATGCCCCAGCCGGCCCAGACCACACCGCTGCGGGCGGTGACGGGTGAGCTCATGCGCTTCAGGCCCATGACGAACAGGAAAGCGGTCAGCAGGTAGCTGACATCCACCAGTGTTTTGGCGACGCCGGGCGGCAGCAGATCCTGGATCATTTGTGTTCTCCCGTCGCCGGCTTCCTGGTGCCACTGGACTTGAACATCTCCAGCATCCGCTCCGTGACGACATAGCCGCCCACCGCATTGCCGGCGCCAAGCACCACGCCGATGAAGCCGATGACGATGCCCAGCGTGGAGTCCGCCCGTCCCAGCGCCACCATGGCGCCCACCAGCACGATGCCGTGCACGAAGTTCGAGCCGGACATCAGCGGCGTGTGCAGGATGACCGGCACGCGGGCGATTACCTCGTAGCCGGTGAAGGCGGCGAGCATGAAGATGTACAGGGCGATGATGCCGTCGATCATTGGGCTGCTCCTGTCGGATTGTTTGTTGATG
>JAJFKF010000031.1 GCA_021773365.1 Gammaproteobacteria bacterium | reverse complement strand
GTGACCAGAGCCGCCGCCGCAGCGAAGGCGTACCGGTGTGTGGGTTGCCGGAAGTACCGGTGACCGGTCGGTCGCACGCCATTTTCCGTCGCCCTGGCAGCAGGCAGCGGTGCGGCTGCAGTCGCTGCCGCGAACGGCAGGTCGCAGTCGCTGCGCGCCGGTTCGACCGCGATGCGCACCACATTGGCGCCGGTGTGATTTCGCGCCAGCGCCACCAGATGATCGATCCGTCCCTCGCGCCGCGGCAGGCGCTGGTCGAACTCACGAAAAATCGAGGAGGCAAGGAGAAACTCCTCCACATGGCGCGCCGACTGGTTCAGCCACTGAACAAACCGCGCCTGGCTTCCCGCGCTGTCCTCCGCCAGCGTGATGACCCATTCGGCGGCTTCGTCGGCCAGCGCCCGATGACTGTGGCGATGCCCGCTCACGGTGTCCCCGCCGGCTTTCCGCCGCCCGCCGGCCACGTCGCTCCGCGCAGCCGCGCGATGGCGCGCGTCAGATACTTCTTGGCCGTGTGCGGCGACAGGTTCAGTCGCGCGGCAATCTGCCGGCAGGACAGCCCCTCCTGCATGTACAGCAGGAAAACCGCCTGGTAGTGCGGTGGCAGGCTGTCGAACATCTGCTCGAGCTGCTGCTCGGTGCTGATGTGCTCGTAGGGCTCGTCGCAGAGGCTGACTGCCTCGTCCGGCTGCTCCGCCGCTGCCGAATCGAAACTCACATGCGGTTCACGCTGGCGGAAGCGATGCTCGTACAGCACGTTGGCCGCAATGCGAAACAGGTAGGCGCGAAAGTCCCGCACGGTATCGCGCTTTCCCATGCGCAGCAGGCGCAGGTAGACCTCCTGCGCCAGATCGCGGGCGTCCTGTGCGTTGTGCAGGCGGCTCATGAGGTAGCGGTGCAGATGGCGCTCGTGGTGCGCCCATTGAGGGTCGCCGGCGTGCGGATCGGTCTGCTGGCGAGGTGTATGCAGCACGCTGGATATGGCTGAGTCTTGCATCTGTGCAGGCTGGTGCGAGTACCCCGACCCCTCCGGAAAAACGTCTTCTGTTGCAGGCTATATACCACAAGCCAGTGGATTTGTAGCCCTCGGCGGAGTTGCTGCGCAGGGAGCGCAGCTTCCACGATTGCCAGGATTACAAACAGGAGACAGTCATGCGAAGTATTTCCCGGAGCCTCATAGGCCTGTGCGCCGTCATGCCCGTTGTGTCGGGCGCCAGCAGCCCGCTGCCGACGCGGCAGACCGCCACTATCTCCGAGACTATCCCCGCGACAGCTCCTGTGAAGCAGCTTGATATCGCCAGGCAGCCACTTGATGCGGCCTTGAACAAGTTCGCGCAGCAGATGGGATTGCAGGTTGTATTTCTTCCCGAACTGGCGAGAGGCCTGACTGCGCCCCGCGTCAGTGGTCGCCTGACGCCGCAGGCGGCACTGGATCTCCTGCTGTCCGGCACTCTGCTGGAGTATGAGTTCATCAATGAACGCATGGTGGCGATCAGGGCCCGGGAGAAGGGGATACAGACGCAGAAAGGCGCAACAGGGCCTGGCGTTGCGCAGAGATTCGCACGCGTGGCCAGACTGGATCCACCGGCGACCGGCAGTCCACTGTCCCACCCATCGCCGCAGGAACAGGCTGCCGTGAACGGCGACGACAAGGGTATTCCGGAGCTGATCGTGAAAGGTTCGCGCTCAAGCAATGCGGACATACGCCGCACCGAGGATGATGTTCAGCCCTACGTTGTATTCGGACATCAGGAGATTGCCCGTTCGGGCGCGCTGAACATCGAGGATTTTCTCAAGACCCGCCTGCCGATGAACACGACCTTCGACACCATCAGTCAGGATGGTGGCGGCGTCCGCGGCAACCAGAGCGAAGTGAATCTCCGTGGGCTGGGTGCGAATCAGACACTGATTCTCCTCAACGGCCGGCGCATGCCGAGCACGTTCACGCTGTCGACGGGTTCGGGATTCAACCAGCCCGATATCAATGGCATCTCGCTGGCGGCGGTGGAGCGGATAGAGGTTCTGCCGGCAACGGCTTCGGGAATCTACGGAGGTGGCGCGACGGGAGGTGTCGTCAACATCATCCTGCGCCGCGACTACACCGGCATGGAAATTCTGGCCTCCTACGGCAATACGTTTGACACAGATGCCATGAGCCGCCGTCTGGATGCAGGCGCCGGGTTTACCTTCGAGCAGGGCAGGACCCGTCTGCTGCTGTCGGCCAGCTACTCTTCATCCAACCCGCTGCTGGTCAGCGACCGGGACTTTGCCGATCGCGGGCGCAGGCTCCTGGAGGCCAATGATCCGGAGGCCTGGACGGTACGAACCACACCGCCCGTGGGATACACCGCGAATATCTGCCGTGCCACCGTCATCTGCAATGGCCTGGAGCTGGTGCTGGACAACGGTACTCCGCTTGGATCCAGCATCACATACGTGCCGGTTGGCTACGCCGGCCCGGCTTCCGACGGCGGTGCGGCGCTTGCCGCTAACGCCGGTGGCTATAACATCGACATTCCCGGTGATCTTGGCGGCGGCGCCAGAAGTCTGCTGAACAATCCCACCGTCCACTCCTTTGCGGCCAGCCTGCGCCGCGATTTCAGTGACAACGCCGAGGTATTCCTGGATCTCTCTTCACTCCACAACCGCGGCAGATCTTTCTCCACCGGACTGAACATCGCCAGCGTGCTTGTCCTGCCTGCCGATGCGCCAAACAATCCCTTTGATTCTCCCATCCGGGTAAATACCGCATTTCCTGCGCTCTCTTTTCCGATTGACTCGGTTTCAGCCACTCTCCAGGCCGCCGGTGGTCTCATTCTGCGTCTGCCACGACGGTGGTCGGCGGGGCTGGACTACTCCTGGAGTCGTGCCCGGGTGAGTTCGGAAGCCACCAGTCCCGCGCTGGCGCAGCCGATCGGGGGTGCGCTGCAGAATGGAACGCTGGATGTGCTGCGGGATACCAATGCCTATCCGCTGGATTTCTCTGACTATCTGCTGCCTTCGCCCAATCAGTTCTACGGTCCGGCCGACACCGTGCTGCAGACAGCCACGCTGCGTCTCGCCGGTCCCGCTCTGGCCCTTCCTGCCGGCAATCTGAAGTTGACGGGCTTGCTGGAGTGGCGACAGGAGCTGGCAGAGCCCTCCTACTTCCGCAGCCTCACCACCGCCGCTGGCAATCCCATGCAGGTTCGTTACTCCGACCGGCAGTCGCAGGCGGTGAAAAGCGCGTACCTGGAGGCTCTGGTGCCACTGCTGGAGGGCAGCGGTGATCCGGCAATCACGCGGCTGCAGCTGCAGGCCTCCGTCAGGCACGACGAGTATCGCACTTCGGGCCATGCGGGAGCGGTGGCGCTGCCGTCCATCGATGCGCCGCCGCCATCGGTCAGCCACAACATCAACGAAGTGGCATCAACCGACTACACGCTGGGTCTTCGATTCGCGCCGGCGCGCAGCCTGATCCTGCGCGCGAGTTTCGGTACCGGTTTCCTGGCGCCTTCGCTGTCGCAGATCACGGCGCTGCAGCGATTCAATGTCTCCCGCTTCTTTTCCGATCCCAAGCGGGGTGGGACCGGCGGTTCGGTCATCGTCGGAGAGTACACCTCCGGAGGAAATCCGGGTCTGGCGCCGGAGCAGTCAGCCAGCCTGTCGGCAGGGCTGGTATTCCTCCCGCTGCAAATTCCCGGTCTGCGATTGTCTGCAGACTACACCCGGGTGAAGAAGACCAATGAAATCGGTGTGCTGTTCGATCAGCAGGTGCTGGATAACGAAGACATGCTGCCTGGTCGGGTTGTCCGCGGGGAGAAAGCCGACGGCGAGCCGGACAGCTGGGCGGGTCCGGTGATCGGGCTGAACACCTCTGCGTTGAATATTTCGCGCACCACCGTTGAGGCCTACGATGTCCAGCTGGACTACTCCATGTCGGCAGGCGCGGGGGGAACGCTGGCATTCTACGCGCTGGCAACCTATCAGCCGCGCTTCGAACGGCAGGTGGCGCCGAATTCGGAACCAGAGAACGCCGCTGGATATTACCTTGGTCCCCTAAAGTGGCGCGGCAACGCTGGGATTACCTGGAGCCAGAATGCCTGGTCAGCAGCGTGGAATATGCAGTACTTCCATTCCTATCTTTCGTACTCCACCTTCCAGGCGGCCAACCCTGCTCAGGTCATACAAAGGCAGGGGTCCGCGTCCATTCCGCGCCAGATCTACCATGACCTCCATTTCAGATATCGCTTCGATGATTCACCAGCCTTCGCACGCCGGTTGCTAGCCAACACCGAAATCAGCATGGGCATCCAGAACATATTCGACCGCAGTCCGCCCATAGTCGCGGGATTCGGATCTACCGGCGGCTACAGCTTCTACGGCGACCCGCGCCTGCGCCGGTACTCCATCGCGATACGCCGCGACTTTTAATGCGCACCATGGGCAGGAGAAGCGCGATCTGTCTGGCCGTTGGCATGGCCTTGCTTGTTCTGGTAGCGCTGACCGGAAGCGGCGCTTCACCCCCACCGGCAGTCGCCACCGACCTCTATCAGGCCGTTGCCATGACGGAAGCCGTCATATCGAGGGAACGGGCCAGCTACCGCGCAGGCTACAAAGAGACCAGCAGTGGTCTATGGGCTGCCTCCCCGCAGGCAACGCAACAGTTCAATGTGGCCATGGAGCGCCTGCGAAAGGAACTGGCCGAGCGGGGCGATCGATACCTGCAGCAGTGCGGTGATGACCCACGGCGGTGGCGGGTCATTGTGTGGTTGCTGGATCATCAGCCAGCCTTCGTCGACGCGACAGGCACTACTGATGAGGCGTCCCGGGAAGCATGGCGGCGCAGGCTGACGCAATGGAAGGCTGCGCTTGACGCGGCGCAGGACCTGCCTGCCGATTTGAGTCTGGAGCGGGCGCGGGCCGACTGGGAGTGGCGATGGCGTGCTGCCGGAAAACTCGCCGCCATACAGGCTGTCGAGGAGCTGAGGAGCAGCCTGATGAACTACCTTGATCAGCTTCCGTCACCATCGGATCAGGCGCTCAAGGCAGCGATGTTGTACCTGCGCAAGATTGAGACCGGGGACCTGCCGGAGGACGTTCTGCCACGTGAGTACGGGCTGCTGGCCAACCTTGCGCGTGAAGATATCCGCTCGCTGGCCCGCGGCAAACTGGAGAGCCGGCAGCGGCGTGCCCGGTTGTCGAGCCGCCCGGTGGAGCTGACCTTTACCGCGCTGGATGGACGGCAGGTGGATCTCGCCGCGCTTCGAGGCGGGATAGTGCTTATCGACTTCTGGGCGACAACCTGCTCACCCTGCATCGCCGAGTTCCCTCATCTGCAGCGCCTGTACGAGCAGTATCGGGACCAGGGACTGGAGATCATAGGTGTCTCGCTGGACAGCGTGAAGGACAGGAACAAGGTGCAGGCCTTTGTTGCACGCAGGAAATTGCCGTGGCCGCAGCACTTCCCCGGTGACCATGCGGCGCGGCAATTCGGCGTCACGGCAATTCCCGCCACGTTCCTGCTTGATCCCGATGGGATGGTGGTTGGCACCAACCTGAAAGGCGCACCGCTGCAGGAGATGATCAAGCGTCTGCTGCGGACAGGCGCCTAGGACCAGCTCCGCGCCCAGGCCTCGAGGTCCAGAAATTCCAGCAACTCCGCGTTGTGCAATGACACTCTTGTTGGCTCCCCGGATAGCGCCGTACGCAGCCGTTCTGCGTCCAGGTATCCATGATTGACGAGGTAGCCGTCCAGCAGGAAACCCCGAACGAAATCGAGGTTCTCCATGAGAATACGGCCGACGTGGCCATCAACACCGCCCTTGGTTCGACGCAGGGCTACCTCGCGCGGAATATGATCGCGAAAGGCCTGTCGGGCCGCTGCCCGATCACGGCCGCCGCTGGTCTGATGATGGAGCGGGATGCGCAGGCTCAACTCGACGACAGGCTGCGAAATCAACGGGCATACGGTGGCCGGATAGCCCGGCGGCATGCAGGGATTGAAACCCCGCGCCGCATTGGAAGCCACATGAAAGGCCTGGAAAGCTTTTCCAGGCGCAAGCGGCGGATTGTCGTGGAATAGTGGATGCCGCAGCCCGGGATCCTCTCGCGCCTCTTCCTGAATCCCGCGAGCAAACAGCGCGGAGTTGCGTGACCGGTAGAGCTCGCTGTTCGCGTGGCGCTGAATGGCCAATCGATAGCGCAGTGCTGCCCGCAATAGTTGCCAAATGGATTGGCCGCCTACCTGGGCGTCGGCCACAGCAACGTCCAGCAGGCGTGGGCCGAGGCCGTGACGATCGATGTAGTCGATCACGGTGGGATACCGGCCGGTGCGATGGACAAGCTCGTCTCCACCGTCACCGGTGATCACGGCTGACAATCCACGTTCCTCGGCGAGACGCGCCTCCGCTGCCGCGGACTCGCGGTCACAACTCCAGTGAAATGGTGCGGGCGCTCTGGGCAGATGCTGCAGGTCCTGCAAACTCAGCTTGTTCCGACGTTTCCACTCCAGCAATTCCACGCCTGCAAGAGCGGTGCAGTGGCGGGCGAAATCCCGTTCGTCCGATGCAGGCCCGGCGCTGTGATGGTTCAGGCATACAACCCGACAGCAGGGACCCGGTCCCGTGAGGCAGGCCAGCACGATGGCCGAATCCAGTCCACCGGAGAGGAAAAGCAGTATGCCCTCTTCACGCGACGCCCAGGCGCGTATGCAGTTGCGTACCGCGTGCTTCGTCAGGCGAACTGCCTGAGCGAAATCGTCGATCACCCCGGTTCTGGCAATCTCTACCGGACTCCAGCCAAAGGAATGCCGCAACCGGGAAGCTCGCTGCTCGATCCGCTCCCCGGCAAGTACCATGGAAATGCCTTCGATGCCTGTTTCGCGCCGGCACACGGCGCGATATACCAGCCGGCCGGACAGATAGCGACGATTTACCCTGCGGGTGGCGGGAATCAGCCATTCGCAGTCCTGCAGGCGCATGAAGAAGAGGGTGACGCCACTACTGGTGGTGTAGTAGCCGGGGATTGCTCCGGTCGGGTCGCGAAGGACGATGCTTCTGCGTCCGCCTTCATCGTGCAGAAAAGCGACGTATGCGCCCCAATAGCTGTCGAACAAGGTCTGCCCGTTTGTGGAGATGATTGTCCGTGAGCTTCGCTCGTCGAGAGAAGCCTGCGGCGAGACGGGCAAGTCGGACCTGCTCGACTGGAAGAACAGCGTGCCCAGCACAACACCCATGCTTCCATGCAAGGTGTAGACAGTCCGGATTCCCGGAAGCCCGCGGCTGTCAACGAATACCGCCAGCCCTGGCTGGCGAACAATTGATCGCCAGCGCACGGATTCGCCACGCAGGCGGCGCAACAGAATCTCCGCCTCCTCGCAGTCATGCGCACATTCGCAGTTCCAGACCAGCGACAGGTAAGCCATCGTTCCGCCACCTGGTCTCACACCGAAAGTATCGGCGTGAACTTGCGCGCATGTCCCACACTGTCGTTCAACACGACATCGCCACACTGCAGCCAGCAATGGGCAATGAAGGGACGGACTGCCACACCGAATACCCAGCAATGCGCCAGCCGATGTCGGGCGAGATAGTTGCTCAGCGCCAGGGAGCTGGATATGCAGGTGCCCCGGGCGCCGAAGAGCAGTGTGTAGAGTCGCATGAACACCGAAACACGACTCTGTAGTGCTGCCATATCCGGCGCGGACGCATGGTGCCGGTCAGCAGGCAGGCGGGACTTGCGCTGCCTGACACGGGTCACGATGGAGTCAAGCGAGCGGATGCGCAGATCCACATTCGCCAGAAGTGATGCGGTCAGTACTGCGCAGATTTCACCCATGGTAATGGGCGTACCGCGGTCAATATATTGCTCGGCAAGGGAATGCCTTGGCCGCCTGCGAGGAGGGTGATGCGAGCGTGTAATCGCGGCATGGTCTCCGGGTCTCGCAATCAACCCCTGGCTAGCCAGACGTGCAGCCAGCTCGTGCTCTGCTGAAGCGCTGGAGGTTCCGTCAGCGGCAGTGTTGCCGACCTCAAGGGCTTGCGCCAGAACGCCACTGTCACGCAGGCTCAGCCCAAGATACTCATCCCGCCTCAGATCAAGCAGTATGGCCTGCTGTTCCGTGAAGCAAACGTGGACGTGAGATGCGAACTGCAAACGGGCCATGACAGACTCCTCCGTAGCCCCTTTCCTGTCGGGTCGTGCCGCCCCGGAGCGGCGGCACGACCCGGCAACGCCCCCGAGCGATGCACATCGGACCCCCGTCAGCCCGGGGTGTTATAGCACACCCGC
>JAJFKF010000004.1 GCA_021773365.1 Gammaproteobacteria bacterium | reverse complement strand
CGCTTGCTGCTGATCCTGCGCGCTGATCCAGTCACCGGGATCGGCAGGATTTGCGTCCCAGCCGTTGCCATCGTTTGCGGCCGGACCGGAGACAAAATCGTATCCCGGCAACAAACGCCCGCCCTGCGACATGCGCAGGAGATCCGGATGGTCAAAGAGTATTCCCGTATCGAGAATGGCGATGACAACGTTTGACGAGCCGGCTGTAGTGTCCCATGCCTGTTCGGCACGTATGGCGGATGTTTCGGAACTTTGCAGATACCACTGGCCCGGATAGTACGGATCGTTGGGCACTGCGTGCGGATAGCGGCGGCGGTCAGGTTCAGCGTACTCCACATCGGCATCGGTTCGCAGTCGCGCCAGGACCTGCGCCGGCGTCTCGCCGTTGCTGATCTCCTCAAGCTGCAGGAGCTGCAGATCGCGCCCGATCTCGGCGGACTGCCTCAGGCGCAAACCAGCCCGACCAATCAGTGCGCCCGCCCTGGCTGCAGCGGTCTGCACCGACTGTGCCTGCATACGCGCGCTGCCCTGTGGAGCACGGAACTTCACGATGACGCGCGTATTGATCGTATTGGCCATATCAGCCGCAGCCGGCCGGCTGCGCACCGGATTGTGCTCGGCGCTGCCGCCCACAGCCGGCAGCAGGGCCAGCAGCAGGGCCAGGGCGGGAAGGGACGTTGAGAGGATTCGGGTCGTCATGTGGATCGCCAGCATGCGTGTTTACCTGCAAAGCGCGCAACGACGGAAGTCTCAGGCCCTGCGCCAGCAACGAATCGGACCCGAAATCAGCCGGGTCCTGAAGGAATATTTCACGTTTGCAGCCGCAAGGAAAGCACCGCCATGGCGGATTGGCGGCGCAGGCATCGTGACGGCGGTCACATGCGGGCCTGATCGCTATACTGCGCGCCATGCCCATCCAGATTCCGCCAGTGACCCTGGCGCTCATCGTCGCCAACGTAGTGATATACCTCGCCGGCGAGTGGCTCGGTCAAAACCTGCTTGCTGCATTCGCGCTGTGGCCACCGGGCAGCTTCGATTCGCCCTACTCGATCGCCTTCCATCCCTGGCAGATGGTTACTTATGCGTTTCTGCACGGTGGCGGCTCGCATCTTTTCTTCAACATGTTTGCCCTGTTCATGTTCGGCGGTGAGATCGAACGCCTGTTTGGACCGAAACGCTTTCTTGTCTACTATTTCGTTTGCGTCATAGGCGCTGCCGCACTGCACCTGGCCGTGCTGGCCGCGATGCATGGCCCCAATGTCCCCATGGTGGGCGCCTCCGGCGGAGTCTACGGTGTGCTCCTGGCTTTCGGCATGGCGTTTCCGCACCGGCGCATCCTGTTGCTGTTTCCACCCATTCCCATGCCGGCATGGGTGCTGGTCACCGCCTTCGGCGTGCTCGCGCTGGTGATGGGCGTCACAGGCACCGCTCAGGGTATCGCACACTTTGCACATCTGGGCGGCATGGCCGCAGGCTTCGTGCTGATTCAACTGTGGAGGGCAAAACGCAGATCATGAACATCGAACTGTCCGCACTGGAGGCTCGCGTCATTGGCTGCCTCATCGAGAAACAGCTGACCACTCCGGACCAGTACCCGCTGTCCATCAACGCGCTGGTCAATGCCTGCAACCAGAAAAGCAATCGCGATCCGTTGATGAACCTGGCGCAGTCCGAGGTACAGCAGGTGGTTGACGGGCTGATCCGCAAGCACATGGTGCTGGAACGCTCGGGCTTCGGCAGCCGGGTACCGAAGTATCAGCAACGTTTCTGCAATACGGAGTTTTCCACGCTGCAGCTCACCGAGGTACAGCGTGCCGTGGTCTGCGAGTTGCTGATTCGCGGGCCACAAACGCCTGGCGAGCTGCGCACCCGCGGGGCGCGAATGGCGAAGATCGCCGATGTCAGCGAGGTCGAAGCCGCTCTTGAAGATCTGGCCACCCGATCTGACGGACCGTTTGTCGTCAAGCTGCCGCGCGAGGCGGGGCGGAGGGACTCCCGGCACGCGCATCTGTTCTGCGGGGAGGTGCAGGTTCCTGAGTCCGCGACAGAACCTTTGTCCGTAGTTGCCTCTGCACCGGCGAGTGCATTTGACCTGGACCGGATGGAAAGACTGGAGAAGCAGGTCAGGGAGTTGCGGGAAGAGGTGGCGGAGTTGAAGCGTCAGCTGGGGGAGTGAGTCCGCAACAACGCCTCCAGCACTCAGTCGTCCGTAATATTCCGGAAGTCGACTCCCAGAGACCGCAGCTTGCGATACAGGTGCGTACGCTCCATCCCTACCCGCTTGGCCAGCTGCCCCACCTTGCCATTGCACAGTAACAACTGCTGCTGCAGGTACGCCCTTTCGAAATGTTCGCGGGCCTCACGCAGGGGCAGCGCCAGCAGATCCTGCTTGACCAGCGGTTCGTTGGCCGGCATCTGCGCCGACAGCTCCCGCTCGATTTCCTCCAGCCCGATTTCCTCCGCACCCTTGAGCGTCAGCAGCCGCTGCACCAGATTCTTCAGTTCGCGGATGTTGCCCGGCCAGGGATAGTTGCGCAGGCGATTCTGTGCCGCGACGCTGAAGCGACGGAACGGCAGGCCCGCCTCGTCCACCAGCCGATCCACGAAGTAGCGCAGCAGATCCGGCACATCCTCGGCGTACTCTCGCAGCGGTGGAATCTTGAGCGTGATGACATTGAGCTTGGTCAGCAGATCGCGGCGAAAAGCCTCGTCCGGCATTGCCCGCTGCTCGAAACCCGGCTGGGCCGAACTGATGAAGCGCAGGTTGAACGCGTGCGGGCGGGTGGCGCCTGAAGGGGTGTAGGAACCGCTTTGCAGGTCAGCGGCCAGCAGCCGCTGCACGGCGGGCGACAGATCGTCCAGGCCGTGAATGAACAGCGTGCCACCCTCGGCCTGCGCCAGCAGACCAGATTCGGATTTCCCGTCCGCCTCACTGCCGTGCAGCTGCGCCCCGGCGGTTTCCTCGGCCAGGCTACCGGCAACGGCTGCCACCAGAGGCTCTGACGCGCGGGAACTGAGCGAATGGATGTAGCGGGCGAATGCCTCGCGCCCGGTGCCGGGCTCGCCGAGCAGCAGCACGGCGGAGTCCTGCATCGCAACCTGCCGGGCCCGGTCACGCAATGTCTGGATGATCCGGCTGCGCCCGACCGGTGCAATGGGCGGTGGCAGCAGGGCGCGCGCGCTCTGGCGTTTCTGCCGGCCGGTGTCGAGCGCCCGCTCCACCGTGCGCAGCAGCTTGGTCAAGGACAGGGGTTTTTCAATGAAATCCACCGCGCCCAGGCGGGTGGCCTCCACCGCCGTTTCCACCGTGCCGTGGCCGGACATCATCACCACCGGGCAGCGTGCGCCGTCGCTTTCCTGAGACCATTCGCGCAGCAGCGTCACGCCATCGACGTCCGGCATCCAGATATCCAGCAGTACCAGGTCGGGATTGTGGCGCTCACGCGCGGCGCGGGCCTGGCCGGCATCGGCCGCCATGTCTACTGCATAGCCTTCCTCCGCCAGGATCTCCTGCAGGAGACTGCGGATATCGGCCTCATCGTCGACAACCAGAATGCGCGGCGGACTCATGCGCGGTTACCTTCGCTCTTCAAATCGATGCGGTCAATCTGTACATACGCTAATACGGCTTCAGTGGCAGCAGGATACGTACTTCAGCACCGCCTCCGGGGCGATTGCGCGCTTCAATACGCCCACCGTGTTCTTCCACTATTTTCTTGACTATAGCAAGTCCCAGACCAGTCCCCTTGGGCTTGCTGGTGACATAGGGCTCGAAAATGCGGTCCACCAGTGCCGGTTCAAAGCCCGGACCGTTGTCCGAGACAGTGATTCGCGCCATGGGCGGCTCGGCGCCGGAGTCCAGGCGCGTGGTCAGCTCCAGGGCAGCGCCGGCAGGCGGACCTGCCGCGACCAGGGCTTCCATGGCGTTGGCAACCAGGTTGTTGAGGATCTGGCGGATGCGATTGCGGTCCGCCTCTATGCGCTCCAGCCCCGGGTCGGTATGAACCAGCAGCTGAATCCCGTGTTCGGCAGGCCCCTGGGTGCTCCCCTGCCCAACTCGATAGGGCTCGGCAATCTCCAGCACCAGCTTGTTGAGGTCGAAGGGCGCCAGATGCATCTGTGGCGCACGGGCGTATTCGCTGAAGGCGTTGACCATCTGTTTCATGGACTCCACCTGCTGCACGATGGTGTGCGTAGCCCGATCAAGCACCTCTGCGTCCTGCGGGGCCATGCGCTCAAGAAAGCGCCGGCGCAGCCGCTCGGCGGCGAGCTGGATGGGCGTGAGCGGATTCTTGATTTCGTGCGCCAGCCGGCGCGCCACCTCGCCCCAGGCCGCCTCGCGCTGCGCGCGCAACAGTGCCCGCTGGCTGCGCTGCGCCTCCGCGCGGGCCTTGGCCAACCGCCGGGTCATATCGTTGAAGGAATGCACCAGAAATCCCATTTCATCGCGCGAAGACAGCGGCAGACGGGTATCGAAGTCGCCCTTGCCCACCGCGCGCGTGCCGGCCGCCAGGTCCTGGATAGGCTTGACCAGCCGCTGGGCGGAGAAAAACGCACCGTAGATGGCCGCCAGCAGCGTCAGCAACAGCACCAGGGTCAGCGTCAGCCTGAAGCTGTATTTCAGCGGTTCACGCTGGTAGCTCAGTTCTCCGTACTTGGCATGCGCACGTTGCACGGTGTCGGCCAGTTCAGCCAGCCGCGGGGAGATCGGGTAAACCGCAAACACCGCACGCGGCTCATGTTCGATGCCCAGCTCCGCCCCCCGGGGCGGCAGCGGCACCGCGGTACGCACCACATACCCCCCATCGACCACCGGCTCCAGACTGACATGCGGCAGGCCCTGCCTCACCTGCATCAGGATTTCCTCAGTGGCCGGCTGGGGAATCTCCGTCAGTGGCCCGTCGGAACTGACCGCCACGATGCGCCCGTTGCGTCCGATCAGGGTGATCTCGGTGGCTCCACCGTTGCGCCGTTCGGCCGCCAGCCGCGCCAGCATGGCGCCTTCGGGGGTGCGCGCCAGTTCCTGCGCCAGCACCTCGGTGCGTTGCAGAAAATCACGGCGTGTCACTTCCAGCGAGGCGCGACTCAGCTCCAGTGCCTGGTTCAGGCCTTGGCGCACATCAGCCTCGAACCAGCTGTCGATGCCGCGGTCGAGAAAAGCCAGGGCAAACAGATACACGATGAGCAACGGCGCGCCGACCAGCGCGACAAAGATTCCGACGGTGCGCGCCTTCAGGCGCGAGCCGATGAGGTGACGACGATACTCGCCCACCAGCTGCGCCAGCTTGAAGCCCAGCATGACCAACAGCATTACGATGCCGATGGCGCTGATCAGCAGAATCCAGGAATACAGGCGGGCAAAGTCGGCGGAGTTCTGCACCGTGCGGGTCAGCAGCAGCAGAGCACTGACCCACAGCACCGTACCCAGCCCCACCAGCGCATAGGCGCCGTACCTTCGGCCGCGAGGCGTCAGTGTCGGCGAGGTTATTGCAGCACCCGCCATGTGTACCACTCGCTGTCGCGGCGCCCGCCGTCGGACCAGAACATCAGCCAGCGCAGCGCCGCCGGTACCTCACCGACTTCCATCGTGGCGCGGATGCGGCCCTCGTAGTCACGGTCGGAGCTGATCAGCGTACGGTCGAGCACTGGCACGCGTTCGATCCGCGTCATCTCGTGCAACGCATCCTCCAGACCCGGGAAGGTCTGCTGCTCGCCGCCATTGAGGCTACGCACAATGTAGCGGTCGCTGACGGCGTGGTAGCGCAGCTGGTAGCGCTGAGTCAGTGCCGCCACTTCCTCGTCAAGCCAGTAGCTGCGCTGGCGGATCACCTTGATCTCCAGCTCCAGCTCCAGCGCCACGCCGTCCCTGAGCACCGTGCGCAGCTCATCGTCCACCGGCACGTGGATCCGGGCGCTGAGCAGGTACACCCCGTCAACCAGCTCCATGTAGGCGCTGCGCACCCCAAAAGGCGTACCAGTCTCCGCAAGCACCGTATCCCGTGCCTGGATGGCGACGGGCAGCGTAAGCAGCAGGCCGGCGCAGCTCGCCAGCAGGATCTCCCGGATACGGTGCGCGTAGTGCATGCGTGGGGCGTTAGTGTTTTTCCAGGCAAGCATAATAGAAGCCATCCATCCCTGCCGCTCCGGGCAGTATCTGCACACCCGGGCCCTGCGAGGGGCGCAGGCCCGCCGGCAGGTCTGCATGCAGACTACGCTCAACCGCTGTCGGTTCCTCTGCCAGGAAGGCGCCGACCACGCCGCCATTCTCGGCATGAAGCAATGAGCAGGTGACGTACAGCAGGCGCCCATCGGGCTGCAGCAGTGGCCACAGGGCGCGCAGCAGTCGCAACTGGGTGGCGGCCAGAGCAGCGATATCGGTTTCACGCCGCAGCAGCTTGATGTCAGGGTGGCGGCGAATCACGCCCGTGGCCGAACAAGGCACATCCAGAAGAATGCGCTGGAACGGCTGCGCATCAGTCTGGCGCCCGCCAGGCCATTGCTCCGGCTGGGCCGCATCGGCAGCGATCATGCTGACCTGTCCCCCTTGTCCTTGTCCCTGCCCCTGCCCGGCACCTGCGGCCTCATCCACGTGCAGTCCCAGACGCGCAAAACTCTCCCCGACCTGGCGAAGTCTCCTGGCTGAACGGTCAAGAACGACCAATTCCTGCAGCCGCGGCACGCGTTCGAGCAGATGGGCCGCTTTTCCGCCCGGCGCCGCACAGGCGTCGAGCACGCGCATTCCGGGTTGCGCGTCGAGCAGTTCTACGGCCAGTTGAGCACCGGCGTCCTGCACCGAGACGCGGCCGGCAGAGAAATCCGGCAAGCCCTCAACGTCCACAGGCTGCACCAGCAGCAGTGCATCGGGCGCATGTTCGCTGGCTACCGCCTCCATGCCGCGGGCGGCCAGCAGATCGCGATATTCGCCTGCCGTGCCTAGGCGACGATTCACCCGCAGCCACATCGGTGGCGGCTGGTTACCGGCTTCGAGTATCTGCTCCCAGGCCTGCGGCCAGTCTGCGCGGATACGATCGATCAGCCAGCGTGGATGGGCATGGCGGCTTTCCGGTTCGGACAACGCGCTTTGTTGCAGGGAAGCCTGCTCGCGCACAAAGCGGCGCAGGATGGCATTGACGAACCCCGCTGCTCGCGGCTGTCCGAGCAGCCGCACCGCGTCCACGACACTGTTGCCGATCGCATGCGAAGGATGACGGGAAAAATGCAGCTGATGTATGCCGACGGCCAACAGGGCGTGGACTTCAGGCTGCATGGCGGCGGCTGGCTGCGAGGCGAGCATGCCGATCCAGCGCGCCAGGCGTGGATACCAGCGCACTGCGCCAAAACTGACGGCCTGCAATGCAGCCGAACTGGTTTTTGTTTGCTCATGACGCCGCTGCAGCGCCTCATCAAGCGCGCGACCGTGGTGCGCTACCTGCGCAACCACGCGCGCAGCATCGGCCAGCAGCTGCGCGGTGGATGAACTAACCAAGGCGTGCATTGCCGGGAGGATGCGCGTTCAGGAAAGCCGCGGCGGATATCACCCGTCCGCCCGGTAACTGCACGGTCTGCAGCGACAGGGCTCCGATACCGCAGGCCACGACGATGCCCGCTGTGTCCGCCACCACCACAGTACCGGGCACGGCATCGGACGACGGCGCCGATACGGCGCGCGCCGACCAGACCCGGAGCTGGCGCCCCTGCCATTGTGTTTGTGCCACCGGCCGGGGATTGAAGGCCCGCACCTGGCGCTCGATCTGCTCAGCTGCCTGTGTCCAGTCGATACACGCCTCGCTCTTTTGAATCTTCGATGCGTATGTGGCTGTCGCTTCATTCTGCTCTTGCGCCCGCGCGCCGCCGGCGTTGATGTCTGTCAGCACCTGCACCACGGCTCGCGCTCCCAGCTCCGCCAGCCGATCGTGCAACGAGCCGCCGGTATCTTCGGCGGTGATGTGCGTTTCTTCCTGAAGAAAAACCGGCCCGGTGTCGAGCCCCGCCTCCATCTGCATGATCGATACGCCGGTGCGGTTGTCACCGGCAAGCACTGCGCGCTGGATCGGCGCGGCACCGCGCCAGCGCGGCAACAGGGAGGCATGAATGTTGATGCAACCCAGCGACGGAATCCGCAGCACTGTCGGCGGCAGAATCAGCCCGTAGGCCACTACCACCATGGCCTGCGGCTGCAGTTCCACGAGGCGGCCTGCCGCAGCGTCCTCGCGCAGGCTCCCGGGCTGCTCAACGGCAATTCCCAGTTCCAGGGCGCATTGTTTGACCGCGCTGGCTGTGAGCCTGCGACCGCGGCCAGCCGGTCGGTCGGGTTGGGTGTAAACGGCGGCGACCTGGTGTCCAGCCGCGGCAAGCGCCCGCAAAGCAGGCACTGCAAACTCCGGAGTGCCTGCAAAGACGATGCGCAACTTAGAGGGCCGGAACCTGCGGGCGAAGCGAACCGGCGTCGGCAGCGCGCTGGCGGCGCTCCTTGTCGAGCTTCTTGCGGATCTTCGAGCGTTTCAGTTCCGAGAGGTAGTCGACAAACAATTTGCCGTTCAGATGATCGATCTCGTGCTGGATACATACCGCCAGCAGACCATCGGCGTCCATTTCGAAGGTCCTGCCATTCACATCCTGCGCTCGCACCCGGATGCGCTCTGAGCGTTCAACTTCATCGAACACCCCCGGAACCGACAGGCACCCCTCTTCGGTGACCTCCGTCCCCTCTGCGGTCAGAATCTGTGGATTGACCAGAACATGCGGACTGTCGTTATCTTGCGACACATCAGCCACCAGGAGACGGCGATGCACGTCCACCTGGGTGGCGGCCAGGCCGATTCCAGGCGCCGAATACATGGTTTCCAGCATGTTTTCAGCTAATTGCTGCAGGGCGGCATCGAACTCGGTCACCGGCTCGGCACGCGTGCGCAGGCGTGGATCGGGAAATTCGAGAATAGCGAGCTTGGTCATGATCAGGACGCTTCAGCGCTGCAAAGGATTGCGGCCACAAGGCGGTTGAGATTATAACAGCGCCCACTTTGCAGGAAGGCCAGGCCCAACCATGGGCCCATGATTGGGGAGAATCCGATGTCTTTACAAACCCTTGGACACCGCGCCGGGATCGTCTCCGCCGCTTTCCTGGCGGCGACGCTGGCCTTCAGCGCCGGCTCCAGTGCCCAGTCCGACCCTGGCGCCAGCCCCACCCTGGCCGCCGATGCTCCGGCGCGCTACACGGTGCGCTCGGGCGATACGCTCTGGGATATCGCCTCCCTGTTCCTGCGTGACCCTTGGCTGTGGCCGGAAATCTGGTACGTCAATCCCCAGGTCGACAATCCACATCTTATATATCCGGGCGATGTGTTGGTCCTGGCCTACGGTGCAGACGGTCGCCCCCGGCTGACCATGGAGCGCGGCGATGGCGTCACCCGCCTCTCGCCCCGCGTCCGCAGCGAACCGCTGGCCGGCGCCATCACCACCATTCCCTATGAAGCCGTGGCTGCTTTCATGTCCAGGCCCATGGTGCTGGACAAAGAACAGATCGAATCCGCCCCGCACGTGGTCTCCTCGCGCGATCAGCATCTGATCACCTCCGCCGGCAACACCATCTACGCCCTCGGCACGGATGGCGAGGCGGGTACCCGCTACACCATCGTGCATGTCGGCGAGCCGCTGCGCGATCCGGACGATCGTGAGATCGTCGGCTATCACGGCATCTTTGCGGCCGAGGCGAACCTGACGCGCGCTGGCGAGCCATCCACGCTGGAGATCACCGATTCACGCCGCGAAACACACAACGGCGACCTGCTGTTCCCCAGCGATGTGGACATCAATCTTGATTTCATTCCGCGGGCGCCCGACGAACAGATGGACGGGCGCATCATGGCGCTGGTCAATGCAGTCTCCATGGTCGGGCAGTACCAGGCTGTTGTCATCAACCGCGGCGCGCGGCACGGCCTGGAACCGGGACATGTGATGGCGGTATACCAGGCCGGCCCGATGGTTCGCGACAGGGGCCGTGCCGGCCCTGGATCAAGCCGGACTGGAAACACCTTCGCGACCAAGGTACAGCTGCCGGATGAGCGAGCCGGTACGCTGATGGTGTTCAAGACCTTCGATCGCATCAGCTACGCACTGATCCTGGAATCCCAGGCACCGATCCGCGAGCTGGACCGCGTGGGAAATCCTTGATTCGTTACGAGCAACCGGCACCGCAATTCCTGCATAGCGCTTCGGCACAGCCAGGTTTAGCGATAGATATCCATACAAACGACATGGACAGGGACGAAATGCGCGCATGGACGCTGCTGGCCAGGACGTACGGCCTGCACCACGGACACCTGGCTGCCGCCCTGGCGCAGCTGGCAGGTGTCGACGAGCTGATCCACTGCAGCCCCGCCAGGCTCGAGCAGCTGGGCTTTCCGGAAGCCGCCCGGCAATGCCTGCACGCACCGGACTGGAAGGCGGTGGAGGCCGACCTGTGCTGGCTGCAGCACCCCGACCGGCATCTGATCACGCTCACATCTCCGCTGTATCCAGCCCTGCTCACTGAAAGCGGCGGTGCTCCCGTCGCGCTGTACGTGCACGGTGATCCTCGGGTGCTTGCCCTGCCGCAGCTGGCCATCGTCGGCAGCCGCAAACCCACCGCCGGCGGCCGGGAAACGGCGCGGCAATTCGCCGGCTATCTGGCAGGCTGCGGCCTGACGATTACCAGCGGCCTCGCCGAAGGCATAGACGGGGCTGCACATGAAGGCGCGCTGGAGGCCGATGGTCTGACTATCGCCGTGTGCGGCACGGGCCTGGGGCAGATCTATCCGGCCTCCCACGCCGCACTGGCCGGGCGTATTGCCGCGCAGGGCGCGCTGGTGTCCGAATTCCCCCCGGACATGGGCCCGCGCCGCGAGAATTTCCCGCGCCGCAATCGCATCATCAGCGGCTTGAGCCTGGGCACGCTGGTCGTGGAGGCGGCCAGACAAAGCGGCTCGCTGATTACCGCCCGCCGCGCCGCCGAACAGGGCCGCGAGGTATTTGCCATTCCCGGCTCCATTCACAACCCGATGACGCGCGGCTGTCACCAGCTCATCCGCGACGGCGCCAAGCTGGTGGAAATCGCCGATGACATCCTCGGTGAACTACGCGTATCGCTGCCCGTTGAACCGGCCGGCCTGAAGACACCGACAACGGAAACCGCTGTCGAAACAGACAGCGAATACCGGCTCCTGCTGGATGCGCTGGCATTCGATCCGGTGGACCTCGCCACGCTGGCACGCCGCAGCGGCCTGAAACCCGAAGCGGTGGCCTCGATGCTCCTCATCCTGGAGCTGCAGGGCGAGGTCGAAACGCGCCCCGGCGGACGCTACTGCCGCACGGGGCCCCTCTCATCGACAAAAATTCCAGCACGCAAGCAATGAGCACGAATCTCGTTATCGTCGAGTCGCCCGCCAAAGCGAAAACCATCAAGAAATACCTGGGAAAGGATTTTGAGGTGCTCGCTTCCTACGGCCATGTGCGCGACCTGGTGCCCAAGGAAGGCGCCGTGAATCCGGAACAGGATTTCTCCATGCGCTACCAGATCATCGAGCGCAACGAAAAGCATGTGCTGGCCATTTCGCGGGCACTGAAAAAATCCAGCGCCCTGTATCTGGCCACTGACCCGGACCGCGAGGGCGAGGCCATCGCCTGGCATCTGTCGGAATTGCTCAAGGAACGCGGCGACCTGGATGGCAAGGAGGTACACCGGGTGGTGTTCTACGAGATCACCCGCAACAGCGTCCGCGCAGCCATCGAGAAGCCGCGCGCCCTCTCCGGGGATCTGATCGCCGCCCAGCAGGCGCGGCGTGCACTCGACTACCTGGTGGGATTCAATCTCTCGCCGCTGCTGTGGAAAAAAGTCCGCCGGGGTCTTTCGGCCGGACGCGTGCAAAGCCCGGCGCTGCGCATGATCTGCGAGCGCGAGGAAGAGGTCGAGGCCTTCAAGGCGCGCGAGTACTGGACCATCGAGGCCGACGGCAAGGTCGCCAGGCAACCGGAAAGCGGTGCGCGGCAGTTTCCGCTCAAGTTGATCGAGTATGCCGGCGGGAAGGTGGAGCAGTTCTCTTTCCAGAACGCCGACCAGGCGCAAGCCGTGGACAAGACCCTGCAGGCCGCCGCGCAAGGCATGCTGCAGGTACATAACATCGACAAGAAGCAGCGCCGGCGCAATCCCGCTCCGCCCTTCACGACATCCACGCTGCAGCAGGAAGCGGCACGCAAACTCGGTTTGAGCACCCGCAATACCATGCGACTTGCCCAGCAGCTCTACGAAGGCGTCGACGTGGGCGAGGGCGCAGTGGGCCTGATCACCTACATGCGTACCGACTCGGTAAACCTGGCCGCCGAGGCAGTACAGGAAATGCGCGCCGCCATCGAGAATCTCTACGGCAAGGAGGGGCTGGCCGAGGAACCGCGCGCCTACAAGACCAAGTCCAAGAATGCGCAGGAAGCCCACGAAGCCATCCGTCCCACCATGCCGGCGCTGACGCCAAACGAACTGACAGGGAAGATAAACGAGGACCTGCTGCGCCTCTACACCCTAATCTGGAAACGCGCCATCGCCTGCCAGATGAGTCATGCGGTTTTCGACACCGTGGCAATCGACATGCTCGTCGGAGCGGACGGCCCGCAGCGGCATCTGTTCCGCGCCAACGGCTCCACGCTGGTCAAGCCCGGTTACATTGCCGTCTACCAGGAGGATCAGGACGACAAGGTGCAGGACGACAGCGACCGCCTGCTGCCACCCATGGAGGTGGGTGAAAAGGTGCAATTGCTGGGCATCCGCCCCGAGCAGCATTTCACCGAGCCGCCGCCGCGCTACTCCGAAGCTTCGCTGGTCAAGGCGCTGGAAGAGCACGGTATCGGCCGACCTTCCACCTATGCATCGATCATTTCCACGCTGCGTGACCGCGAGTACGTGGAGATGGACGGCAAGCGCTTCCTGCCAACCGATATCGGCAAGATCGTCAACCGCTTCCTCACCAAGAATTTCCATCGCTACGTGGAATACAACTTCACGGCCAAGCTGGAGGATTCCCTGGACGCCATCGCTCGTGGTGAACAGGAATGGGTGCCGCTGATGCACCAGTTCTGGAAGCCCTTTATCGAGCAGGTGGACTACACCGAAAAGCATGTGACGCGCGACCAGGTGGCGCAGGCACGCGAACTCGGCACCGACCCCGCCAGCGGCAAGCCGGTGACCGTGCGCATGGGACGCTTCGGTCCCTTCGTGCAGATCGGAACCAAAGACGATGAGGAAAAACCGCGCTTCGCGGGACTGCGCCCCGGACAAAAAATGGACAACATCAACTTCGCGGATGCGATGGAGTTGTTCAAACTGCCGCGCAAGCTAGGCCAGACAGCCGACGGCGAACCTGTGCTGGCCAGCATCGGTCGCTTTGGGCCCTACATCAAGTACGGCGCAAAGTATGTCTCGCTGAAAGAGGATGATCCGTACACCGTCGAACTGGAACGGGCGCTGGAGGTGATCGAACTCAAGAAACAGGCCGACGCCAACCGCATCATCCAGGACTTTACCGAGGCCGGCATTCAGGTGCTCAACGGCCGCTATGGCCCCTACATCACCGACAAAGAACGCAACGCCAAGATTCCGAAGGACCGCGATCCGAAAAGTCTGACGCTGGAGGAATGCCGCACCTTGCTCGAGCAGGCGCCGCCACGCGGCGCCAGGCGCGGACGCAAGTCGGCGGGCAAGACTGCAGGCAAGACGACGGCCAGCACGGCCGCTGACAAGGCGGCAGCAGCCAAGTCTCCACCAAAGCGGGCTGCGAAGAAAAAGCGCACACCAGCAAAGAAGAAAGCCCCCCGCAAGGCCAAGACCGGGACAGGCGCCGCCAGGACCAGAGCCGGGACCAAGGCCGTCGCTGCTGACGAGGCTGCCGCGCCACCGCCGAAGACGGAGTGAAGTACCGCCACAGCTTTCATGCCGGCAACTTCGCCGACACGGTGAAGCACCTGGTACTGCTGACCACGCTCAAATCGCTGGCACGCAAGTCCGCGCCGTTTTTCTATCTCGACACCCACGCCGGCCGCGGCCGCTACAAACTGACTACCGACAGCGGCGAGTACGCAGCCGGCTTCGGGCGCCTGCGTGGACAGGCTGGACTGCCACCGCTGGTTGCTGAGTACGTCAATCTCATCGAGCACCTGGCCGGCGCACAGAACACCGTAGCGCCTCTTCCCTCTTATGCGGGCTCGCCGTTGATCGCCGCCTCACTGCTGCGGGCGGAGGATCGCGGCGTGCTGTTCGAAATCGGCAACGACGAGGCGCAGCGGCTGCGCGAGCAGATGCACCCATGGCGCAATATCAGCGTGCAATGCGGCGACGGCTACCAGGCGGTACGCTCGCAGCTGCCACCGCGCGAGCGGCGCGGCATGGTGCTTATCGATCCAGCCTACGAGCTGCAGGATGGCGAATTCGTCCCGCTGCTCGCTGCCCTCCAGGAAGCTCACCGGCGCTGGGCAGGCGGCGTGTTCGCCGTCTGGTACCCGATCAAGCAGCGCACAGCCATCGAACGCTGGCATGCCGCGCTGAAACAAACAGGCATCCGCAGGATTCTCTGCGCACAACTGTACCTGCATCCGGATGATTCACGCGTCAGCCTCAATGGCTGCGGCATGATCGTAATCAACCCGCCGTGGCAGCTTGATACTACGTTGCAGACGGCTCTGCCGGCGCTGCACCGCCTGCTGGGAGGGCAAGCGGGCACGGCAGCGGAGTGCTTCTGGCTGGTGCCCGAGTGACTGCGGTAGCCCAGTATTGACCCAGCACCGGCCCGGTTCTGGCCCGATGTCAGCGCAATGTCGCGCAGTGCCGGTGGCGGAAACAGTCCAGCAGATGATCATTCACCATTCCAGTCGCCTGCATGTGTGCGTAAATCACCGTGGAACCGACAAAGCGAAAACCCCGCTGCTTCAGATCGCGCGACAGGGCATCCGATGCCGGCGTACTCGCAGGTACCTGTCGCTGCCGGCGAAAACGGTTCTGCCGTGCCCGCCCATCGACAAAACTCCAGATATACGCGTCGAAACTGCCCCAGGACTCCTGCAGCGCCAGAAACGGCCGCGCATTAGCGATTGCCGCTTCGATCTTCAAGCGGTTGCGTACGATGGCCGTGTCCTGCATCAGGCGTTCGACGCTGCGGCAGTTCAGGCGCACCACCTTGTGCGGATCAAAATCGCGGAACGCCCGCCGATACCCCTCTCGTTTGTTGAGAACAACGGACCAGCTCAGGCCGGCTTGCGCGGCCTCCAGGATCAGAAACTCGAAATGTCGCCGGTCATCGTGCACCGGCACGCCCCACTCCTCGTCGTGATAGCGCTGCATCAGCGTACTGGCGCCAGTGGCCCAGGCACAGCGTTTGGGGGTGGAGGCGAGATTCATGTATAACGCAGACAATCAGTAATCAAGGCAATTTACCGCAATCCGGCATGAACAGCACCGCACCCGAGCCTCACCGCTATGCCGTCATTGGCCATCCAGTCGGCCACAGCTGGTCTCCGTTCATTCACGGGCTGTTCGCCCAGCAGACAGACCGCACTATCAGCTATCGGCTGCTGGATGTGCCGCCGGATCACTTTCGCTCCACCACCCTGACTTTTTTTGCCGAGGGTGGGCGGGGCCTGAATATCACCGTACCGCACAAGCCAGCGGCGGCTGAACTGGTAAACGTCCTCACTCCGCGCGCCGAGCGTGCCGGCGCAGTAAATACCATCCATCTCCAGGACAGCCACGAACTGCTCGGCGACAACACCGATGGCGCGGGACTGCTGATTGACCTGACAAACCATCTAGGCCTGGATCTGGTCGACATGCGCTGCCTGATTCTGGGGGCCGGTGGCGCCACCCGGGGCATTCTCGCCCCGCTGGCCGAGGCGAATCCCGCATCAATTGTCATTGCCAATCGCACTGCGCAACGCGCGGTCGATCTGGCCCGCGACTTCGCGGATCTCGGGGAGATCAGCGGCTGCGGGTTCGATGAGTTACCCGGTGACTCCTTCGGCCTGATCATCAACGCCACGGCTGCCAGCCTGCAGGGCGAGGTGCCACCGCTGCCCGAGGGTACGGTGAACGCCTCGACAGTGTGCTACGACATGGCCTACGGCAGAAGTGAAACGGCCTTTACCCGCTGGGCAAACGAAGCCGGTGCCGCCCGCGCGGTGAAGGGTTGGGGCATGCTTGTCGAGCAGGCTGCCGAGTCCTTCCAGCTATGGCACGGCGTGCGTCCCGACACCAGACCCGTCCTTGAGGCGCTGTCGGCGCCCTGATGCCCCCGACCCGCGCGCGGGTCGCCGCTCATGGCCACCTCGATGCGATCCAGGCGCCGGTGCGCACAAGCCCATGTTTTTTCTCCTGATCTGGCGCTCGCTTTCCGCTTCGTTATGTCGCCCGGCCACTGTCACAACAGTGATCCGTCCCATGGTTTTTCCCGGCCACTGCTCCTAGACTCCCTGACGATCAAACAGCCCATGGACACTTAAGAAGGGGGATCAATCCGGAGGTCGCGACGCGCGCCCGGAAGCGAAGATAATGCTCTCGACCCGCCGCAACGATTACGACGTGACCAACACAGTCCAGGTCAGCTCCCCCGCCGCAGTGTGTGAAGCGGTGGAGCAGCTCTTTCACGCCACCTGGCCCGGCGCCTCCTACGACCGCGTGGCCCAGGCCTTCGACGACTTCGACAAGCTGTTTTCCGGACGCATGCCCGGCTATCACGGCGTGGATACGGTCTATCACGATCGCCAGCACAGCCTGGACATGACCCTGGCAATGGCTCGCCTGCTGGCGGGTCACGATCGCAGCGAGCCACAGGACAAACAATTCGGCGCCGAACGGGCCACCATGGGCCTGGTGACTTCCCTGTTTCACGACGCTGGCTACATTCGCGAAACCAGCGACCACCAGCACCGCAACGGCGCGGAGTTCACCCTGCAGCATGTCACCCGCAGCGCACGCTTTCTTGCACGTTATCTGCCGCAGCTGGACATGGCCGACTGGGTCCCGGTGGCTACGCGAATCGTGCACTTCACCGGTTATGAGGTGAAGTTCGAGCAGATCCATCTGGCAGATCCCGCGAACCGGCGCGTCGGCCACCTGCTTGGCACGGCCGACCTCATCGCGCAAATGGCCGATCGCTGCTATCTGGAGAAATGTCGCGACCGGCTATACCCGGAGTTCGTGCTGGGTGGCGTAGCTGCACCGTACAGACCCCAGTCACCACAGCCGATCAAGTACAGCTCCGGCCTGGACGTCCTGCGCCAGACGCCGCACTTTGTGGCCGATGTACGCAGCCAGCGGCTGGATGGAGAGTTCGGTGGCGCGTACCACTATGCCGAGGCGCTTTTCGAGGGGCGCAATCCCTACATGGAGGCCATGCGACAGAACCTGGAGTATCTGGACCTGGTGCTGCGGGGTGAGAACTGGCCGCTGCTGCGGCGTAATCCTCCGTGTTTCACCTTTCATGCGCAGCCGCTGGAGAATATCCGGCATTTGATGCTGGGGCATTTGAAGGGAATCTGGACGGCGTCTTAGGTGCTTTTTTCCATGATGGGGTCTGGGGAAGTTATACACAGTTTAATGGGGGGTTTACCATAAAAAGGGGATAAAATCACCAGACCCCAACCACATAAGCGCGAGTACACCTAAAGGACAAAAAAGCG
>JAJFKF010000030.1 GCA_021773365.1 Gammaproteobacteria bacterium | reverse complement strand
GCCGATCATTACAACCTGGCGCTGGCTGACGATGTGCTGGGCAATCAGTACGCGCTGCTGAGCACCCCCTCGGTGCGCTCGCTGCAGTTGAGTGTGCGCCGCGAGTTCACCGACCGCATCGAGGCCTTCGTCGATGCCGCCCGCTACGACAACCGGTCGGTGCGTACGGGAAGTTCACTCGCGGCGAATGTTGTTACCCTGCCGGCAGGCCCGAACAATCCATTCACCCAGGCGGTGAGGTTGTCGATGCCCCTGGTGGGGTATGAGACCGGCAGGATACGCAGCCCCTCTGAATCCCTGAGCGAGCAGCTCAGTGGGGGAGTGATCGTGCGCCTGCCGCGGGAGTGGACGGTGCAGGGGGAGTACAGCCTGGGCCGATCGAACTTCAACTATCAGAATCCGCAAGATTTATTGACCACTGACGGCAATGCCGCACTGATCGATGGGCGGCTCGATCCCTTGAGCGATGTGAATGCCTACCCGCTGGATTTCTCCGCCTTCTATCCGGGTGAGAGCGGCCGTCGCCAATCCGGGGAATTTGCCGGGGAACGGAAGAACGCCACCCTGCGGGTGTCCGGCCCGCTGCTGCAACTCCCCGGCGGAGCGCTGCGCCTGGCCGCCCTGCTGGAGCGCCGCGAGCAGTTCACCGGAGATCGAGTCGGCGCAAGCTACCCATCGGCCGGGGGCACGCCCGCCTTCACCTACTATCCTGAGGTGGGCTCAGGCACCGACAGCGGGTACGCGGAGATCAACGCGCCGCTGGTCTCGGCGGCCAATGCGCGGCCGGGACTGCAGGGCCTGGATCTGCGCGCCTCCTATCGCTACGACAGTACTACGACCCGTACCCGGCCGTATGAGGAGAGTTCCGTGCCGGTGTCCTCGCCCGACGGTCCATTTCCGCAGCTGCCATTTCAGACCAACAGTGTGACGGGCAACCAATACACACTGGGCTTGCGCTACACCCCAGTGGAGAATGTGATGCTGCGGGTCAGTTATGGCGAAGGGATATTGCCGGCCACGCCTTACCAGCTGTCTGAGCTCGATGCTACTTTTCTCGCATTCGCTCTAAGTGCCAGTCTCGATCCCAAACGCGGCGGGTTGCCTGTCAACATCGCAACGATCGAGCGATTTTTGGCCGTCGGCAGCTTGTTGCTGCATCCGGAGCGCTCTGCCAGCTGGTCCGGCGGGGTGATTTTCACGCCGGCCCCACTGCCGGGTCTGAGGTTGTCAGTGGACTACACCCGCATCGAGAAGACCGACGAGATTGGTTCTCTGGGCTATCAAGGGCTGCTGGATCTGGAAGATGATTTTCCGGGCGCCATCGTGCGCAATACGCTGACCCCGGCGGACGCAGCGCTCGGTTACACGGGCGGGACGATTCGGGTGTTCAATGGCGGTTTGGTGAATATCGCCAAGAGTCTGATGGAAGCGCTCGACATCCAGGCCGACTACCGCTGGGAGACGCGTTTCGGCTCCTTTGCCGCCAACGTGCTGGCCACCGTGCAGCCGCGCCTGTCGCAGCAGGCCGCGCCGGGCAGCGATGAGGTCGACAGGGTGGGCTACAGCAACGGCCCGCTGAAATGGCGGGCCAATGCAGGGCTGCGCTGGAGTCGCGGCGCCTGGGACCTGGGCTGGAACCTGCAGTACTACGATGCTTCGCTGGTCTATAGCAGCTCGGCCTCGACAACCGTTCGTAACAATGCGGTGCTCAATCAGGGTTCGGAATGGATTCCGACCCAGACCTATCACGATGTGTACGGCCGCTATCGTTTCGAGAACGCGTCCGGCTTCGCAGGTGGTTTGCTGCAGAACACCGAGTTGCAGATCTCGGTGCAGAATGTGCTCAACACCAGCCCACCCATACTGGCTACCGTCAGCAGCCGCGCTGGCGGCTACGCCACCGAGGGCGATGCGCGTCTGCGGCGCTACTCCATCGCCTTCACCAAACGCTTCGGGCGCTGACGCCGAAAATACGCTGATGATGGTCCCTGAGCCCCTTGCCAAAGGAATAGCGAGGGGCTCTCACTGTTGTGTTGTCTGCTGCGCGGCCGCGCGAACTCGAGAAGCTTGTGCGGTTTTATCTCGGGTTGATTGAGTTCAAACGATACCGTACGTGAGGGAGATTACGAGTCATTTTGCGCAGCATGCGCAGCATGCAGGGCGGCGACGTCGGCCAGATCTTCCGGTCGGCCGGCTGAAAGCTTCGCCGCCAGGAGGTCTTCACGCGAAATAAACGGCACGGTCAAATCATCATCTATCAGGCTGTTCACGCGCCTCTTCCAGGCTGCCTCGAATTCGACACCTCCGATTCTCGACAAGATATCGACCATGACTGGCGGCGTGCCCATACGGAAAAAACTGTCCGGTTCGGTGAAGTCCTTCGCGGCAAGTCCCTGCAGAGGGGCTCCAAATTTCATTAACGCAGCATAAACTGCCTGGCCGTTGTCGGCTGACGGATCGATCAAGATATCCATGTCCTTGGTCGCTCGCGGCTGGGCATGGAACGACACCGCGTAACCGCCGACGATCAAGTATCTAACCTGATGCGCGTTGAACGCGGACAAGAGTTCTTTGAAGTCTTTGAACATGGGGACGCCATCCGCTCAGGACATACATTTCAGCGGTAATTTCTGCAACCGCTCGGATGCGCTCGCGCGGTGAGACGCTTTGCCAGTAGCGATATTCATCGGCTTTCATCGCATCCAGGCTGGTGTAACGTTTGATGCTCTTATCCACGCAGCTGAATATAACACGCTCGCCCCAAGACCGTTTGATCCGACGACCTCCAGGCCGACCACGCCTGGGAGACGCGCTTCGGCGCCTTTGCCGCCAACGTGCTGACCACCGTGCGGCCACGCCGGACAGCGAGAATCTCAACACGGTGCTCGGACAGGGTTCAGAATGGATTCCAACCCAGACCTATCACGATGTGTACGGTCGCTACCGTTTCGAGAATGCGCCCGACTTCGTCGGTGGTTTGCTGCGGAACACTGAGCTGCAGATCTCGGTGCAGAACGTGCTCAACACCGATCCGCCCATCCTGGCCTCGTCCTCCTCCGTGGTCGGTGGCTACTACGCCACCGAGGGCGATGCGCGCCTGCGGCGCTACTCCATCGCCTTCACCAAGCGCTTCGGCCTTTGATTCAACCGGCAGGGCGGCTGCACCGGATTCACTCCGGTCGCAGTCGCCTTACGCCGCGCGTGAATCGCTCGATCAGCCGTTCGCCGGCCGGCTTGAAATCCGGGTTGCGCTTCATGAAGCGACGGATATCGGTGCGGGCCTTGCCGATCCCGCTCACCGCCTGCCCGAGCAGGCCCGTGAGCCGGCTGGCCGTCAATCCGCAGGACCGCCGGCCAAAGTCGAGCAGCCGCCGGTGATCGGGAAAAGTTTTTGATCCGCCCAGGGTCAGTGCCAGTACGTCCCGGTGCAGGTACAGCGTCGTACACACCAGGTCATAGGCCGGCGCCATCCGCACCGGGCTTTCGGCATGCTCATACAGCACCGCGAAATTCTTCAGGTGCGCATCGCCGTTCTCGATGCCGCAGCACAGCGCCACGGTGAGAAACAGCTGCTGGAGCGCGTCGGTGACGTGTTCGGGTGCGACGAATTCGCGAATGCGTTGCGCCACCAGTTCGTAGGAGCCCTCGTAGCGGCCGTGCGAGCGCAGTCCGGAAAGCACGCAGAAGTCCTCGTGTCCCAGATACGCCCCGCCGGCGTGCAGATCGAAACGCTCCACGACGAGCAGGCGCCGGTTGTCAGAGAGGGTCATTGCAGGCACTGGAATGCCGGCGTGCAGCGCGGCCCGCGTGCAGAAGTATTCGTTGGCCGCCAGCTCCGGATACTCGCGCGGATCGAATGACTTGACGATGTGGGTTGTGCCGCGATGCGTGAGGCGCGGCAGTTCCGCCTGATCGGCGCGCAGCAGCACCTTCGGCTGCACACCGGATACGCCGGAGTAGCCGGCGTAGCGCTCCAGCAGGTCGGCGAACAGATCATCCGCGCCGCGATACGTCAGCAGCCGCTGCAGATTCTCCTGCGGTGGTTCCTGCGGCGTGGCCCCGGGGCGGGCATAACGCAGGCGGCCGATCTGGGACTGGCCCGTGATCTCGAGCAGCGCCAGGTCGTCGAATCCGGGAATGGTCTTGGCGAAGCGCAGCCGCAGCTTCTCCAGCAGCGCGCCCTCGGGCAGATTCATCTCGAACACCGGATGCACCGTGTTCATCGAATCGTACTGATCGCGCACCACGGGCATGGTCAGGGAAACGGCGTCCCCGGCGCGGCAGTCCTCGCCATAGCCGAACAAATAATCGCCCTCGTGAACCTCGCTGCGGCTCAGGCTGCCGGCCCGGCGGGCATTGCAGAACACATCAAGCGTCGGATTTCGTGCCACGGCGTGCCTCCCGCAGTTCCTGCAAGGTCGGCCTGCGGTGGCGCGGGCCTATCGACAGTTCGAGACCCAGCGCGGTGGCCAGCGCGATGAGTTTGCGCACGCCGATCTCGCCCACCGTGCCGTTCTCGATGGCGGACACGGTGGCGCGGCTCATGCCCAGCGGTTGCGCCAGTTCCGTCTGGGTTCTGCCGGCGGTTTTGCGCGCGGTCCGCAGAGCCCTGCCGATCTCTTCCAGTGTCACCAGAACGCCTCATATACGATGCATAACTGCGATACAACGGAAGTATGCAGCTTATATGATGCATCTGCAAGCTTGGCTGCACCCTTGGAAAGAAGAGGCGCATGAGGGGACCGTGGCGAACGCTGGACCGGATTATGTGGGGCAGGAGTCCCGGACTGCGGCCGCTCGCCGGCTGGTCCGGCCGGCCGGATGCTCACTGCCCCAGCCTGATCTCCCGCTCATTCTCCATCGCCTCGATTCCGAAGCGGTCGCGCAGCGCGAACTTTACTGACTCCATGTCGCCTGTGCGGAACCGACCGGTGAGGCGGATAGTACTCAGCTGTGGGGCAGTGATGATGAACGGTTTGCGGATGTAGCGGTTGATCTCGCTCACCACCTGATCGAGCGGGGTGTCCTCGAAGGCGACCATGCCGGACACCCAGGAGGTTTCACGCGCCGCGTCCACCGTCGTGACACTGGCGGTGCGTGTGGAGGTTTCCAGCTGCAGCTGATCGCCCGGGAACAGGTCGCGGGGCTCGATTGTGGCGTCCCGGGTGCTGAGGACGCGCACATGGCCTTCGGCCACGAGTACTTCCGTGCGGGTGTTTTCGCGGTGGACGTTGAACTTGGTGCCGAGGGCGCGGATTTCCGTTTCACCGGCGCGGACAATGAAGGGGCGCGTTTTGTTCTGCGCAACTTCGAAGAAGGCTTCTCCGCGCGGCAGGGCGATGATGCGGGCTGCCGGGTCGAACAGCACCTTCACTTCGGAGTTGGTGTTGACGGTCATGCGCGAGCCGTCCGGGAGCGTGACATGGCGTTGTTCGCCATGACCGACGACGTAGTGTGTCCGGGATTCCGGCCAGTGGATCGCCGCCAGTGTGGCTATGACAATACCGATGACTGCGGCGGCGGCCCAGCGCAGGGCGTACAGGCGCGGTGCGGCTGCGTTTTCGGCATGTTCGGCTGCGCGCAGGCGCTGATAGGCTCCCAGGCGCGCGGTTTCTTCCGGATGTTCGCGCAGCTTCAGGCCCAGGTGGCTGACTTTGTTCATGCGCGCATAGGCCTCGGCATGCGCGGGATCGGATTTCAGCCAGGCATCGAGTACCAGCAGTTCCTGCCGGGTGACATCGGTGCACTGCACGCGCGTGCTCCATTCCGCCGCGGTGCCGGGGTATCCGCCGAGCACATGCCGCAGCTGTGTCCACAAGGATTTCGTGTTCATCCCAGATACTCCCTATCCTGAAACGCAACTATAACGACCTGGAACTCACCGCCCGCTACGACGGCACCTTTGCCGGCGGCGGCGCCGAGCGTCGGCTGGACGCTACCGGCGGCTTTACCCTGGAGGGCGGGCGCACCAGCGTGATGGTGATGGCCAGCTACCGCGACGGCAATCCGTTGTACCTGGGCGACCGGGATTTCACGGTCCGCTCCCTCCGCCTGCAGGACGAGAACAATCGCGCTGCTTTTCTTGCCCGGCGCGATCCGCTCCATGGCTACACCACTAACGTGAGAAGCGTCAGTGGCAACGACCTGGAGTTGCTTGATGGTCGGTCGCTGAACGCACCCATCGCCCATGTGCCGGTGGGTTATGCGGGCCTGGCCAGTGACAATGGCGCCGCCTTTCTGAACACCGCCGGGCACTACAACCTGGACCTGGCCAACGATCCCGCCGGCAACCAGTACTCGCTGCTGTTCGCGCCCACGGTGAGCTCGCTGGCGCTGAACCTGCGGCGTGAGTTTACCGATCGTATCGAGGCCTTCGTCGATATCTCCCGCAATGACAGCCGGTCGTTGCGAATGGGGAGCTCGGTCGCGTCGACCGATGCCAATGTCACCCTGCCGGTGGGCGCGAACAATCCCTTCACCGAGGCGGTGAGGCTGTCCGTTCCCGTACCCGGGTACGATGCCGGCCGACTGCGGACCCACGTAGATTTACTGACGGAGCAGGTTAGTGGTGGACTGATCGTGCGCCTGCCGCGGGAGTGGACGGTGCAGGCTGAGTACAGCTGGAGCCGGTCGAATTCCACCTATGACTACCCGCGAGACCTCTTTACCCAGGACGGCGCCGACGCCCTGGTCGACGGGCGACTGTCTCCCTTGAGCGATGTGAATGCCTATCCGATGGATTTTTCCGGCTACGTTCCAGGCGGTGCGGGGCAACGCGATTTCGTTGAGGCGGAATGGCCGGCAGTGCAACAGGATGCGACGCTGCGGGTAGCCGGCCCGCTGCTGAACCTGCCCGCTGGACCGCTGCGGCTGGCTGCGCTGCTGGAGCAGTGGCAGCAGTACACTGGGGATCAGCTGTGGATTCTTTCTACCCCGGGTGCAACCAATCCGACTTATACCTACTATCCTGAAATTGGCTCGACCACCGAGAGTGTGTACACCGAGCTGACCGCACCGCTGGTGTCGGCGGTCAATGCGCGGCGGGGACTTCTCGGTTTTGATCTGCAGGCTTCCTACCGCCACGATGCCACCCGGACCGGTACGCAGCCATTGTCCCAATCCATAACCGTGCCCTCTGCCGACGGACCCTTTCCGGATGTGCCGATGCAGATCAACAAGGTCACCGGCCACCACGCTGGGTGTGCGCTACACGCCCATAGAAAGCCTGGCGCTGCGCTTGAGTTATGGCGAAGGGATACTGCCGCCATCGCCTTCTCAGCTCTCCGAGTATGATCTCCCGCCGTCCTTTCTTGCGTCCTCGGGGTACATGGACCCCAAACGCGATGGTGAGGTCATCACCGGCGCCTGGGCGCCTTCGCGGCCCATGTGATGGCCACGGTGCAGCCGCGGCTGGCGCAGCAGCCGGCGCCGGACGCGCAGGAGCGCAACATTGTGGGCTACAGCGATGGCCCGCTGAAATGGCGCGCCAACGCGGGACTGAGATGGAGCCGCGGCGCGCTGGAGCTGGGCTGGAACCTGCAGTACTACGATGCCGCGCGGGTGTATTACAGCAGCGCTTCGACGACGTTTCGCGATGGGGTGGCGCTTAGCCCGTCTTTGCCGATTCGCCCCTGATTTCCGGGATTTCACGGGGGCGGGCTGTAGACGGATCAAGCACTTGGGAGCGCGCAGAGGTCAAAAATAGCTGTAGTGCAGACCTTGGGTCTTTCCGCGCGGCGGTGGCTGC
>JAJFKF010000029.1 GCA_021773365.1 Gammaproteobacteria bacterium | reverse complement strand
AAACAGCATGTGGTAGTTGTGCGTGCCCACCGCCTGGCCGGTGCGGTGCACATCGTCGTAGGCGGCGTAGATCGGTACGTTGTTCCATTCCTGCACCTGCTGCCAGGTGCCCGCGCCGTTCATGCGCGTCTCGAGGTAGGCAACCTCGACGGTGTCGTACTCGGCGTACGGATCGGTCGGAATGACATACCAGCTCAGGTAGTAATCGCCATCGGTGTCCGTGGCCGGACCATCGAGCGTGCTGTAGTGGTAATAGCCGTAGTCAGCGCGCGCGCCGGCACAAAACAGCAGACTCGATAGGGCCAATACCTCGATCAGCAACAGTTTGCAGCGATTCATTGCAGCGCTCCCCTTGTCCTTCGATACCTGAACCTTGTATGCACACGCCCCCGTCCGCTGGCGCGCATCGCGGCGGCAGCAGTACAGGTGAGCTCCTCATGGTGAATCCGCTCAGCGCAACCGAGCGGCGAATGAACAGACTGAAATCAAAATCCGGCGCAGAACCGGCGTCCAAACAGATAACACGACAGGCAAATGCATCCCGATCCCCTCAGCCCTGTTTGTTCTGATTCTAAAGTGTCTCCGTACATCCCCGCCCTTGGGGAGATGCGCGCGCAGGTTAGATCAAAAAAAAACCGGGTGTCAACAAAAAAATCTTGCGTCGGGGCCGACGGTGAGTTAGCGTCAGCGCCGCTCTATTGCCAGAGGGGACTTTCAGGAGAGAGTTATGGAAAAGAAAAACCATCTGAAGGCAATTTCGTGGGTTTGTTGCGCAAGTCTTTGCATGAGCGCAACTTTTGTCGCTGCTGGTACACAGCAAACGCCCATCGATCCGACACTGCAGCGATATCTGGACTGCGTCAATTCCGCCGCCAAGGCCCAGCAGGCTGAAGGCTCGGACAAGCTGTCCAACGCGCAGTCAGTGATCGGCTCCTGCGCGGATCAGAAGCAGGCCCTGCTGCAGGCCCTGCCTGGCAAGGCAACTCTGCGGATCATTGGCAAGCTCGAGGGGCATCTGAAGAAGCGAGAGAAGCAAAGATAGATAGTACGCCAGCACGGCCCACATCTATTCCTGTCCTGCCTTTGCATTTGAGCAGTACGGTACAGACCGTGTTCAGCGTAGAGACCGCCATTCTTCTCCGGCATCCGCTTGTGACCTACCGGCCTTCTTCGGTCCGTTCGATACCTAAAAATGGCCTTGTAGTGAAATAGCGATAGAGCGCCGGTATGGGCCGCGGAGTCAGGAGGTTGACGGAGTGCGATGGTGAGAAAGGGTAGCTCAAGACTCAATACGTAGGTTATTTCCCAGCTGCACCATCGAATAGCACATCCCCCGTAATCCTCGAGATCACAACAACCTCGGAGGACCCGATTTGAGCCTCTGCACTGGGAATGACCACCGCCCATACTGGATCCTTGCCAACGGCATACACCCCCTCCGGCCAGCCCTGAGAAACCAGCGCGCTATTTGATCGCAAAATAGCAGCAGCCCTCGCCTGCCTGCCTTGGAAGTGTTCCTCAAGTGCAATTTCAATTGCATTATCTCGCCCCAACAGCATTACATCTGATGATCCAAATTCTGCGATCCGGCGCTGCTTTAACCCCAGCTTCGCACGTAGCATGGAGACATGAACAGCGTTTACGGTGCCATGCGCCAGCCACAAGCTGAAGAAGCAGCCTATGTATTGTCCTGGCGAGAACAACGTTTCACTACGCGTCAAGTCATCCGGCGGGAACACGGCAAGTAGCGGAATGACGCATAGACTGCTCAGCATGAATACATTGAACTCCGGGTGACTGCCAAATCCTACTGCGTGCGTTGGCTGATCGGGATTGCTCTGCAGGTTGATCCCGTACATCGCTGCTGGAAACAGCATCGAAAGCAGCGTTGCCACGCCAACGATCTCAAACACGGGAATCAATTTAAGTCGATCCCAGAACTGCTCGGTGGTCATGAGGCCAAAGTGACCGAAATAGTCGCTCGCGATGCCAATCCAGACCGTGATCATGACAGCGCCAACGCCCAGGACGAATAGCAAAAACGCGCGCAACAGGAAATGCATCTACACAGCTCTCAAACCAGTCGAATTCAGGACAGCTCACCGAGTCTTCGATGTCGCCGCCGCCCTGGGATACTTTCCTATACAGGCGCGATGAACCAACTTTGCCGCTTCCCCATTGGTAGTACTGCCTAGATGACGCAGCAGGCAGTCCTCATAGGTCTTGGGTTCAGAGGGCACGCACCCGCAGAGTAAACAGCTCAACAGCACCATGGCTTTCATCACAAGTCCTCCGCGGAGTCAGTTTCCGGGCATAGACTTGCCCAATGCCTCAGCAATCTCGATCGCCGCCTCGGATAGCCCCTTCCGCATGGTGCGATCTGCCACCGAACCTTCCATACCGCCCCACCCGTTCTGCCAACTCACGCCCGCAATGAGGCGGTTGTTGTGCGTGCTGACCAACCGGGCGCTGGCGCTGTCTGGCCGATTATCGCCGCTGCCTGCGGCCCGGACCGTCAGATAGGCATCAACGCCCTGGTCCTTGAGCTTCATCAGCCCCTCGGGGCGGGCAACCTCCACTTCACTGAGGTTGATCCGAACCATGAGATTGGACGTGGCAGCCGGGTCAATGACCATATAGCCGCGGTTCGACAGCTCCACCGCGACCGCATCGGCCAATAGCCCACCGCCGGGCGCCATCGCAATGACCTGAACGGGGTGGGACGCCCGAATCACGGCAGGTGCCATCGAGACTTTGGACGAAGCGCACCCGGCAAGCGCCAGCAGGACGATACCCGGGAGCCATAGCCTCGCTATCATTGTTCGCATCCCTTTTCGTTGTTGATCCACGGCACCGGAGCGGATCAACAGCCTGCCACTCCAGTGTTGCGTCGACGATTGGCAGGTGCAATTGTACACTACCGTATGTAGAACACTATAATGGGCACGCTGATGCTCGCGCCCCATGGCGGCGAAGGGCATTTTGCGAGCACTGGGTGAGGAGCTGAGGCAGCGCCGTATAGCGATGGGCCTGTCACAGGAGCGCTTGGCTGAAAAGGCGAAGCTTCACCGGAATTTCATCGGCATGATCGAGCGTGGCGAGCGAAATCCCACCGTCATGACCCTGGCGGCGCTGGCTGGACCACTGAAGACCTCCGTATCTGCGTTGGTCACCGGTATGGAACGGCGCCTGTAGCGGCCCTGGAGCGTCTATACGGCGGTTTCCGGGGTGGGGGCAGACAAGCTCGACCCAGAGGGCATTCAGGCATGCAGGTCACGACGGCGGGCACAAACGCACTGGACGATCTGTTCAAGGATGCGCTCGCCGGGCAGCGAGCTGAGTACGAGCGAAATCGCCCCACTTCCTGTGATCTTCAGGCGCTGCGCAACGATGGCAGGACGCCGGGCCTTATAGCGGTGCTGCGGGCGCATCAATCCGATCCCAAAGAACTCGCGAACCTCATCCTGAGGCTTCAGGAACTGCATCGGACGGCTGGTAATGCCTTCGCCAGGCGCAACCCCGCCGGGAGCCCGGCGTGTCGGGCGATTGCGGCTGAACTGCGTGCGCTACTGACGCGGCTGCGGAATCTGCCTGGTCTCCGGGATATGAGTGTCTTGGATGGCGGTCTCCTGCAGGCTGTAGCGGTGGCACACCCGGATTTCGGGACGCAGATGCATGCGGTCTTGCGGATGGATGTGCTGCCAAACAGATCGCAGGACTTGATGCTGGGGCGCCGCCTGGCGGGACGCTGCAATATTTCCTTTGAGTCGCCCGACCACGCCCACCCCATCACCGTCGAAATCCCACGACTTCTGGAGCTGATCGAAGCACTGTCCCGCCTCCTCAATACGCCGGTCGGCAGCTTGCTGGCCCAGGAGGATCGGATCGCTAAACACGAACTCCTCCTCGATCCGCATTTGACCGGCGAGGCGATTGACCGCGATGACTACATCGAGCGATTCATTCTGCTTGGCTGCTACGACGAGACATTCACTGCCATCGGGGATGAGTGCGCCAAAGCCGTGTGGATCCCTCTGGCGAGAATTCTGCTTGGGAAGCCTGATAGCTGGCCCAGCGACCGCGCGCAGGCGACGGCTGTATAGCCCGATAGCAGGCTCGATCCGACGCGGCTGATCCCGGAAGACTACCCACCTGTTCCCCTCCTGCTGGTGGGTCATGCCCAGACTTTCAATCCGGGGCTGCCAATGGCGATCCGCTATGCCTGCTATCACATATCGGGCGCAACGTTGTGGGGTTGCTTTCCTCGGCGGCGCGGAACGCGCAGGAGCCAAGCCTTGCTACCACAGCGACGCGAGCAGTACTTGTATGCCTGCCCGGCGTAGACCGTTGGGCCACGTCTGTCAGGGCGGTGCCGAAGGCGCGGGAGGAAAGACCGGCCGCATACAGGACACGTCCTGAACCGATACCTGAGCTTGCCAGAGACGGTTGCACTTGCTCCTCTGCGTCGGACTGGAATGCCTGAAACATGCATGTACTTAGAGACCTGGGCGGCGCTGACACCGAGGTGTGCTGCAATCCGAGCCTGCGTCCATCGAAACGTCAGGTAGAGAAGCCTAATCCGACATTCATCTTTGCTGGTAAGCCTATTCATGCTCGAGGTCTCTTGCCAACTACCACTCCTACCGTGCATCAATCCGCAACAACGCAACACCCATTGATTTTGTTGGGATTTACTCCGTTACGACTCCGAATCTCTTCTGTGATGTTGCGGTTCCGATCCGCAACACCAACCGCCCCGCTGGAGGATACATCATCGAATCTCCTTTGATTTCCCTCATGTTGCGGTGTTGCGGATTGATCCGCGTTTGAAGGAAGGTAGCGTGAGAATGCATCCAGGAATGATTCCAATATATAGCCCTTCGGGGTTAACTTACCGACGCGAATGGTGGTTGGCCGAATTCCAAACGGTCTCAGCATGTTGGCAAGCTGAACTTTGGAGACTGGCTTTCCATGTCTCCACTCTCCCCAAGGACGCTCATCCATCCGGTTGAGGTGCTCCAATAAAAGACTTGTTCGTATGATCGGACCAAGCCGCCCGAATAGATCTCGAATATCCGACAGAAGCAGGATACTTACATCCTCTTGCTCACCGTCTCGAAGTGTTAGCTTGATTGCTGCTTTCTCGGCTCTAGCACGCCAATCGCCACCGGCCAACTCTGCTATGGCCAACAGGGGACGCCAATTATCGGCAGCGCGATCATGGAGTTCAGGCGGCACACTGGGGTCTGCAGCTTGGAATTGAAGCCGGTTATCTGCAGCCCACCGCATGGCCAACCGCCGAATATGGCTCAAATCCAGCGCATGCCGCAGTTGTTGAACTGGTTCATCGGATCGGCGCCGGCGCATCTCGATTATTATTGCCCGATCCTCGAGTGTACCCGCTAGCCTGCCGATCCCAGCAATTGCCTTGGGGCAGAAGCTGCTATAAATCTTCGGCTCCCATTGGTCGCCAGACGCTCTAAGTATAGCTGAGGTATCTCGGCTATGACCGGCATTGATAATTCCGCGCAGTGCGTCATTCTCCGTCGCCCACGCATCAGCTTCGTCCAACAGCAACGTTGGATGATACATTTCAACAACCCTATACACGGCAGACGGAGAGATGTTTGAAGCCATCAGACCTCTGCGTGTCATTTTGCGCAGCAGGATGAGCAGATTGGATTTTCCGCATCGCTTCTGCGGGCTGGAGATCACCAGAAGCGGCAGCAAATATGCGATATCGGCCAACCATGTCATCAATACCCAAAGAGAAGCTGCGGTCCGGCAGACATCTGGCACCACGATATAATTCTGCAGTTCTCGCTCGATAGCGTCGAGCAGCTCGACACCATTCACGGGCTCCGGCCAAGGCTCAGGGTCGTTCAAATCGAGGTGGTTACTGTCAACGCCGGTTCGCCGCCTTAGGTCCACTTCTTTGTCGAGAGCGGATACCCTGATCTCCATTTCCTCCGCCATGGATATTCGTAGGCGCTCGTAGTCAAAATGGGACAATTCCGCAAGAGCTTGAAATTTTTCCTCTGCGCCTTGTGCGGCATGATACTTCGCTAAAATGCCTGGGGCGCTCATCGCGCTATCTCCCGCAGCAACAGGCGTTGGCTGATCCAGCTCGACACTTCCTGCTCGGACCAAGCCACAGCGCGCTCGGTGAGATGCACCCTCTTCGGAAAATTTCCTTCCCGCTCAAGCAGGTATATAGCCGTCGGCCTCAGACCTACTGCACGACACACTTCGGGTAACCGCAGCAGCCGCACGGAACTGGCACTTGCGATCTGGCGTTGATCTGGCTGACGTCCGGCCGAATGATTCCTTGGATGACCATGTGTTTTCGTTGTCATGAGAGCCTCGTAGTTGGCGAATTCCAGCGAGGCTCAACAATGCACGAAGAGGATTCACGAAATCACCTGAGGGCAGGTTATTCCGTGATGCTTAGCGATCAGATAATGGGACCAAAATACCATCAGAATCATGAGGATCCGGCTCTATTGCAATCGCTGAACTAGGCGCTCCCTTGACAAGACTCCCCCAAAGTCTGCCTTGAAGTTTTCCCGTGGGCCTGAGCGAACCATCCTCTGTTACGACAACCAAGTTGTTGATATACATCCTGCGCGCCTGCGAGAGGACATTCTGGATCCGCCGGTCTGATAGCCTCGCACTCCTTGGCAGTTTTCGTGCGGCCTTCTTGCGCGCGGCATGCTTGTCGTGATTTTCCTGTAAAGCGCCGTAGTACTCATGCAGTAATTTCGCCAGTACATGATTGTCCACCGCCTTTTTTTTCTTCTTTCGAACTTGAAAAAAAGGAACGTGATCCATGGCAAGACAAATGACTAGGTTCCTCAGAACTTCCGTTTCCGACAGAATGGAGGACTTCAGTACCGGCCACCCAACGACCGACCAGGGTTCGGCGCGTCTCTGTACTTTGGCTTCTTCTGAATAGTACTTGAGGAGTAGATCGATGCCCGTGTTGTGAGCTCTTTGTATCGCAGTCAACCATTTCTTGTTGTTGTTCTTGCTTGGCCATCCCGGCCTATCAGGAATTGAGGGACGCGAAAGTGGTCCTTTACCATATGTGGCCCTTGCGCGCGAACTAGCCATCAGAATCCAAGCCTCTTGCGTGTTTTTTCTGTCCGTTGAGCTTTGAGCGTCCGACTCGGGGAGGGACAAAACCCGGCCGCAACTTATCGATATAGTCCGCCCACGCCTGCATCATCTTGCGCCGTTCAGGCAGATACTCCGCCGAGTTGTAAGCCGCACGTACCGCGTTCGGCTCTCCGTGAGCAAGCTGCCGCTCGATTGCATCAGGCGCGAACCCACGCTCGTTAAGCAACGTGGAGGCTGTAGTCCGGAAACCATGTGGTGTCTGCTGGTCGCTTGAGTACCCCAATGACTTCAGGGCAACGTTCAGTGTCCCATCCGACATGGGGCGTGACGGGTGACGAACGGACGGAAATACCAGTCCATCCGGACCGGTCAGCGGCTGCAGCTCCCGAAGGATTTCTACTGCCTGGCGCGACAACGGCACGATATGCTGAATGCGCATCTTCATCTTCGCGGCCGGAATGCGCCATTCGGGCTCCCTGCCTTCGAGCCTGAATTCGGACCATTCAGCATGCCGAAGCTCGCCGGGTCGCACAAACACCAAGGGGAGAAACCGAAGCGCGCACCGAACGACAAACCCACCGTAGTAGCCCTCGATCGCCTGAAGCAATGGCGCCAGTTTGGCTGGATCGGTGATACCGGCATGATGTTTCACCCGCACCGGCGGCAGCGTGTCCGGTCCCTTCAGGTCTGCTACCGGATTCACCTTGACCAGCTTCTTGTACCGTCTCTTGGCATACCGGAATACCTGGTCGCATTGGGCCCTCGCACGGTGGGCGGTATCAATGAGGTTTCGGTCCTCGATGCGCTTCAGACAATCCAGGATATCGTCTTCGGTCACTTCACCGATGGATTTGTGGCCGATCCACGGGAAGAACCAAACCTCGAAGCGCCTGCGTACCCGTTGAATGTGATCTGCTGTCCGTCCCTGCGGCTCGAGATACTTCCCGATCCATGTGAGTGCCACTGCCTTGAATGTGTGCGTAGCGGCATCAGCCCTGGCGTTCTTCCGCTCGCGACGTTCGTGGCTGGGATTCAGACCATTGGCGAGTTGGGCTCGAATTGCATCGCTCTTCTCCCGTGCGGCAGCCAGACCAATGGCATCGTATACACCGACGCTCAACGTCTGCTCTTTTCCTGCCCTAACGAACCGCTGTCGCCACCACTTTGATCCGTTGGCGTTAACGATGAGGTAGAGGCCGTTCCCGTCGTACAGTTTGTACGGACGCGACCGGGGCTTTGCCGCCCGTATTTTTGTATCGGAAAGCTTCGGCATGGGGTAACAGAAACCCCGATTTCGGGGTAGTACCAAGTTACCCCTAGAACTTACCCCAAAGTAGGGTAGTATGTCCACGAAGGTCAGCGAACGATGGCGGGGCCTGGAATGACGGGAAATCGCTTAAATTATGCGGTCTCCTGCACTTCAGCGAACACCGGCGAAAGAACTAATGGAGGCCAGGGTCGGAATCGAACCGGCGTAGACGGCTTTGCAGGCCGCTGCATGACCACTCTGCCACCTGGCCCCGGAAAGGGAGCCGCGCATCCTACACGGACGTCTCCGCTCTGACTAGCGGCAGCTCGATGAAGAAGGTGGTGCCCTTCCCTTCCGCAGTTTCAAAGCCGATGGTTCCCTGCATGCGTTCGATCAGCGCCCTGGAAATCGCCAGGCCCAGTCCCGTGCCTCCCTTGATGCGGCTGTCTGAGCTGTCGGCCTGCGAGAAGCGCTCGAAAACATGCGACTGGAAGTCAGCCGGAATGCCCGGGCCGCAGTCCCTTACGATCACCCGGGCGCGGTGGCCGTCGTTGGTGACGGCAATCTGCACTGCGGCGCCTTCTAGCGAGAACTTCGCCGCATTGGACAGCAGATTGGCCATGACCTGCAGCAGCCGGTTGGCATCGACCCGCACCCGCGCTTCGGACAGTGGACGCAGCAGGCTGAACTCCACGTTGCAGTTCTGGGCGTAGCCGCGGTTTGCCTCCACCGACTGCTCGACCAGTTCGGGCAGAGAGTGGATCTGCAGTTTCAGCGAAAGCTTGCCGGAATCAATTTTCTCTATATCGAGAATATCGTCGATCAGCAGCCCCAGACGTGCGGTATTGCGATGGGCAATGTCGACCAGCGGAACGGCCTTGTCGGGCAACTGCCCCGCCGCCCCGCTGCTGAGCAGTCCGAGCGAGCCGCGAATGGAAGTCAGCGGCGTGCGCAGTTCATGCGAGACGGTGGAGATGAATTCGCTTTTCACCCGCCCGGCCTCTGCCAGGCGCCGGTAGCTCTCGGCCAGTTCCGCGGTGCGTTCACGAACCTGGGCCTCGACTGCGGCAGTGCGTCCGGTAACGACCATGGCGGCAGCGCCTACCAGCGCGGTGAACAGCAATCCCGCCACCAGCACCATCCATGCAATCAGCGTGTTCTGCCCGGCGAGGTATTCCAGGGTCGGGCGGAACACAATGGTCCAGTCGCGGTCGGCCACCTGCAGGGTCACCTGGTGTCCCAGCGGCAGGCGATTCGCCCCACCAGCGGTGGTTGGCGCATCGATATCAGTGGTACTGCGGTACAACGTCTTGCCGGTCAGGGCATCGTCTAGGTGGATGTGGACATTGTGGGCTGGTGGGCGGCCTTTCACTGCCAGACTGATCAACTGCCGCGCGCGGATGACCGCCAGGGCAAAGCCGAGGAAATGCTCGCGGCGTTGCTCCAGCGTCGGTTCAGACGGCAACTGCGCTGAATAGATGGGCTGAGCCATGATGAAGCCATCGTAGGCTCCGCCGGCCTGCAACAATTCCAGCGGAGCGGTCATGGCAATTTTGCCGCTGTCGCGGGCGCGCTCCAGGGTGCGAAGTCTTTCAGGCTCCGATGCCAGATCGAAACCACGTGCAATCCGGTTGGCGCGCATCGGTTCAGCATAGCGAACGGGATAATGTTCCTGACGCAACTGTGCCGGATGCGGACCGGAGGCATCGACTTCGAAAATATACGGTTGCTGTGCCTGCACTTGCTGCAGCTCGCGCTCGAAAGCCGCGCGCTGGGTCGACCGTACGCGCGGAGCCCATTCAATGGCCTGCAGATCGGGACGATTGGCCAGCATGAACTGAGAGAAACGGCCGAATTCCACCTCGTCCACTCTTTCACTGGCGGCAAACAGCCCGCCCAGAGCACGTAGCAACTCGAGATTGCGGTCCAGTCGCCGGTCGATGGCCAGATTCAGCTCCTCGGCATCTTCCTTGAAACGCTGCTCAATCTGGGCCCATTCCAGGCGGCTGGCGTAAACAAAAACCAATACCGTCGCGACAAAGGTGGCCGCCAAGGGAACGGTAACCGCAAGTCGTCGCTGGTGCCATTGCTGACCGCCGAACCACATCAGCATCAGCGGCGCAAAGAGGATGGCGCCGATACTGTCGCCGATCCACCACGTCCACCAATGATAGGCAAGTGACTGGGTCGGTATGGCGCCTCCAAACCAGAGCGTACTTACACCCACTGTCGGATTGATCAGGCAGGCCAGCGGTCCGGCCAGAACGAAGAACAGCAGGATCTGCCATTCGCGGCTTAGCAACAGTGGCAGACCGATATAGCGACGGATAAGCGCCGCGCCAACCACGGCCTGCATCGCGGCGCCCGCGCCGATGCTGGCAGCCGGCAGCAGCATGCCGAGTACACTCGCGCCACTGTGTGGATCGAATGAAATGGCGAGGTTGGTGAGAAACGAGCCGAGCCACACGGCCGGCCAGTAACGCAGACCCAGCAGCAGAAGCGCACCCAGGGCGATGCCGGCGGATGGCCAGATGGCGCTGGCATAGCCCGGCGGAATTGCGAGCAGCAAACTGGCCTTGCCTGCGACCAGATAGCCCAGTGCCACCGCCGCGCCCTGCAGCGCTGCTGTTGTCCATGACCTCATGCTCAGCCCCCTCGGCACGGCGTAGTGCATGCTCCCGATGGCCGGGCGCCGTCGACCGCTCGATGTGGCTGCGCCGGATGATAGACTCCGGCCTTGCGGCGCATCTTCCGGCTGGCGGCTCCGGTCCGGTTGCACAACGCTGACAGCATAGCAGGGGTGCACATGGAACAGGATTTCGAAACAACCACGCAGGTCATCCTGGAGGTGGACTTCAAGTCCACGCCGAAGGTACTGCTGGTCGATGATGATGAGCTGGTGCGCGCCCAGCTGCAGGCGGCCATTTCAGCAGCCGGCTTCAAGGTGGAGGCGGTGGCTGACGGGGCAGCCGCGCTTGCTGCGATGGAGAAGGAATTCGCCCCGGTGGTCATCACCGATCGCAACATGCCCGGTATGGACGGTCTGGCGTTGTGCCGTGCAATCCGCGAACGCCGGTTCCCTGGCTATGTCTACATGCTTCTGCTGACCGCCCACGACCGCGAAGAGGACATCCTCGCCGGACTGGAGGCCGGCGCTGATGACTACCTGAGCAAACGCGCCTCCTCCGCGCAGCTCCTGGCCCGCCTGCGCACCGCGCAGCGCATACTCGGCCTTGAGCGTTCACTGAAAGATGCGCTCGCCGAGAAACGACAACTGGCGATGACCGACGCACTGACCGGCGCACACAACCGTCGCTACTTCATGCGCCGGCTGAATGGGGAAATTCAGCGCGCGCAGCGCGTCGGTGGCGAGCTGTCGATACTGGCGCTCGATATCGATCATTTCAAGAGCATCAATGACCGCTATGGCCATGCTGCTGGTGACGCGGTGCTGCGTGAGTTCGTCCGCCGCATTGACGAGAATCTGCCGCGGCGCACCGACTGGTGCGCTCGTATTGGTGGAGAGGAATTCACCGTGGTGCTGGAAGGCACCGACCTGACGGGTGCGGCAAAGGTGGCCGAGCGTCTGCGCGCGGCCACGGCGGACACGCCGATGCCATCTGACACCGGACTCATCCCGACCACGGTCAGCATCGGCGTGGCGACACTGAAAATGTCACCGGGAAAAGGCCAGGCGAGCGTGGAGAGTCTGCTGGGCATGGCCGACGATTGCCTGTATGCCAGCAAGGAGAACGGCCGCAATCGTGTGACGCTTCCGGAGCCATCGAACAGTTCCTCTGACGAATAGTGGAGAAAGCCGCGATGAATCGCTCAACACTCAAGACTATTCTGTATGTAGATGACGAGCCGGATATTCGACAGATCGTGCAGATGGCACTTGGCCTTGAGCCGCAATTGACGGTGCATACCTGCGAGTCCGGCGAGCAGGCCCTGCAGTACATGGAACACACCCGACCCGACCTGCTGCTGCTCGATGTAATGATGCCGGGTCTCGACGGGCCGGCTACGCTGGGGCGGATGCGTGCCGATGCCGCGCTCGCGCACATTCCGGTGGTATTCATGACTGCCAAGGCCATGCCGCAGGAAGTGCAGCGCTTTTACCAGATCGGCGCCGCCGGCGTGCTGGCCAAACCTTTCGATCCCATTGCGCTCAGCGGCCAGGTACTGAAGCTGTGGGAAAGCCTGGCGCCGGATGGAGGCAAACCCAATGAATGACGAGACGCGATTGAAGGCGCAGATGGCCGAACTGGGTGGGAAGTTCATCGAACGCACCCATGGCGAGGTGGTGCAGATGCACGCGCTGATCGGACAACTCGGTGACGGGCAGCAACAGGCGCTGGAGCAGCTGTTGTACCTGTCGCACCGCATTCACGGGGCGGGGGCAACCTTCGGCTTCGATGCGGTGAGTGAGCACGCCGCGCAGATCGAGCGCCTCGTTGAGGCAATGGCCGCCGCCCGCGTGACACTGTCCGCCGCGACCCTTGAACAGCTCAGGGCGCACGTCCTGGACCTGGATAAGGCGGTTAACAGTGCCGCAGTGCCTGCCGAACCGGGTTGATTCCGTTCGGGGACCGCCTTCCGGCCCAGGCTCTGCACCATGGCCATTGGAGCGGTCAACGGCCCATGGTTGACGCGCGATGTTGACAGGTCAGCGGCCCTCCCTACAATGTCGGCCTTCCCCGCCGGGCCCGGTCCGCGGATGGAAAGCAGCGGGAATAGCTCAGTTGGTAGAGCGCAACCTTGCCAAGGTTGAGGTCGCGAGTTCGAGCCTCGTTTCCCGCTCCAAGATTTCCCCAAGTCCCTCAAGCACTTAGAGCCGTTTCCGGCCTCCCATCCCGTGGGGTTCGGGACAAAGGGACAAACGTCATTTGTCTCTTTGTCCCGGCGTCCGCTCCTGATTTCAGGGGTGATGGGGCCCATACACCAGATGCCTGAAGCCGGCGAAGTTCACCGTGGATCTGGGCGGCCCGATACTGAATTGCCCGTCTGCGGCATTCACGATTCAGCGGGCGAAGGAGGAAATGGATCGCTGGCATATAAAGCTGGCCGATCCTGACCTTGCCTTCCTGCCTGAAGACTCGGAACACTTCAGGGGATACTGGCACGCGGTGTCATGGGCGCAGGATTACGCCATGACCAATCGCACGCTCATGATGGAGCACGCGAAGGCCGCAGTATCGAAGGCCATTGGCCTCCCCGTACTGACAACTGAGCACGCCGTGAACTGTCACCACAACTACGTGGCCGTAGAGAACCACTTCGGCAAGAACGTCTACGTCACCCGTAAGGGAGCGGTGCGCGCGCGTGAGGGTGATATGGGAATTATTCCGGGGAGCATGGGGCCCGGAGCTTTATCGTGCGCGGGAAAGGCAATCCAGAGTCGTTCTGCTCATGCTCGCACGGCGCTGGCAGAAAGATGAGCCGGGGCGCTGCCAAGAAGCAATTCACAATGGCGGACCTGGCTGAGCAGACGGCTGGCGTGGAATGCAGGAAGGACGCCGATGTGATCGATGAAATCCCCGGCGCGTACAAGGACATCGAGCAGGTTATGGCCAACCAGAACGATCTGGTGGAGATCGTGGCCGAGTTGCGGCAGGTTGTTTGCGTGAAAGGCTAACCTGTTAGCGGATCATGGCTTGATAAACCCCTTGCAGGTAGTATCACTATTAGATACTATTCTGCCCATGAAACGCAAGCACACCAAGACACTCGAACTGCTTTTCGCCCACCCTACGTCGGCGAATGTAAAGTGGAAAGATGTCGAGGCGCTGCTCAAGGAGCTGGGCGCTCAGGTAGCTGAGCGGGAAGGCTCGCGGGTGGTGGTGAAGCTGTTCGGGCAGATCCGGGTCTGCCACCGCCCGCATCCGAGCCCAAGCATGGACAAGGGTGCGGTGGTCGATATCAGGAACTGGCTGGCTGAGAACGGGGTGAAACCATGAACGTAATGAACATTGACGGATACGACGCCGTGATCAAGTACGACCCTGAGATCAAGCAGTTTCGGGGCGAGTTCGTCGGCCTGAACGGTGGGGCGGACTTCTATGCCAAGAGCGTAGCGGGACTGGAGAAGGAAGGCAGGCTGTCTTTGAAGGTGTTTCTGGATGCGTGCAAGGAAGAAGGCATTGAGCCGCGCAAGTCATTCTCCGGGAAGTTCGTTGTCCGCGTGCCTACGAAGCTGCACGAGCGGGTGACGCAGGCCGCAGCGGCCGAAGGGGTCAGCCTTAATCAGTGGGTCCAGAAGGCCCTGGAGCGCGAGACGCCGAATCACGCGTGACGATTCGCGCGTACTGCACCAGAGACAGATGCCGGCGCCTGCAGTCCCGATAGGCGGTGTTCAGATCCAGCCACCGGGCCAGAATGGCGGCGGCCTTGTCGGCCAGCGGCAGGTCGTCGAAATCAGCCGGCAGGATCAGCGTCAATTCCGGGCACGGGATCAGGGCCTGTACCGGAGCCGGCGGGGCTGCCGGGCGTACCACGGGCGACGCTGCTCCACACCCGGACAAAGCCACGGGCAATATCGGGACACTTGCCCGGCACAGTTTCGACCACGGTCTTGACCAGCGTTCCACGCGCTAATGTTCAGGCCGAACACCCGCACCCGCGCGAACCACCTGTTCAAGATGGCCCGGATCAAGCGCGAGCTGGGACACTGCTCCGTCGCCCGTACCGATTCGATGTTCCTTGAGGAATGGCTGGCCAGCTTCTGCAAGACCGCCGACCAGTTCAACAAGTGGCGTTATTCGCTGGTGATGCTGTGGAAGCTCGCCGTGGCGAAGCACTTGGCCGCAGCGAACGAGCCGGAGAAGATCGAGCAGCGCAGCACCTCGAAGAAGCTGGCCATGAACCAGAAGGTGCGCCACCAGCTGAACCTGGACGGCTACAAGGCCATTCACAAGAATGGCCGAGCCGCGGCTGCGCATCGCCATGAAACAGTCTCTTGTCACTCTTCATGCGCGGCAGGAAATCTGCAACATGGGCCTTGACCACTACCGCGGTGGAATTTCCAATACTGGCAACAGCTCCGGACAAACAGCGCGCAATTTTTCCAAGGTTGAGGTCGCAAGTTCGAGCCTCGTTTCCCGCTCCAGATTTTCTCCCTCCTCAGCCCTTCGCCGTCACTCTCTTGCTGACAGCTCGGGCCAGGCAGCACGCAGATACTGCGCGCCCGACCACAGCGTCAGTACCGCGGCTACCAGCGTCAGCAGCAGCCCCAGGGAAAATATCGGCAGTCCGAAAATATCCCAGCGGAAGAGCAGCAGCGACAGACCGGTGATCTGCACGATGGTCTTGAACTTGCCGAGACCCGAAACCGCCACGTTGCGTTGCGCACCGATATGTGCCATCCACTCGCGCAGGGCGGAAATGGCAATCTCCCGGCCGATAATGACGATGGCTGCCAGCACCAGCGCGGTGTGTGCGGACACCGCAGACAGTCCCAGTGCCGCCTGCATGTCGTGGCTGGCCACCAGCACTAAGGCTACAGCCACGATCAATTTATCAGCAACAGGATCAAGAAAAGCCCCTAATCTACTGATTTGATTAAGTTTTCTCGCCAGATATCCGTCCAGTGAATCAGTGATGCCAGCCAAAGCAAACAGTACACCGGCCGCCTGATCGGACCAGGAATAGGGAAGATAGAAGAACACCACGATCAGCGGAACGGCGACGATGCGGCCCCAGGTCAGCATGTTGGGGATGGTGACGGATGCGGCTGCCAAAACTCAGGCTCCAGGATGCAGGTGTTCGTAGATCAACGTCGCCAGCGGTCTGCCGATGCCGCGTACGCCCGCCAGATCGTCGATGCCGGCCCGCAGTATGCCTTGCAGACCACCGAATTGTTTGAGCAATTCGCGCCTGCGTGCGGGTCCGAGACCGGGAATGACCTCCAGAGAGGACTGCTGATGACGCCGTGCGCGCCGGCGCCGATGGCCGGTGATGGCGAAGCGGTGCGCCTCGTCGCGAATGCGCTGGATCAAATGCAGCGCGGATGAATCCGGCGGCAGGACAATCGGCTCTGGATGTTCGGGCGTGAACAGGCGCTCCTGGCCCACACGGCGATCAGCACCCTTGGCCACCGCCACAACAGCCAGGCCGGTCAGGTCCAGGGATTTCAGCACCTCCATTGCCTGCGCGAGCTGTCCGCGTCCGCCGTCGACCAGCAGCAGGTCGGGCGTGGGCACATCGCCGCTCCTGGCCCGCTTGTAGCGGCGCATCAGCGCCTCGCGCATGGCGCCGTAGTCATCTCCCGGCGCCAGGGCTTCCTTGATGTTGAACCGCCGGTAGTCGCTCTTCAGCGGGCCTTCGGTGCCGAAGACCACGCAGGAGGCCACGGTGCCTTCCCCGCCGGTGTGACTGACATCAAAGCATTCAATGCGCTGCGGCACTTCCGGCAACCGCAACGCCTCACGCAGCGCTTCGAGGTTCAGATCCATGGCGCCACGGCTGGCCTGTCGCATGCGCAGCGCCTGCTGGGCATTGTTCATCGTCATGGCGCACCAGCGCAGCGGCAGCCCGCGCTGCGCGCGGCGGATACTGACAGTCCGTCCGGCGCGTTCGGTGAGCATCGCTGCCAGCGTCGGGGCATCCTCCACCGTCTGATTGATAAAAACCTCCGGCGGAATATCGCCCATTACCGCCTCGCGGCCGAGATAGTGCTGCGCCAGGAAGGCACTCATCAGCGCTTCGGGCTGATCGAGCGGATCGCGTGGAAAGAACTGCGTGCTGCCGAGATTGCGCCCGCCACGGATGAACATGGCCACCACACAGTGCGCCCCGGCCTCACTGGCCAGTGCGATCACGTCCGCATCACGCGATTTTGCGGAAGTGACGATCTGCTGTGACTGCAGTTTACGCAGGTTGGCGAGCTGGTCACGCAGCCGCGCGGCCTGCTCGAACTGCAGCGCCTCGGCAGCCGCCTCCATCTGTCCGCCCAGCTGTTCATTGACCTCCTCGCTGCGTCCCTCCAGCACTTTGACCGCCGCGGCCACATCGTGCCCGTAGTCCTCGCGGGAGATCAGGCCCACACACGGGGCCGAGCAGCGTTCGATCTGGTACTGCAGGCAGGGCCGGCTGCGGTTCTCGAAGAAGCTGTCCTCGCAGTTGCGCAGTTTGAACAGTTTCTGCAGCTGCTGCAGCGTCTCGCGCACGGCGCCTGCCCCGGTAAAGGGACCAAAGAACCGGCCGGGCCGGTTGCGCGGACCGCGGTAGAAACGCAGCTGCGGATAAGGGGCTTCCGTGGTCACCCATACGTAGGGATAGCTCTTGTCATCGCGCAGGCTGACATTGAAGCGCGGTTTGTGCTTCTGGATGAGGTTGTATTCCAGCAGCAGCGCCTCGGCATCGGAATTGGCAACAGTGACCTCGATGCCCGCCACCTGGCTGACCATGGCCTGCACCCTGGGTGAGATGTTGCGGGCATGGAAATAGCTGCCGACGCGGTTGCGCAGGTGGCGGGCCTTGCCGACGTAGAGAATTCCCCCCGCAGGGTCCAGCATGCGGTAGACGCCGGGGCGGGCCGGCAGGGATTTGACGAAGGCTTTGGGGTCGAAAGCGGCGCTCACGGGCGCTTATCATAGATGATGGATATTCTTTTCGTGTTGCTGGGCATGGCGCTGCTGGCCGGTGGTGGCGAGGCCCTGGTCCGCGGTGCCTTGGCGGCAGCCAGACGCCTGGGCATGTCGCCGTTGCTGAGCGGGTTGCTGATCGTCGGCTTCGCCACCTCCGCACCTGAACTGGTGGTCACCATCAACGCCGCCACAAGTGGCACGCCGGACATCGCTGTCGGCAATGTCGTGGGCAGCAACATCAGCAATGTGCTGCTGATACTTGGAATTTGCGCCCTGATAGCGCCGATGGTCGTCAAGCCGCTGGCCCTGCGCCGCGATGCCGTCACCGGTGCGGCTGCCGCCGTACTGTGCCTGGCACTGTTCGGTGGTGGCAGCGTGAACAGGATTGAAGCGGTTGCGCTGCTGGCAGCCCTGGCCACCTACCTTTCATGGGCGTACTTCAGTGAGCGCAATCAACCCGTACCGTCGGCGCAGGTACATGAGGCCGAGGCGGAGGAACGCGCGGTAGTACCAAAATCCGCTGTGGTCATCATCCTGGCGATTGTGCTTGGCCTGGCGCTGCTGGTCAGCGGCTCGCAGGTGCTGCTGACCGGCGCGGTCGGCATCGCCACCCATCTCGGTGTTGCCCCGGCGGTTATCGGTCTGACGCTAGTGGCCGTCGGCACCTCCCTGCCTGAGCTCGCCGTATCGGCCGTGGCGGTCATGCGGGGGCATGCCGATGTGGCCGTTGGCAATGTGCTCGGCAGCAACCTCTTTAATTTGCTTGGAATCCTGGGCCTGTCCGCCCTGCTGCAGCCGCTGCCGGTGCATGGTCGAATTCTGCAATTCGATCAATGGGTGCTGTTGGGCGCCATGTCGGTGCTGCTGCTGTTCCTGTACACGGGAAAGCGCCTGAGCCGCCTGGAGGGGGCGTTGCTGCTGAGCGCATACGGTGGCTACATCGCGCTGAGCTTTACAACCTTTGCCGTCTGAAAAGCGAATCGAGCATTGCTTCGCTTTACTCCTCCATGTGCCGAATGATCGCCTCCCCGAAACCCGAACAACTCATCAGCTTCGCTCCCGGAATCAGCCGCTGCAGGTCTTCCTGCACATTGCTGCGTCTTCCGGCCAGCTCGCGCTTCGGCGCGCGAATGGCTTCGCGCAGCCGCGCCAGGTCATAAGTCAATTCCTTGTTCGCGATGGTGGCCGCCACGCCCTTGATGATGAGATCCGCAGCCTCGGTCCAGCCCATGTAGCGCAGCATCATCTCCGCCGACAGGATGATCGATCCCGGGTTGACACGGTCCTTGCCGGCAAAACCCGGCGCCGTGCCATGCGTGGCCTCAAATACCGCCAGGCCGTCGCCAATATTTGCGCCCGGCGCAATGCCGATGCCGCCCACCTGTGCCGCCAGCGCATCGGAAATGTAGTCACCATTGAGGTTCAGCGTGGCGATCACGTCGTATTCTTCCGGTCGCAGCAATACCTGCTGCAGGAAATTGTCCGCGATCACATCCTTGACGACGATTTCCTTGCCGGTTTTCGGATTGGTGAACGCCAGCCATGGACCGCCCTCAAGGTCATGCGCGTCAAATTCCTCGCGCGCCAGTTCATACCCCCAGGTGCGGAAGGCGCCCTCGGTGTATTTCATGATATTGCCCTTGTGCACCAGGGTCACCGACACGCGGTCGTTGTCCACCGCATACTGCAGCGCCTTGCGCACCAGCCGCTGTGAGCCTTCGCGGGAAACCGGTTTGATGCCGAGTGCGGAGCTGTCGGGAAAACGGATGTTTTTCACGCCCAGATGGCTCTGCAGATAGGCGATCAGTTCCACCGCTTCGGTGGATTCCGCCGGCCATTCGATGCCGGCATAGATGTCCTCGGTGTTCTCGCGGAAGATCACCATCTCCACCAGACTGGAGTCCTTCATCGGCGTACTGACGCCGGGAAAGTGACGGATGGGCCGCACGCAGGCGTACAGGTCCAGTTCCTGGCGGATCGCCACGTTCAGCGAACGGATGCCGCCGCCCACGGGCGTACCCAGGGGACCCTTGATGGATACGACAAACTCCTTCATGGCCCGCATGGATTCCTGCGGAAACCAGGTGCCGGCCGGATAGAAGTTCCCGGACTTCTCCCCGGCATAGATCTCCATCCATGCGATGCCGCGCTTTTCCCCGTACGCCTTCGCCACCGCCGCATCAACCACCTTGCGCATGACCGGCGTGACATCCACGCCGATGCCATCGCCTTCAATGAACGGGATGATCGGTCGATCCGGTACGCTCAGCGAGCTGTCCGCATTGAGGGTGATGCCCTCCCCGGCCGCGGGGATGGCGATGTGGTCGTATTTCATCGGTAATATCAGCCTTTTTTCTTGGACTTGAACTGGGCTTCTTCGGTTGAGCCGGTCAGAGCGGTGATCGAGGATTGTCCGGCGGTAACCGCCTGCGCCACCGCATCAAAATAGCCAGCGCCAACTTCGCGCTGATGCCTGGTGGCAGTATAGCCGCGCGGTTCTGCGGCGAACTCCGCCTGCTGCAGCTCCACGTAGGCGCTCATCTGCGAATCCCTGTAGCCGTGGGCCAGCTCAAACATGCTGTAGTTCAGTGCATGGAAACCCGCCAGGGTGACGAACTGAAACTTGTAACCCATGGCGCCAAGCTCACGCTGGAACCTGCTGATGGTGGCGTCGTCGAGTTTCTGCTTCCAGTTGAAGGACGGTGAGCAGTTGTAGGCCAGCATCTTGCCCGGATGCTGCTGATGTACTGCTGCGGCGAAGCGGCGGGCATCGTCGAGGTCCGGCACGGCCGTCTCACACCAGATCAGGTCCGCATACGGCGCATACGCCACCGCGCGGGCGATGGCCGAGTCCAGCCCCGCCTTGACGTGAAAAAAGCCCTCCGCAGTACGTTCGTCGCCATCAATGAAGGGGCGATCACGCTCATCGACATCGGAAGTTAGCAGCGTCGCGCCCTCCGCGTCGGTACGGGCGATCAGCACGGTGGGCACGCCGCAGACATCAGCCGCCAGCCGCGCGGCCACCAGCTTGTTGACGGCCTCACTGACGGGCACCAGCACCTTGCCACCCATATGACCGCACTTCTTCGCCGAGGAGAGCTGATCCTCGAAGTGCACACCGGCGGCACCAGCCTCGATCATGGCCTTCATCAGCTCGAAGGCATTGAGTGCGCCGCCAAAACCGGCCTCGGCATCAGCCAGGATGGGTTTGAACCAGTCGATGCTGTCATCGCCCTCGGCATGGTGGATCTGGTCGGCGCGCTGCAGGCAGTTGTTGATCCGACTGACGACTGCCGGCACTGAG
>JAJFKF010000028.1 GCA_021773365.1 Gammaproteobacteria bacterium | reverse complement strand
CACCCAAGGTGACCCTTACACCGAAGGCTTCAGCCGCCTATCCTTGTGCGACTGCTCCGATTGCTACCGGCTGGAGCGACAGTTGCCGGGTGGGATTCGCACCCACTGGGACGCCGTGCCTTTCCACGGCGCACGAGAAATACAGGCTAGCCGGCGTCCGCCTCTTCCTGCACATCGTCGTCCTCACCGTTGAGGCTTTCGATCCGCTCGACCCCCACTAGGCGCTCGCCTTCTTCCACGCGAATGAGACGCACACCCTGGGTATTGCGGCCGACGATGGAAACATCGCTCACCGGCGTCCGCACCAGTGTGCCCGCCGAGGTGATCAGCATGATTTCGTTTTCCGGCAGAACGTACAGCGCAGCCACCATGTCGCCATTGCGCTCCGAAATCTGTTGTGCAATCACGCCCTGTCCGCCACGCCCGTGCTGCGGGAAATCACTCACCGGCGTGAGCTTGCCGTAGCCGTGCTCGGAAGCCGTGAGCACGTAGCCCTCGTCAACCACAATCAGGGCGATGACCTGCTGTCCCTCGCCAAGCTTCACCCCGCGCACACCGGCAGCCTCGCGTCCCATGGCACGCACTTCGCCTTCCGCAAAGCGCACGGCCTTGCCGCCGCTGGTGCATAGCATGATTTCGCGCTGCCCATCTGTAATCGCCACGCCCACCAACCAGTCATCCTCGCCCAGCCCCAGAGCGATGATGCCGCTACTGCGTGGACGCGAGAATGCCGACAACGGCGTTTTCTTCACCGTGCCATTGGTGGTAGCCATGAACACGAAATGATTGTCGTCGTACTCGCGGACGGGTAGTACCGCGTTGATGCGCTCCCCTTCCTGCAGCGGCAGCAGATTCACCATGGGCTTGCCGCGCGATCCACGCCCGGCCTGCGGCAACTGATAGACCTTCAGCCAGTAGACCTTGCCGTGACTGGAAAAGCACAGCAGGGTGTCATGGGTGTTGGCGACGAACAGCTTGTCGATAAAGTCCTCGTCCTTCACGCGCGCTGCCGAGCGACCGCGTCCACCGCGGCGCTGAGTCTGATACTCGGTGATGGGCTGGGACTTGGCGTAGCCGGCATGTGACAGCGTGACCACCACATCCTGCGGCTCGATCAGATCCTCCACTGTCAGATCGCTATGATCGATCAGGATCTCGGTACGCCGTTTGTCGCCGTAGGTGTCGCGCACGGCCACCAGTTCATCGCGAATCACTTCGCGCAGGCGCTCCGGCCGGGTCAGGATATCGCTGAGGTCGGCAATGGCCTCCAGTTGCAGGCGGTACTCGGCAACAACCTTGCCCTGCTCCAGCCCCGTGAGCCGGTGCAGGCGCATGTCGAGGATGGCCTGTGCCTGTGCGTCCGACAGACGGTAGCCGTCCTGGTTGAGACCGAAATCCGCCGGCAGACCCAGAGGACGGGTGGAAATTTCCCCGGCGCGGGCCAGCATCTCGGACACTGAGCCGGGCGGCCAGCGACGCGAAACCAGAGCCGTTTTCGCCTCTGCCGGCGAAGGCGAGCGTTTGATTGCGGCAATGATCTCATCGATGCTGGCCAGCGCCACAGCCAGACCTTCGAGTATGTGCGCACGCTCCCGGGTCTTGCGCAGGTCAAACACCGTGCGTCGGGTGACCACCTCGCGACGGTGACGCACAAAGGCATCAAGCACCTCTTTAAGCGACAGCAGCTTCGGCTGCCCGTCCTGCAGCGCCACCATGTTTACGCCGAATGTGGTCTCCAGCGGCGTATGCGCATAGAGATTGTTCAGCACGATGTCCGCCACTTCGCCGCGCTTCAGGCCGATGACCACCCGCAGACCGTCCTTGTCCGACTCATCGCGCAGTTCGTCCGGGGCAATGCCCTCGATCACCTTGTTCTTCACCAGATCGGCGATGCGCTCAACAAGCTTGGCCTTGTTGACCTGGTAGGGCATCTCGGTAATGACGATGGCCAGCCGCCCGTTTTTCTCGTTTTCCTCAATATGCGTGCGCGCACGGATAACCAGCCGGCCGCGCCCGCTCTTGTAGGCCGCCACGATCTGCTGCGAGCCGTTGATGATGCCGCCGGTGGGGAAATCGGGCCCGGGAATATGCTGCATCAACCCGGCCAGTGACAGGGTCGGATCATCAATGAGTGCAATGCAGGCATTGACGACTTCGGTCAGGTTGTGCGGTGGAATGTTGGTGGCCATGCCCACCGCGATACCAGCCGACCCGTTGGTCAGCAGGATTGGAATCCGCGCCGGCAGCACCACCGGCTCCAGTTCCTTGCCGTCGTAGTTGGGGACGAAATCAACCGTCTCCTTGTCAATGTCGGACAGCAGTTCCGCCGCCAGCGTGGTGAGACGACATTCGGTGTAGCGGTAGGCGGCTGCGTTGTCCCCGTCCATGGAGCCGAAGTTGCCCTGGCCGTCGACCAGCGGGTAGCGCAAGGAAAAATCCTGCGCCATGCGAACCAGGGCATCGTAGGTAGCGGTATCGCCGTGCGGATGGTATTTGCCGAGCACATCACCCACCACGCGCGCGCACTTTACGTGCGGCCGGGAAGCCACTACGTTGGCTTCCTTCATGGCGAACAGGAGGCGCCGGTGCACCGGCTACAGGCCATCTCGTACAACGGGTAGCGCCCGCCCGACGATCACGCTCATTGCGTAATCGAGATAGGACTGACGCATTTCGTCTTCGAGATTGACCGAGAGAATTTCGCGCGCGATATCGGCCATGAATCAGGTTGAATGAATTGTTGTCGAAGCCGCGAATGTTAGCACAGCGCGGGTATACTACGTGCACCTTGGAAGGGGGACTTTCATGCCGCATGTACAGGCCGGCAATGTCGACCAGGCGGAAATCGCCAAATTCGAGGCGCTGGCGCAGCGCTGGTGGGATCCGAACGGCGAATTCAAACCTTTGCACGAGCTGAACCCGCTGCGGCTGGGCTTTATCGAAAGGTATTCACCGCTCGAGGGTCTGGCGGTGGCGGACGTGGGATGCGGTGGCGGCATCCTTGCGGAGTCCATGGCCCGGCGCGGCGCCCGGGTATTGGGTATCGACATGGCCCCGGCGGCACTGCAAGTCGCTGAACTGCATGCCCTGGAAACCGGCGTACAGGTCCAGTACCAGCTGTGCGCCGCTGAAGAACTGGCACAGCAATCCCCCGCGACCTTCGACGTCGTCACCTGCATGGAAATGCTCGAGCATGTTCCCGAACCCGCGCAGATCGTGACGGCACTGGCGCGGATGGTCAGGCCGGGCGGCCACGTCTATGTCTCCACTATCAACCGCAACCTCAAGGCCTTCCTGTTGGCCATCGTTGGCGCGGAGTACCTGATGCGCATGCTGCCAAAAGGCACACACGAGTATGAACGCTTTATCCGTCCAGCGGAGTTGGCCTCCTGGGCGCGCGCGGCCGGCCTGCACACACAGACTGTGGCTGGAATCGAGTATCACCCGCTGGACCGCCGCTTCAGCCTTGGTACCGACCCGTCGGTGAACTACCTTGCGCGCTTCACCCGTCCTGCCAGCGCATGAACCCGCGTGCGGTTCTGTTTGATCTCGACGGCACGCTGCTCGACACGGCGCCCGACCTGGCGGCAGCGCTCAACGCCCTCAGGACCGAACAAGGCTTGCAACCGCTGGACTACGCACACATCCGACCGCAGGTCTCCAACGGTTCTGCCGCGGTGGTGGAACTGGGGTTCTCGCAGGTCGGCGCCGACCGGTTCGAGGTGCTGCGCCAGCGCTTTCTGCAACTGTATGGCGCAGCACTGGCAGTGCATACCCGCCCTTTTGACGGTTTTGATACCGTGCTGGATGAACTGGATGCCCGCGGCCTGAAATGGGGCGTAGTTACAAATAAGCCCGCTTTTTTGACCGACCCGCTGTTACGCCAGCTCGATCTGGATCGACGCTGCGCGTGCGTCATCAGTGGCGACACCCTGCCCCAGCGCAAACCGCACCCCGCGCAATTGCTGCATGCTGCGAAGCTGATGGATCTGGAGCCGGCGACCTGCCTATACGTGGGCGACGCCCGGCGAGATGTGGAGGCGGCCCAGGCCGCAGGCATGCCGGTTCTGGTGGCCACCTTCGGCTACCTCACCGCAGGGGAGGACGTTCGCCAATGGCAGCCCGACGGGCTGATCGGTGAGCCCGCGGACCTGCTGCAATGGCTGGACAGGAGCCACTGATGCCGACCTGGCTGTGGCTGTTTTGCGGCATCCTGATCGGCGTCGGGATTGGCTGGACGCTGGGCTGGCTGGTAGCCGCCGTACATGGCCGGCGATTGAAAATCACGCTCAACGAACTCACGGACGCCAGCCTGCGCAATAACAGCGAGGTCTTCCTGAGGATGGCGCGCGAACACCTCGGGCAGCAAAACCTGCAGGCCGCCCACTCCCTGAAGGAGCGCGAGCAGGCCATTGAATCGCTGGTCAGACCCATCCAGGAGGCGCTGAAGAAAACCGAGACGCAGATCGGGCTGATCGAACGCGAGCGCCGCGATGCCTTTGTGACGCTGAAGACCCACCTGGAAGGAGTGGCGCAGAGCCAGTCAGCCCTGCAGCGGGAAACGCGCAACCTGGTAAATGCCCTGCGGCGACCTGAGGTGCGCGGCCAGTGGGGCGAACTGTCCTTGAAACGGCTGGTAGAGCTGGCTGGCATGACTCCGCACTGCGACTTCACCGAACAGATGCACACCGCCACTGACGAGGGTGCGCTGCGCCCCGACATGGTGATCCACATGCCCGACGGCCGGGACCTGGTGGTGGATGTCAAAACTCCCCTCGACGCCTACCTGGAAGCGGTGGATGCTCCCAATGACGAGGTTCGTGCCACGGCACTGCGCCGTCACGGCCAGATCGTCGCCGAACAGGTACGCAAACTTGCAGCCAAGGCCTACTGGGCACAGTTCGAGCGCAGCCCGGATTTCGTCATTCTGTTTATTCCCGGCGACCAGTTCCTGGCCGCAGCCCTGAACGAGCGTCCCGCGCTGCTCGATGAGGCCATCCGCCAGAACGTAATCCTGGCCACGCCCACCAGCTTCATCGCCATGCTCAAGGCCATCGCCTACGGCTGGCGCCAGCTGGCGCTGGCGCAGAACGCGGCCACCATCCGTGACCTGGGCGTGGAAATTCACCGTCGTCTGTCCACCTTTGGCAACCATATGGCGAAGCTGGGCCGCGCACTGGGTAGCGGGGTCGACGCCTACAACAGCGCCGTGGGCTCGCTGGAGCGGCAGGTCATGCCGGCCGCACGGCGCTTCAGCGAACTGGGTCTGAAGCCTGATCGTGAACTGGACACGCTGGATCAAGTGGACAAACTGGCCCGTCAGACGACGCTGTCCGGCGGCGATGAGGGGGAAAAGCTCCCCCCCACAGATGAAAAGCCTGAAAATCCCCAGAAATAAAGTCACTACTCTGTAATTTCCCTGCTAGACTGCCGGCTCCTGCCCTAGGGGGCATTTGGAGATTTTAGGACCATGGCCAAGATTTATGTAGGCAACCTGCCGTTTACCGCGGACGAAGAAGCCGTACGGACGCTGTTTTCGCAGCACGGCACGGTTGAATCGGTATCCCTGCCCACCGACCGGGATACCGGCCGCCCTCGGGGTTTCGGATTTGTTGAAATGTCCCAGGCTGACGCCAGTCGCGCCATCCAGGCTCTGAACGGTCATTCGATGGAAGGCCGTCCGCTGCGCGTCAATGAAGCGCAGGATAAGCCCCGCGGCGGCGGCGGCGGTGGCCGTGGCGGCTACCGTGGCGGCGGTGGCGGCGGCGGCGGCAACCGCTGGTAGCCGACAACCGTTGACCGGCCCGGATGATCCGGGTCCATGGGCGGGTTGCTCCGGCAACCCGCTTGTTTGCTTGTCCGATGACTCATGCCGACTTCCTCAGTCGCCCGCTCCCATCGGGCCGCTTCCGACGAATTGCATGACCGCGTTATCCTGGTCACTGGTGCCGGCAACGGCATCGGCCGGGCTGTATCGCTGGCATTGGCCTCCCATGGCGCCACGGTCATCCTCAGCGGCCGCACGGTGCGCCGTCTCGAAAAGACCCACGATGACATCCTCGCAGCCGGCGGGCCACAGCCGGGCATTGCACCGCTGAACCTTGAAAAAGCGCTTGCGGACGACTACGACCGCACCGCACAGGCCATTGCCACAACCTACGGCCGCCTGGATGGCCTGTTGCACAACGCCGGCATACTCGGCCAGCTCAGCCCCATCGATCACTATGACGTGCCCACCTGGTGCCGCGTCATGCACGTAAACGTCACCGCCGCATTCGCCCTTACGCAGGTGTGTCTGCCCCTGCTGCGCAAGTCACAGGATGCCTCTGTCGTCTTCACTTCCAGCGGCGTCGGCCGCCAGGGTCGGGCTCTGTGGGGCGCATACGCCGTATCCAAGTTCGCGGTGGAAGGCCTGTCCGAGGTACTGGCGGATGAAACCCGGGGCAGCGCCATACGGGTCAACAGCATCAATCCCGGCGCCACCCGCACGGCCATGCGCCTGGAGGCCTATCCAGCCGAGGACCGCAGCCGGCTGGCCGATCCAGCCACGCTGGTAGCGCCCTATCTGTACCTGCTCGGTCCGGCCAGCAGAGGCGTCAGCGGCGAGCGTTTCGACTGCCAGTAGATCCTGCTTTGCGAGTGGCGCGCCTGGGCTTACCACCCGGTTGACCGCGCCGCTTGCCACCACTCCGGCCGGCCGGCGGCGCCGATTGCGACTCCGGTACGCTCAAGCCGGCCAGCGCATACAGTTCCTCGATCTGCAGCGGCTCCAGCGCCAGCGTACGACCGCGCGACAGGTGGCGATCCATCTTCACCGGACCCAGCGCGACGCGAATCAGGCGATTGAGCTTCAGTCCTGCCGCCTCACACAGGCGACGCACATCCCGTCCGCCCACGCCCTGTGCGCTCAACCTGAACCAGCGGTTGGCGCCCTCCCCGCCTTCCAGTTCCAGTGACGCAATCCGCAGTGCCGGGCCCTCATCCACCGTTCCGGCCTTCATGCGCTCCAGCTGATCGAGCCGCGGATCACCCAGCAGGCGCAGGGCAAACTCCATATGCAGCTCGCTGAAACGACGTGTAAGGGCGTAGGAGAGGTTGCCGTCGGTGGTCAGCAGCTCCAGCCCGCCGTCGCCGGGTGGCAATGGACTGATGGCAACCCAGCGCTGGCGGGAAATGCTGGCGAGCTGCGCCGGCATTTCCATGCCCGCGGCTTCGCCAGAGCGGGGCGCGTTTTTCTGCGGACGATGGTAGGCAACGGTCTGGGGAGAGGATGTAAGCTGCATTCGCACCGGACGCCCATCAAGCGAAAGTCTGTCGCCCGGACCCACGCGGGTTCCCGGCATCGCTTTCTCGCCATTGACGCTCAACCGCCCTTCGCGGATCCACAGCTCAACCTGGCGGCGGGAGCCGACGCCAGCCTGCGCCAGCGCTTTCTGGATTCTCTCGGTCACTCGCTGCCGCGCGCCGTCAGGCCGCGCGTGAGCAGGGCCTCGGGCGTGTGCTCCGCATCGGCGCCGTCATCATCCTCTCCTGGCGACTCCGGGTTCTGATCCGGGTCCTGCGCCTCAGGCTCAGATGATGCATCACCAGCCGCTGCGGACGATTCCACTCCACCGGCTTCTGCGACCGGTGGTGGGGACTCCGGCGGATTGTTCTGCCCATCTGCCGGCGAATCGTCGCCGGGCAATTCCAGTTGCACGCCTACATTATCCATGTCACGCAGCGCAGCCAGAGTGGGTAATTGTTCAAGACTCTTGAGATTGAAGTAGTCGAGGAACTCACGCGTGGTGCCGAGCAGCTCCGGATGACCCGGCACCTGGCGATGCCCAACCACCCGAATCCAGTTGCGCTCGAACAGTGTGCGCAGAATGTTCTGGTTGATACCCACACCGCGAATTTCCTCGATTTCCCCGCGGGTAATCGGCTGGCGATAGGCCACCAGGGCCAGAGTTTCCAGCAAGGCGCGCGAATAACGCGCCGGCCGCTCCTGCCATAGTCGCGAGACCGTATCACCGACTCCGGCACGCACCTGGATGCGAAAACCGCTGGATATCTCCCGCAGTTCGATGCCACGCCCGGTGTAGTCCGTCACCAGGGCAGCAAGCGCCTCGCGCACCGCCTCTGCCTCGGGCCGATCACGCTCCTCGAACAGCTCACGCAGCTGCTCGACATTCATGGGCCTGCCGGCAGCCAGCAGGGCCGCCTCAACAACATTCTTCAGGTAGTGTTCGTCCATTGCACTCAGACGGATTGGGATTCGGAATCTTCGGCGACAACGGTGAGCGCGGGACGTTCGCTCCCGGGGCGCACATGGATGGGGGCATAAGGTTCGGCCTGCACGATCTCCAGCAGACCTTCGCGCATCAACTCCAGGATGGCGATGAAAGTAACCGTCACGCCCATGCGACCTTCCTGCGCATCAAACAGCTGTACAAAGTCCACAAAACTCGATTCGCGCAGCCGCGAAAGCACATCGGACATGCGCTGGCGCACCGACAGGCGCTCACGCTGAACCCGATGGTGGGCAAACATGGCCGAGCGGCCCAGAACGTCCTTGAAGGCCACCAGCATTTCCTGCAGCGTGACCTGGGGTACGAGCTTGACCACCTTGCGCTCGGTCAGCTCCGCATGACCCTGCCAGGCATCACGCTCCATTCGCGGCAGCGTGTCCAGATCCGTGGCGGCCTGCTTGAAACGTTCATATTCCTGCAGACGGCGCACCAGCTCGGCACGCGGGTCGTCTTCTTCCTGCTCCTCGCTCTTTGCCCGTGGCAGCAGCATGCGCGACTTGATCTCCGCGAGCATGGCCGCCATCAGCAGGTATTCGCCGGCCAGTTCCAGCTCCAGGTCCTTCATCAGCTCGATGTACTCCATGTACTGGCGGGTGATCTCGGCGATGGGAATATCCAGCACATCGAGATTCTGGCGACGGATCAGGTACAGCAGCAGGTCGAGCGGTCCCTCGAAGGCCTCGAGAAACACCTCCAGCGCCTGCGGTGGAATGTACAGATCCCGTGGCATCTGGGTAATCGGCTCTCCGTCAACCATGGCAAAGGGCATCTCGCCCTGCTGCGGGCGCGCATCGGCCGGCAGCGGGGGCGGGGATGATGTTTCCACCAGCTTGAGTTCCGGCTTCATCGAATGTCCTAGCGGTAAGACAGGCCCATGGCTTCGCGCACCTCGTGCAGCGTTTGTCGCGTCACCTCACGCGCCTTCTCGCAGCCTTCGTTAATGATGCCACGAACCAGCTCGGGATTGTCCTGGTATTCCTGTGCTCGCTTGCGCATGGCGGAAATTTCAGCCACCACGCTGTCGATCAGTGGTTTTTTGCAATCCAGGCAACCAATGCCGGCGGTGCGGCAACCCTGCTGCACCCAGTTGCGGGTGGGCTCGTCGGAGTAAATCTTGTGCAGTCCCCATACCGGGCATTTCTCCGGATCTCCAGGATCGGAACGGCGCTTGCGGGCCGGGTCGGTCTGCATGGCTTTGAGCCGCTTCGTCACCACATCGGGGTCTTCGCGCAGACCGATGGTGTTGTTGTAGGACTTGGACATCTTGCGTCCATCCAGACCTGGCACCTTGGGCGTGGCGGTCAACAGCACATCAGGCTCGGGCAGTATAGTCACGCCAGTGCCCTCCAGATACCCCAGCAACCGCTCCCGGTCTGCCACAGTAATCCGGGCGTTGTTCTGCACCAGCGAGCGCGCCTTTTCCAGCGCCTCACGGTCACCGGCTTCCTGGTACCTGCGCCGATGGTCACGGTACAGCGCGGCATTGCGCGACCCCAGGCTCCTGGCGGCCTTCTCGGCCTTCAGTTCGAAATCCAGCTCGCGGCCATAGAGATGATTGAACCGTCGCGCCACCTCACGGGTGATTTCCACATGGGCCACCTGATCCTCGCCCACTGGCACGAAAGCCGGTCGGTAGATCAGGATGTCGGCGCTTTGCAGCAGCGGATAGCCCAGGAAACCATAGGTGGCCAGATCCTGATCCTTCAGCTGCTCCTGCTGATCCTTGTAGGTGGGCACCCGCTCCAGCCAGCCCAATGGTGTAATCATCGACAGCAGCAGGTGCAATTCGGCATGTTCCGGCACCCGCGATTGCACGAACAGCGTGGCCACGCCCGGATTGACGCCGGCCGCCAGCCAGTCGATGGCCATCTCAATGCTGTGCCCGGCGATCTTCGACGGGTCTTCGTAACCGGTTGTCAGCGCGTGCCAGTCGGCGATGAAAAAGTAGCACTCATACTGGTACTGCAGCTCCACCCAGTTCTTTAGCGCGCCATGAAAGTTGCCCAGGTGCAGTGCGCCGGTGGGCCGCATGCCCGAGACGACGCGTTTGGTCGATTGTGGTCCGGCCAAGAATCCCCCTCAACAAAAAAACGTAAGTAACTGTATCTATTGTATTTAAATATGCCGGGCCCGGCGCGGCCTGCATGGCCGTCCGGACAACTGCCCGCTGCAGGACGATGGGATTATACGGGGTGAAAACCGTACCGGAACCTGCCGCGGTTCCGATAAGATACGCGGCCCATGCAAACGCTGATCGATTTCCTTCCCCTCCTTGCGTTCCTGGTTGCCTACAAGCTCGCCGGCATCTATGTGGCCACTGGCGTGCTCATCGTCGCCTGCGCGCTGCAGATCGGCTGGCACTGGTGGCGTTTCCGCAAGGTCAAGGCACAGCACTGGATAACGGCCGTGCTGGTGCTGCTGCTTGGCACGGCGACACTTGTCTTCCACGACCCGGTATTCATCCAGTGGAAGCCCTCGGTGTTGATGTGGCTGTTGGGCGCGGCCTTCCTGGTCAGCCAGTTTGTGGGCCGCAAGCCACTGAGCCAGCGCTTCCTTGAGAGCATGCTGGAGAACGCCGGCGGCGCACAGCAAACTGGCGCCAGCCCCGCGACGTGGCGACGCCTGAACCTGGCCTGGGTGGCCTTCTTTGCACTCACCGGTTGGGCCAACCTCTATGTGGCCCAGAACTTCAGCGAGTCGACCTGGGTGTATTTCAAGGTCGGTGGCCTGAGCGTGCTGACCCTGTTGTTCATCCTGCCGCAATTGATCTGGCTGATGCCCAAAGAGACCAACCAATGAATCCTTACATGATCCTGGGCGCCGAAGCGCCCGACAGCCTGCCCAGGCGTCGCGCCAGTCGCCCTGCTCATCTGGAGCGACTCAACGCGCTGCGTGATGAAGGGCGCCTGCTGCTGGCCGGCCCGCTGCCAGCCATCGACAGCCCCGACCCGGGACCTGCCGGCTTCACCGGTTCGCTGGTGGTGGCCCGGTTCGCGTCACTGGAGGACGCACAGGCCTGGGCAGAGGCCGACCCGTACGTCACTGCCGGCGTCTTCAAGTCCGTGGATGTGCGGCCCTTCCTGCGCGTCCTGCCATGAACGAGGCGGTTGCAGATATCTCACGGCCGGCGCGCATCCGCGCCACGCTGAATCAGACCTTCCACCCGCGCGAACTTGAAGTCATTGATGAAAGCCACCTGCACGTGGGTCATCCCGGCGCCCGCTCAGGCGCAGGCCATTTTCGTGTGCACATCGTGGCCGAGCAGTTTGCCGGACAGGCACAGCTGACCCGCCATCGTTCCATCTATGCCGCCCTTGGATACATGATGCCCGCCGAAATCCACGCGCTCAGCATTGAAGCGCTGGCACCGGCGGAAACCACCTGACACCCTTTTCCCCTACAGCCTGATAATCAGACGACATCACAGAGGACAACATGAAGCACAGATTCCGCAATTCCATACTGGCTGCCACCTTGCTGGCCTCCTCCGCTCTGCTTGGCGCCTGCAGCAAAGACAATGCCGGCGATTCCGCCACAGCTGCCGCCGACGGCACTACGCTGCCTGCCGGCCCGGTTGTCACAATCAACGGCAAGGCCATTTCCAGCAGCATGTTCGATTTCTTCGCACGCAACCGCCTGGGCAAGCCGGCCGCAGAACTGAAACCGGAACAGCGCCAGGAACTGCTCGATCAGCTCATCGGCCTGGAAGCGGCCGCACAGACCGCCATCACGAATGGCCTGGACAAGGATGCCGACAACAGCGCACGTCTGGAACTGCTGCGCACCAATACGCTGGCGGAACTGGAAATCGCCCGCAAGCTCGGCGACACCCGCCCCAGCGAGCAGGAATTGCGCGCCGAGTACGAAACGCAGGTAGCCGAGATGCCAAAGCTGGAGTACCACGCCCGCCACATCCTGGTCGCCACCGAACCCTTCGCCCAGTCCCTGATTGAAAAAATCCAGGGCGGAGCGGATTTCATGGCCATCGCCCGCAAGGAATCCATGGACAGCTCGAAGAAAGACGGCGGGGATCTCGGCTGGTTCAGTCCCGCGCGCATGGTGCCGGAGTTCTCCGCTGCGGTGGCCGCGCTGAAGAAAGGCGAAATGACCACCAAACCGGTGCAGTCGGAATTCGGCTTCCACATCATCAAACTGGAGGACACCCGTCCCACCACCGTACCGGAGTTCGATCAGGTCAAGGAGCGTCTCGGTCCCATGGTGCAACAGAAGAAGGCACAGGCCTACATCGAGTCGCTGAAGAAGGACATGAAGATCGACAAGAAGCTCTGACCTTCTGCCGGCGACACTGGCAGGGCGTGCCTCTGCCAAACGACATATGAAATGATCGATCTGTCGCCATACAGCCGGGGGCGTTCGGGCGCCCCCTTGCCTTTGCCGGATTGGCCTTTAGCCCGCATCTCACGCGGTGTTAAGGCAGTGCCCTGCAGGTTACAGCGACACCTCGCTGGCAGGTTTGTGATAGCCGGTCATGGCTGAGGCGCAGCACACACCTGCCCGTGCACTCTCCGTTCCTGATGCCATATTCATTGTCGTCGGCATCGTCATCGGCGCTGGCATTTTCAAGGCGCCTGCGCTGGTGGCCGCCAATACCGGCAACGGCACAGTCCTGCTGCTGACCTGGGTTGCCGGCGGCGCCCTCGCCCTGATTGGCGCGCTGTGTTACGCAGAACTCGCCAGCACTTATCCCAGCACCGGCGGCGACTATCATTTTCTTCATCGCGCCTTCGGCCCCGCCGCGTCCTTTCTGTTCGCCTGGTCACGCCTGACCGTGATGCAGACCGGCTCGATCGCACTGCTGGCCTATGTCTTCGGCGACTACGCCACGCAGATTGTTCCACTCGGCCCTGGCTCCAATACCTTGTACGCCGCCGCGGCCGTAGTGCTGTTCACCGCTATCAATTGCCTGGGTATCCGCGAGGGCAAGGGCACACAGCGCGTCTTTACCTTGCTGCAGCTCGCCGGCGTACTGTTCATCGTGGTGCTGGGACTGGCCGCAGGGGCCCATACGCTATTCGACCCGGTAGCAAACAGCGCCGCCGGCAGTATTGAACCGCTGGCTGGCGCCGGGAACGGAAGCAGCGCCCTGGGCCTGGCAATGGTTTTCGTACTGCTCACCTACGGCGGCTGGAATGAGGCCGCGTATGTATCGGCGGAAGTCCGAGGTTCGCGCACAGCCATCGTACGAGCGCTGCTGATCAGCATAGTGCTCATCACCGCCCTGTACGTGCTGATCAACGCCGCCTATCTGAAAGCCCTCGGTCACCCGGCAATGGCGGTCTCGGAGGCCGTGGCCGCCGACGCCGTACGGATGCTGCTCGGCAACCGCGGCGCCATGCTGCTCAGTCTCATCGTGGCCGTGAGTGCGCTGACCTCCATCAATGCCACCATCATCACCGGCGCCCGCTGCAATCACGCATTGGGAAGAGACTTCCGCCAGTTCCGCTTTCTCGGCCGCTGGAACGCCACCGCCGGCACGCCCGTCAACGCGTTGCTCGTTCAGGGACTGGTGGCGTTGCTGCTGGTGGCACTGGGTGCCGCCACCCGCTCAGGCTTCGCCACCCTGGTGGAGTACACCGCACCGGTATTCTGGTCGTTCTTTCTGCTTACCGGATTGGCGCTCATGCGCCTGCGCCGTATCGATCCGCACACGTCACGGCCCTTCCGCGTACCGCTGTATCCACTCACGCCGCTGCTGTTCTGCGCCAGCAGCGCCTGCATGCTGTGGTCCAGCGTCAACTACACCGGCATCGGCGCGCTGGTGGGCGTGGCGGTGCTGCTGGCCGGCCTGCCCATACTCTGGATCGTATGTCGTCAACGATCTGTTTGATCACCCGTTTCCCCTGGAAGATTCGCACGAATATCGCTTCTTTGATCCTCATCCGGCCGCGTTGAGCATCTGCAGCAGCGCCGCCTCATCAAGCACCGGCACACCGAGTTTTTGCGCCTTCGTCAGTTTCGAGCCCGCTTCCGCGCCAGCAACCAGAAAGCTGGTTTTTTTCGAAATGGTTTCGGTGACTTTCGCGCCCAGGGATTTCAATCTTTTCTTCGCCTCATCGCGCGTCATTGACTCCAGCGTCCCGGTCAATACCACTGTTTTACCGACAAACGGTGTTGCCGCTTCACGGCGCTCCACAGCAGCAAGTACTACTCTGGCCTGGTCGATCAGCTGATGGATCACCTGCTGGTTACGCTCTTCAGCAAAGAAAGCGTGAATATCTTCCGCCATATTCGGACCGATGTTGGGCGCGGATTCCAGTTGCTCCACGGTGGCGGTCATAACCGCATTCAGCGAACCGAAATGATCGGCCAGCACCTCCGCCGTGGCCTCCCCCACCTGCGGAATGCCAAGGGCATGCAGAAAACGCGGCAGCGTAGCCTGCTTGCTCTTCTCGATGCGCTCCAGCAGCTTCTGCGCCGACTTCTCACCCATGCGCTCCAGTTCCATGAGCTGCGGTTCCGTAAGGTTGTAGAGGTCGACCGGACTCTCCACCAGCTTCTTTTCCACCAGCTGTTCAACCAGTTTGTTACCCAGCCCCTCGATGTCCATGGCACGCCGCGAGGCGAAATGCAGCAGCGCACCCATGCGCTGGGCCGAACAAACCAGTCCACCCATGCAGCGGTGCGCCGCCTCGCCCTCCTCACGTATCACATGCGAGTCACATACCGGGCAGCGCTGCGGCATTTCCCACGGGCGCGCACCCTGCGGGCGTTTCGCCGCCACCACGCCCACCACTTCCGGTATGACATCGCCGGCGCGGCGCACGATGACGGTGTCGCCGATACGCACGTCCTTGCGCTGCACTTCATCCTGATTGTGCAGCGTCGCGTACGTCACCGTCACACCACCCACACGCACAGCTCTGAGCACGGCGATCGGCGTAATGACGCCGGTGCGGCCGACCGACGGCATGATGTCCTCCACTACGGTGGTCTCTTCCTGTGCCGGCAGCTTGTGCGCGATCGCCCAGCGCGGAAAGCGGGCGGTAAAGCCAAGACTTACGCGGGCAGCCAGGTCGTCCACCTTGTACACCACCCCGTCGATCTCGAACGGCAGCCGGGCACGCCGAGCATGCAGATCAGCGTAATACTTCAGGCACGCATCAATGCCCGTCTGTACGCTGAAAAATTCGGTAATACGAAATCCCCAGTCGCGCAACCGCGCCACAATTTCCGAGTAGCTCTGTGCCACCGGCGCCGAGCTTGCACCCAGACCCCAGGGAAAGAATGCCAGCGGCCGCGCCGCCGTCATGCGCGGATCCAGCTGGCGCAGACTGCCTGCTGCGGCATTGCGCGGATTTGCAAAGATCTTGCCGCCCTTGCTCGTCTGCTCGGCATTCATGCGCTCGAAGGCCTTCACCGGTATGACGATTTCGCCACGCACCTCCAGCAGCTGCGGCCACCCCGTGCCGCGCAGCTTCAGTGGCACGCTCCTGACGGTACGAACGTTGACGGTGACATCCTCGCCGATCGAGCCATCACCGCGTGTACCTGCGCGGACCAGCAGCCCGTCTTCGTATCGCAAACTTACCGAGGTGCCATCGAACTTGGGTTCGGTTACGTACCGAACCTCGCCCTCCGCGTCCAGGCCGTTGCGCACCCGCTGATCCCATTCGCGGGCTTCCTCGGCATTGAAGGCATTGTCCAGCGAGGTCATCGGCACGCTGTGCGTGACCTGACCGAAGGCCACGACGGGTGCAGCGCCCACGCGCTGAGTCGGCGAGTCGGGTGTCACCAGGTCGGGGTATTCACCTTCCAGCGTCTGCAGCTCGCGCAGCAAACGATCATATTCAGCATCAGAAATTTCCGGCGTATCGAGTACGTAGTAGAGACTGTTGTGGTGCTCGATCTGCCTGCGCAGAGTGTCAACTTTCTTGCGAGCGGCGGCGGGAGCGGCCATTGGCGAATTACCGCTCTGCAGTGAGAGTGCCGCGCAGCTGTCCGGCCAACGCCTGTGCGGTGCGACGCATCTCCGCCAGCCCGGCCTCACCGGCATCCCGCTGCACAGCAAACAGAATGACGCCCTTGAAGGTCATCTGTTCCATACGACCGAGATCGAAGCTACCGGGCTCCAGCAGGCTGGCCACGCTGAACTGACGCCCCCCGCGCGCATCGTACTTGTGAAAGATGGAGAACTTGCCGTGCTGCAGACCCTGCATACGCAGGGCATTGAGCAACGCACGACCATCGAATGGCTCATCCGGCGCGGAGAAAAGCCGCATGCTGACGATGCGCGCCGCTTCATCCTCCCCGTTGCCGTCGTCCTGTTCCGGACCCTGTGACGGGCCATGCTCCGGGCCCTGCTCTGACTGCCATTCATCGCCATCGTCCGCCACAGCGTCCGCCACAGCGTCCGCGTCGGCGCTCTCGTTCTCGTTCTCCCACGGGGGAGGCGTTTCGTTCCAGCGGCCTGCCGGGACATCCCCCACCGCCGACTCGCTGCCTTCCTGCGGCTCCGCGCCTATGGTCGGCTCCAATCGCCCGGTGGAAATCCGCGCATGACGTGGCGGGACAAAATCGGCATGCATGTCATCATCTGCCGCCTGGCGCCGGCGATGACTTTCCCACCACCACAGCCCCAGGCAGAACAATGCTCCGAGCCCCAGCAATATCCAGCGCAGCCCGGGCATCTGACCGCCTACATCGCCGCCATGCGCATGGCCTCGTCGACATCCACGGCTACCAGCCTGGATACGCCGGGCTCGCTCATGGTGACGCCGATAAGCTGCGAGGCCAGTTCCATGGTGGCCTTGTTGTGGGTGATGAAGAGGAACTGTACGTGTTCAGACATGCTCTTGACGATGTCGCAGAACCGTCCAACGTTGTGGTCGTCAAGCGGCGCATCCACCTCATCGAGCAGGCAGAAAGGCGCCGGGTTCAGTTCGAAAATGGAAAACACCAGCGCCACGGCGGTCAACGCCTTCTCTCCGCCCGAAAGCAGATGAATGGTGCTGTTCCGCTTGCCCGGTGGACGCGCCATGATGGCCACACCCGCATCGAGGATGTCCTCGCCGGTCATCTCCAGGTACGCATGCCCGCCGCCGAATAAACGCGGAAATTTGTCCTTCAATCCGGCGTTGACGTGATCGAACGTGTCCTGGAAGCGCTGTCGGGTTTCGCGATCTATCTTGCGAATGGCCGTTTCCAGCGTGGCCAGTGCTTCGGTGAGATCGGCGTTCTGCCGGTCCAGATACTCCTTGCGTTCAGACTGTTCCTTGAATTCATCGATGGCTGCGAGGTTGACTGAACCGAGGCGGGCGATCTTCTCACCGGTCGCGGTGAGATCCTGTTCCCAGACACCGACCTCGGCATCCGGCGGCAGGGCTTCCAGCACCGCGGCCAGCTCGAACCGGGTAGCAGCGAACTGCTCAGCCAGACCCTGCCGGCGCACACGGGTTTCCTGCGCATCAAGGCGTGCCTCCTCCATGGCGGCACGAGTGTGCTCGACGCGCCCTTCGCATTCGGCATGCTGCTCGCCAAGCGTCCGCAGGCCGGCATCACAGGCCTCCACGGCCTCGCGCGCCGCGGTCAGCTCCCCCTCCACCGCGGAACGCTGCTCCAGCGCCTGCTGCAGCGCGCGCTCCAATTCCGCCAGAGGTTCCACGCCGTTCTCCAGCTCCATATGCAACTCAGCCCTGCGCCTGGCGATCTGCTCCATCTGTGCACGCATTCGCTCCAGCGCCGCAAGCGTAGATGACTGTGCCGAGCGCCGCGACTCCAGCTGTATAGCCACTTCCCTGGCCCTGGTCTGATCGGCCTGCGCATTCGTGCGCGCATCGGCAAGGCGCGCGCGTACTTCATCGCGCTCCCCTTCCAGCCCCGGGCGTTCGGCATCCAGCACTTCCAGCGCCGCCAACGCCTCCCCCAGCCGCGCCCGCGCCTCGCGCACAGCGCCTTCGGCTTTGGCGATCTCCTCGTCAAGCCGCCCGGTATCCGCTGTCAGTCTTTCAATGCGCGCAGCCGTCTCTCCGGCCCGGGCATGCAGGGCCTCGAGCTGGGCGCGAATCTGCGAATGCTCGTGATGGCGACGGTTGATTTCCTGCTGCAGCTCCTCGCGGCGGGTCTCGAGAATCGCCAGTTCCTCGCGGGCAGCTGTCAGGTCTTCCTCCAGCTTCGTCGCCTGTTTGTGAGCGGCTTCGATCTCGCCCTGCAGCACACGAATATCCTGCTCACGGGCGATCACACCGGCATGAGCATCACTTTCCTCGGCGCCCGCGCTGCTGACGCGCAGCCATTCGCGGCCGATCCAGATGCCCTCGCGGGTGATGATGGACTGCCCGGCGGTCAGTCCATCGCGACGCGACAGGGCTTCAGCCAGGGAATCGGCCGCGAGCACGCCATTCAGCAGGGACAACAGCGCCGCGGGTCCCTTGACCTTTCCGAGCAGCGCATCCGGCGATTCCGACGAGCCACTCGTGCCGCTGCCGACGAAAGTCACCTGTCCGCCACTGAAATCGCCCAGTACGCCAGTGACGGCGTCAAAACCGTCCACGCAGACCGCTTCGAGCCAGGCGCCCAGCGCCGTCTCCACCGCCCGCTCCCAGCCCGGCGTCACCTCCAGTTGCTGTGCGAGGCGTGGATGGGCGGCCAGATCATGCTTTGCCAGCCACTGGGCCACCTTGCCCTCAGCCTGCCCCAGCGCCGCCTGCTGCAGCGCTTGAAGGGAAACCAGGCGGCCCTGCGCTTTCTGCAACGCCTGGCGCGCCTGATCGCGCCCCGTTCCCAGGCGCTTCTCGTTATCGCGCGCGGCCTGTAGTTGCTCAACGATCTGCTGCAGCTCCTGGGTCTGCGTCTCGGCGCCCTCACGCAACGCCTGATCACGCCCGGTCAGGTCAGCCAGACGTGCATCGTGATCAGCTTCCACCAGCCGTTCCCGCTCCTGGGCCAAACGCTCGCGCTGAGCCAGCAGACTCTGCAGGCGGTTTTCAATCTCCTCGATACGGGCCTTCTCGACCTGGGCACGCTGCTGCGCTTCGCCGCTGGCAGCGGTGTGCCGCTCCCAGCCCTGCTGCCAGGTCTGCATGGCCGCATCCACCTCGCCAAGCCGCTCCGCTGAGGCCTGCTCACGAACGCGCGCCGCCTCATGCTCGGGCTCCAGCGTAGCAAGGGCACTGAGCAGTTCCTGCGCCTGAGCCTCGTCACGCTGCAGCTGGATACCGAGTTCTGCGATGCCCTGGTCGGCCTGGTCCAGATCCGTGCGCTGGCGCTGGCGCAGCTGGCGGCTATGCTGGATCGACTGCTCGGTGCGGGCCGCATCAGCGCCCATCTGGTAGTAGCGGCCCTGGACGCCGTTCAGCACCTCATTGCGCTCGATCTGCTCCGCGCGTGCCTTTTCGATGGCGGCCTCGACATTGCGCAAATCCGCGATGGCAGACTGCATGGCCACCTCGCGCTCACGCACGCGCTGCTCGCGGGTACCGGCATCGGCGTCGAGATGACGCAGGCGCAACGCGAGCACTTCTGCGTGCAGCTTGCGTTCATCCTCTTTCAGCGCCTGATAGCGCCGTGCCGTGGCCGCCTGGCGTTGCAGGTGACGAATCTGCTTCTCCACTTCCTCGCGCAAATCGGTGAGTCGCTCAAGATTCTCGCGAGTGTGCGCAATACGATTTTCCGTCTCGCGGCGCCGTTCCTTGTAGCGGGATATGCCGGCAGCTTCCTCCAGGAAAGCACGCAGGTCATCCGGCTTGGCTTCGATCAGGCGCGAGATCATGCCCTGCTCGATGATGGCGTAGCTACGCGAGCCCAGGCCGGTACCTAGAAACAGCTGCGTGATGTCCTTGCGCCGGCATTTGGAACCGTTGATGAGGTATGTGGACACCCCGTCGCGCGACACGACCCGCTTCAGTGACACCTCACTGTAGCTGGCATACTGCCCGCCGATTTTGCCGTCGGAATTGTCGAATACCAGTTCGATGGAGGCGGTACCCACGGGCTTGCGCCCACCGGAACCGTTGAAAATAACGTCGGCCATCGAGTCCCCGCGCAGGTGTTTGGCGGAGATTTCCCCCATGACCCAGCGCACCGCATCGATGATGTTCGACTTGCCGCAACCGTTTGGGCCTACTACGCCCGTAAGGTTGCTCGGAAAGTTGACGGTGGTGGGGTCGACGAAGGACTTGAAGCCGGCGAGCTTGATTCGTGTCAGTCGCATGATGGGGCGATAGTGTAGATTAAACGCATGGACAAGAGCACCCTGGAAACGTTTCCCAACCCCGCACCGGCGCGCGACTATACCCTGCGCATGACGCTGCCGGAGTTTACCTGCCTGTGTCCGCGCACCGGGCAACCGGATTTCGCCACGCTGGAGCTGGAGTACGTGCCCGAGGCGCTGTGCGTCGAGCTGAAATCCCTGAAACTGTACATCTGGTCCTTCCGCGACCGGGGCGCCTTTCACGAGGCCATCACCAACGAAATCCTCGACGATCTGGTCGCCGCGCTGGCGCCGCGCTTCATTCGCGTAACCGCAAAATTCAATGTGCGCGGCGGCATCTACACCACCATCATTGCCGAGCACCGCGCGGCGGGCTGGAGCGCGCCTCCGGCCGTACAGACTCCGCCCTGAGGGGCCCCCTGTACAGGTCAATAGGCGCCGGTATAATCCCCGCCTCTTTTGGGTCTGGAGGCGACATGCGCGCCAAAAAAACCACGAAGGCGAAGCCAAAAAAGGCAGTACGCAAGCCGTCGGCCGCACGCACCCGGCCCTCTGCCTCCCGGCCCCGGGCGAAGGCTCCGGCCAAAGCGAGGGCCAAGGCGAAGGTCAAGGGGAAGGCCAAAGGGAGGGCTAAAGTGAAAACGACAGCGGCGAAATCTGCAGTAAAAACCAGGGCAAAAGCCAAGGCCATACCAAAGGCAAAGCCAGCGGTAAAGCCAGCGACCCAGCCTGCCACCCGAAGGAGCACTCGAACGAGCACCCGATCCCGCACCGCCAAGCCGGCGGCGCCAGCTAAATCCAGACCCTCCCCCACTCTTGCAGCGAAACCCAAAGTGCCCAGACTTGCCGACGAACCCCTGCCGAAATCCCTTGCCGCCACCGCTGATTCTGATGCCGAAGAGGCCGATGGCTACGATATGAGCCTGCTGTCCGGTCCGCGGGATGTAAAGCCCTACATCCCCCGCCGCGGCGAGCAGTACATGAATCAGGAGCAGCTCGATCACTTCCGCTTTATCCTCAACAGCTGGAAGCGCGATTTGATGGAGGAAGTCGACCGTACAGTGCTGCACATGAAGGACGAAGCAGCCAATTTCCCCGACCCGAATGATCGTGCCACCCAGGAATCGGAATTCAGCCTGGAGCTACGCACCCGTGATCGGGAGCGCAAACTCATCCGCAAGATCGATGAAGCCCTGGCCCGTATAGACGACAGCACCTACGGCTACTGCCTGGAAACCGGCGAGGAAATCGGCATCAAGCGGCTGGAAGCCCGTCCAGTCGCCACACTCTCCCTGGAGGCCCAGGAGCGGCGCGAGCGGCGCGAGCGGCAGTACGGCGACCGCGACGACCGCTACCGCTGAATCAGGCCCCACGGGGGGGCATACGGGAAATTTGGGCTCCGGAGCCCGATAGGCGTAGTATGACCCTGCCGGCCGATGGCGGCCCAACTCGCAGGGGTATACCCATGGGCGATACGCGAGTCATTAAAAAGTACCCGAACCGCCGTCTCTACGACACGGCGCAGAGTCGGTATATCACGCTGGCGGACATTCGCCTGCTGGTACTGGAAAAAGTCGATTTTCGGGTCCTCGACAAGCGCTCTCAGGAAGACATCACCCACAGCATTCTGCTGCAGGTCATAGCCGATCTGGAGCACCGGGGCGATCCGTTGCTCACCAAGGACTTACTCTCCAGGATAATCCGCTCCCACGGCAATGAGCTGCACGGCGCGGTGCGTCAGCACCTGGAACAGAGTCTGAAGGCCTTTCTCGGTCAGCGGGCGGGGCAGGATGGGGAGAAGCAGAGCGTGCCCGCTTCTCCCACCTGAGAGAGACTTATCGAGGGGAGGAGTCGTCCAAGGGGGTGGTGCCTCCTGGAGCCATCCTATTCACCAATGTCGCGCATGGACAGCCGGATCCGCCCCTGCCGATCCACTTCCAGCACTTTCACCTTGATGACATCGCCTTCATTGAGCTTGTCGCTGACCCGTTCGACCCGCTCCTCGGATATCTGCGAGATATGCACCAGGCCGTCCTTGCCCGGCAGGATGGTCACAAAGGCGCCAAAGTCCATCAGCCGGGCGACCTTGCCCTCGTAGACCTGGCCGACTTCAACGTCGGCGGTAATCAGCTCGATGCGTCGCTGCGCCTCGCGCCCGGCGGCGCCGTTCACCGAGGCAATCTTCACGTTGCCGTCATTTTCGATATCGATGGTGGTACCGGTTTCCTCGGTGATGGAACGAATGACTGCACCGCCCTTGCCGATGACCTCGCGGATTTTCTCCGGATCAATCTTGAAGGTAATGATGGTCGGCGCCCATTCGGACATGTTCTCGCGCGTGGCGCTCAATACCGAGTTCATACGTTCGAGGATGTGCAGCCGCGCCTCGCGCGCCTGCGTCAACGCCACCTGCATGATCTCGGCGGTGATGCTGTCGATCTTTATGTCCATCTGCAACGCGGTAACACCGTCCTTTGTACCGGCAACCTTGAAATCCATGTCACCGAGATGATCCTCGTCACCGAGGATGTCGGTGAGCACCTGGTAGCGCTCGCCTTCCTTCACCAGACCCATGGCCACACCAGCCACGGCGGCCTTGATCGGCACGCCCGCATCCATCAGTGCCAGACTGGTGCCACACACGCTCGCCATGGAGCTGGAGCCGTTGGACTCCAGAACTTCCGACACCACGCGAATGACGTACGGGAAGCTGGCCATTTCCGGCATCACCGCGGCGATACCACGACGAGCCAGGTTACCGTGGCCGATTTCGCGGCGCTTCGGTCCGGTCATCATGCCGGTCTCGCCGACGGAGAACGGCGGGAAGTTGTAATGGAGCATGAACGGCTCTTTGCGCTCGCCTTCCAGCGCATCAATGATCTGGGCGTCACGGCCGGTGCCGAGAGTGGTCACCACCAGCGCCTGGGTTTCTCCACGCGTGAACAGCGCCGAGCCGTGTGCGCGGGGCAGCACGCCGGTGCGTATCGTAATCGGGCGTACGGTGCGCGTATCGCGTCCGTCGATGCGCTTGCCACCGGCGAGAATGCCGTTGCGCACAATGGCGCTTGCCAGGCTGGACAGCTGATTGCCCACTGCCTTGGCGCTCCAGCGCGGGTCTTCCCCGCCGCTCAGCGCTTCCACTGTCGCAGCCTTGATTTCGCCGACACGCGCGTAGCGATCCTGCTTCTCGGTGATCTGATAGGCATCGCCCAGCGCCGCTTCGGCCTGCTGCGCCACGGCCGCTTCGAGTTCCTTGTCCGCCTCGGGCAGCGACAGAACCCATTTCGGCTTGCCGGCTTCAGCCGCCAACTCGTTGATGGCGGCAATGACCACCTGCATCTGCTCGTGCCCGTTCGTCACCGCACCCAGCATGGCCTCTTCCGACAGGCCGGAGGCCTGCGATTCAACCATCATGACGCCCTGGGCGGTACCGGCCACCACCAGGTCGAGCTGGGACTCGGCCAGCTGCGTGTTGGTGGGATTGATCAGGTACTGGCCGTCTTTATAACCGACGCGGACGGCGCCGATCGGACCAGCGAAGGGCATGCCGCTCAGCGCCAGCGCAGCGGAGGCGCCCAGCATTGCCGGGATATCGGCATTCACATCAGGATTGAGCGACAGGACCGTGGCCACCACCTGCACTTCATTTCTGAAGCCATCGGGAAATAGCGGACGGATGGGCCTGTCGATAAGGCGGCAGGTAAGGGTTTCCTTCTCGGTGGGACGCCCTTCGCGCTTGAAGAAGCCGCCGGGAATGCGCCCCGCAGCATAGGTCTTTTCCTGGTAGTTGACCGTCAGGGGGAAGAAATCGCGGCCTTCCATCGCTTTCTTGGCGCCCACCGCAGTGACCAGCACCACCGTTCCGGACATGCTGACAAGTACGGCGCCATCGGCCTGACGGGCCATCTCACCGGTTTCCAGGGTGACGGTCTGGCCGCCGAGTTCAAAACTTTTCTTGATCGCTGCGCTCACGCTGTATGCCTTTTGGATTGACTTGCTTGAAGATGAAAACGGCTGCCTGACGGGCGCATCGATGTCACCCACGCTTCCAGGAACAGTAGCACTGGAAAACGTGGACAACCTCCATGCATCCGCCGGTCTGTAACGAATTCCGGGGTGACAACTAACGCCTCAGACCGAGGCGTTCAACGACAGACTGATAGGTGTCGGGAGAGGTGTCTTTGAGGTAATCGAGAAGCTTGCGGCGCTGGCTGACCATCTTCAGCAGGCCACGGCGCGAGGCGTGATCGCCCTTGTGCGCGGAGAAGTGGTCGCCCAGGCTGCTGATGCGCCCGGACAGCAGCGCGATCTGAACCTCGGGAGAACCGGTGTCCGCGGGACCGCGTCGGTAGGCGGTAACAATCGAGCTTTTTTCCTGAGTGTTCAATGACATCGGACCTTGATCCTCAAATGATTTCTCTGCACCTTGAATAAGGCCGCGCATTCTACCCGCTGCCCCCCCATACTCACAACTGCTTGATGGCACTTGGTATTGCGCCCGGCAGACACCAGCGGTCCCTGGCCGGCCAGTCCGGCTCGGCTTCCAGGGCCTGCAGCGACACCATCTGCTCCTCGCCATAGGGCTCCACCCACAGCCGCCGCAGCACGGCCACGTGACCGCAGCTACCCAGGGCCCGGGCGATATCCTCCGCCAGTACCCGCACATAGGTGCCTTTGGAGCACACCGCCCGCAGCGCCAGTTCGAGCGAATTCCAGCCCTCCAGTTGCAGCTCATCGATGCGGATCGGGCGCGGCTCGCGCTCGACCTCTATGCCCTTGCGAGCCAGTTCGTACAGCCTCCGGCCCTGGTGCTTGAGCGCCGAATACATGGGTGGAATCTGCATCTGGGGGCCACGGAAGCCTGCCAGGGCCGCCTCGATTGCCGCCGCATCGAGCTGCGGAACCGCACAGTCCTGAACGATCTCTCCTTCCCGGTCTCCGGTGGAGGTCCGCGTCCCCAGATGAATAGTGAACCGATAGCACTTGCGCGCATCGAGCAGCGTGGCAGAGAGCCGCGTGGACTTGCCAAAGCAGATCGGCAGCATGCCGCTGGCCAGCGGGTCAAGGCTGCCACTGTGGCCGGCCTTGCGCGCGCCGAACAGTCGTTTCACGCGCTGCAGCGCATCGTTGGAACTGAGTCCCAACGGCTTGTCCAGCAGCACGATGCCGTCAAGTACCCGATTCATCATCATGTTTTCGATCTGCCGCCACCGCGTTGTCGATCAATGCCGCCAGCCGCTCACCGGTGGCGATCTGCTCGTCGAGCCGGAATGTCAGCTCCGGCGCCACCCGCAAGCGCAATTCCCGACCCACCTGCCCGCGCAGAAATCGCGCCGCGTTCTCCAGGCCGGCCTGCACACTCTGCGCGTTCCCGTTGTCGCCGAATACGGTGTAGTACAACCTGGCATGACCCATGTCGGGCGAGAGCTTCACCGCCGTTATGGTGATGCTGCCCACACGCGGATCCTTGACCTCGCGGCGCAACAGATCGCTTACGGCGCGCTGCAGCGCACTTTCAATGCGGACTCGACGATGGGGGTCGCGGGGCATGGCGGCGCTCGGATGTCCCGACTATTGAATCGTTCGCGTTATTTCTACCCGCGAATAACACTCGATCTGGTCTCCGACCTTCACGTCATTGTAGTTCTTCACCCCAATGCCGCACTCTGTGCCGGCACGCACCTCGCCCACATCGTCCTTGAAGCGACGGAGCGATTCCAGCGCCCCTTCGAAGATCACCACGTTGTCGCGTAGCACGCGGATGGGAAGGTTGCGCTTGACGGTGCCTTCGAGCACCAGACAGCCAGCCGCGGTGCCGAATTTGCTGGAGCGGAACACTTCACGCACCTGGGCCAGGCCCAGGATCTGTTCCCTGACCTCCGGCGCGAGCATGCCGGACATCTGCTGCTTGACCTCGTCAATGGCCTCGTAGATGACGCTGTAGTAGCGCACATCCAGACCGGTATCCTTGATGACCTCGCGGGCCGCCGAATCGGCACGCACGTTGAAACCGATAATGCGGGCCTTGGATGCCACTGCCAGCGTCACATCGGATTCGGTGATTCCACCCACACCGCTGGCGAGAACCTTGACCACCACCTCGTCGGTGGACAGCTTCTCCAGCGCCTCGCGCAATGCTCCGGCACTGCCCTGCACATCGGCCTTGACCACCACGGCAACCACGCCCGCCTTGGCTTCGCCCAGCTGCGAGAAGACATCCTCCAGCGTTGCCGGACCTTGCCTGGCCAGTTTCACGTCGCGGAACTTACCCTGGCGGTACATACCCACTTCGCGCGCCTTGCGCTCACTTTCCACTACCAGCAGCTCATCGCCCGCGTTGGGTGAACCCGAAAGGCCGAGGACCACCACTGGCATGGAAGGCCCTGCCGATTGCACCGGCTTGCCGGCTTCGTCGAACATGGCGCGCACGCGGCCAAATTCCTGCCCGGCCAGGATGGGATCGCCAAGCTTGAGTGTGCCGTGCTTGACCAGCACCGTAGCCACCGCTCCACGTCCCTTCTCAAGGCTTGATTCCACCACCATGCCCGCAGCCATGCCGCTGACCGGAGCCTTGAGCTCGAGGATCTCCGCCTGCAGCAGCAGCGCATCGAGCAGCTGGTCGATACCGGTGCCGGCCTTGGCCGACACATTGATGAACAGATTCTGGCCGCCCCATTCCTCGGCGATGATTTCGTGCTTCGACAGTTCGGTACGAACCCGCTCGGGATCGGCATCGCTCTTGTCGATCTTGTTCACCGCTACAACAATGGGAACCCCCGCGGCCCGGGCGTGCTGGATGGCCTCGATCGTCTGCGGCATGACGCCGTCGTCTGCGGCCACGACCAGGACGACAATGTCCGTAATCTGGGCACCACGAGCACGCATGGCAGTAAAGGCGGCGTGACCCGGCGTATCCAGGAAGGTCACCACGCCCTTGGGCGTCTCCACATGGTACGCACCGATGTGCTGCGTAATGCCACCGGCCTCCCCCGCCACCACCTTGGCGCGACGGATGTAGTCGAGGAGTGAAGTCTTGCCGTGATCGACATGGCCCATCACGGTCACCACCGGCGGACGCGCTATGGCATCGCCAGCCGTTTCACCTGACTGCAGGCTCGATTCAATGGCATCTTCCTGCACCAGCTTCGGTGTGTGGCCCATCTCCTCGATCACCAACACCGCCGTATCCTGGTCGATGGGCTGGTTGATGGTGGCCATCACGCCCATGTTCATCATCACCTTGATGACTTCATTGGCTTTTACGGCCATCTTCTGCGCCAGCTCGGCGACGGAAATGGTCTCGCCAATGCTGACCTCGCGCACCACCGGAGCGGTGGGCATCTCGAATCCGTGCTGAGCGTCCACCGCGGCAGCCGACCGTGATCGCATGCGGCGCTTCTTTTTGTAGCGCGCACTGACGTCGCCAACTACATGCAGTTCCTGACGCCCGTAACGGGTGTTGCGATCAGCGTCGGATGTACCTTTGCGGCCGGAGTCCTTTTGTTTTGGCGGCGGTGGTGGTGGTGGCGCAACTGGCCTGGCAACTGGCCTGTTTGCAGCCGGCGCCTCTTTGGCACTCGTCTGGCGCCCCTGTTCTTCGGTCTCACGAGACTGAACCTGGCGGCGGCTTTCCGCTTCAGCCTGCGCACGCCCGCGGGCTTCCTCCTCCAGGCGGCGCTGGTTCTCAGCCTCGAGATTTTCCCGCTCACGTTTTTCCTGTTCAGCGCGCTGCTCAATCTCCCGCCGCGCCTGCTCCTCAGCCTCGCGCTTGCGATCAACCTCTTCCTGCTGCTGGCGCGCCTGCTCTTCAAGCACATCGCGCTTGACGTAGGTGCGCTTGCGACGCACCTCGACATTGACCGTACGTGCGCGGCCCTGGGTGCTGGCCAGGCGCAGCTCGCTCTGCGATTTGCGTCGCAGCGTAATCTTGCTGGGCGCGGCATTGACGGAATCGCTTCCATGACCATGACTGCGGCGCAGGAACGTCAGCAACTCCATCTTGGCATCGTCGCTGATGGCGGCGTCGGCGCCGGACACGTGAATACCAGCCTCGTCGAGCTGCGTCAGCAGCTTCTCGACCGGCACTTTCAGCACCTCGGCAAACTGCGCTACGGTGACATCAGCCATATTGTTCCTCTAGACTTCTTTCTGAGCTTCTTTCTGGGCTTCTTGCTCAAACCAATGGGCCCGTGCGGCCATGATGAGCTTACCGGCTCGTTCCGCGTCCAGACCACCCAGCTCGACCAGCTCATCGATAGACTGCTCGGCAAGATCTTCGCGCGAACAAACTCCGCCGCGGGCCAGCTGCACCGCCAGCTCATCGTCCATACCCTCCAGCGACAGCAGATCCTCAGCAGGTTCGGCCTGTTCCACGGTTTCTTCGCTGGCAATGGCCTGCGTGAGCAGCGCATCACGCGCCCGGTTGCGCAGTTCCTTGACGATGCCCTCGTCAAATTCATCGATAGCCGTCAGCTCGCCGGTGGGAACATAGGCCACTTCTTCGATGGTGGAGAAACCTTCCTGCACCAGAATGGTGGCAACGTCCACATCGACGTCGAGCTGCTTCATGAACGCTTCCGTCAGATTCTTCGACTCACCCTCGCTCTTTGCCTCGGCAGCCGACTCAGTCATCACGTTCAACTCCCAGCCGCTGAGCTGGCTGGCCAGGCGGATATTCTGCCCGCCGCGGCCGATGGCCTGGGAAAGCTTGTCCTCGGCCACCGCCAGATCCATGCTGTGGGAATCCTCGTCGACGACGATTGAGGTAACTTCGGCCGGCGACATGGCGTTGATGACGAACTGCGCGGAATTCTCATCATGCGGGATGATGTCCACGCGCTCACCGGCGATCTCGTTGGACACTGCCTGCACACGCGAGCCGCGCATACCGACGCAGGCTCCAACCGGATCAATGCGCGGATCATTGGTCTTCACCGCGATCTTGGCGCGCACTCCCGGATCACGGGCAGCAGCCAGTATCTGGATATGACCCTGGCCGACTTCCGGCACCTCCAGTTTGAACAGCTCAATGAGGAATTCCGGGGCGGTGCGGGTGAGGAACAGCTGCGGACCACGGGGCTCGGAGCGCACCTCGCGCAGAAATGCCTTGATGCGGTCCTGTGGCCGCACCGGCTCACGCGGGATCATGTCCTCGCGCGGAATGAAACCCTCGGCATTGCTGCCAAGATCCACGAAAATGCCGTTGCGATCCACGCGCTTGACGATGCCACTGACCAGCGTATTGACGCGATCCTTATATTCCTCCACCACCATGGCGCGCTCGGCCTCGCGCACTTTCTGCACAATCACCTGCTTGGCGGTCTGCGCAGCGATGCGCCCAAAGGACACCGACTCCATGGGCTGCTCCACGAAACCGCCCGGCTCGGCCTTCGGGTCGAGGTCATGCGCATCGTCCAGCCGCAGTTCGCGCTCGGGGAATTCCAGCTCCGTGGAATCATCGGCGAATACCTTCCAGCGACGAAAAGTATCGTATTCACCAGTATTGCGGTCGATGGCCACGCGCGCGTCCATATCCTCGCCGTGCTTTTTGCGGGTTGCCGAGGCAAGCGCCGCCTCCAGCGCATCGAAAATGATTTCCTTCTCGACGCCCTTCTCGTTGGAGACGGCATCCACCACCATCAGGATGTCTTTGTTCATTAACTTACTCTGTTGCCCCGATTGTCCCAGCCCCGTTCTGCGAGCCTGCTGTCTTCGGCGTCCGGTCCCCAGGCGAGGACACCTCCAGCGTGTAATGGCCCGGGATGGGGTCCTCCGCGTCGAGTACCTCGCTGACTGCCCAGGTCACCCGCTCACAGTCACCGATACTGATCGCCTCGCCGGGTTTGCCGATGTACAGCCGCAGGAGCTTGCCGCGCCCACCCCCGTAGGTCAGGTCAACCAGTTCATAACCCAGCGCCTTGATGCCTGGCTCCAGCAGCTCGACGAGTTCTTTCCGCCCCATAACCGAAACCGGCCCCCCAAAAACAAAAAAAGCCCCTCGGGGGGCCTTTTGTCTTAAGCTCCTACACACGCTCTCCGCCCAGTTCCCGAGCGAACCGAGGGCGCGGAGTGTACCCGATGGGGGCAGATGATGGAATCCCGCCGAGGCCGCGGCATGCCATCGGGACAGGACGGGCATGCGGCCCGGGCGGGAATTGGCACCAATGCTGAAAACCACAGTCGCCGCAGGCATGGCAGCGGCATTGATGTGCGTAGCCACGGCGGTCCCGGCTGCCGGCACGGACAGCGCAACTGCGGAATGGGAGCGCCTGGGCCTGATGCGGGTGAGGGATATGACCCCCTTCGGGCTGGCCCGGCTGGACTTTCTCCCAGCCCATGCCGTCAACGCCTCGCCAGGCACTTCCGCCATCGAGACCATCCTCTCCTACCAGAACACCTGGGCCCGATCGGGCAACGTGGCCGAATGGCTCGAGGAGAGGGGCATACGACGCGCGGAACTCACTCCAGCCGATGTGGCGGCCATCATCGACCTGCCGGGTGAGGCCTACCTGATTGACGGCGAATACGGCCTGCTCGACCTGACCCTGCACCACCGGGCCAGCGAGCACATCGGCCTGTACGTGACCATCCCCTACTTCTTCTTCGACGCCGGTCTGCTCGACAGTGTTATCGAGGATTTTCACGGTCAGTTCGGCTTCAGCAACGCCGGACGCGAATTCGTGCCCTACAACCGGTGGCAGGCCATCGTCGATCTGCCGCAGCTGCAGATGGTCATCGACGGGCCGCCGCGCGGCGATCTGGGCGACCCGGTGTTCGGCCTGCGCTACTCCCTTCACGGCAAGCCGAAGGGCTGGAACCTGATTCTGGAAACAGCGGTGAAATTGCCGCGGCAGGGCGAACAGACCTTCGTGTCCACCGGAGCCACCGACTACGGCCTGCAGGTATCCTATCAGCACTTCCTGAGGCGCAACGCGCTGTACCTGACTGCCTCGGCGGTGTACTTCGCCAGCCCGGACCCGCGGCTGGCCGGGGACCAGTGGATTCCCACTGTCATCGCCGGCTGGGAGACGCGCCTGACGCGGCGTGTGGGACTGGTCATGCAGCTGTATGCCAGCCGCAGCACCGTCCAGAACACCACCCTCAGCGAGTTGTCCGCAGACAAACTGCAGCTGACAGCCGGACTGCAATGGCGCCACCGCGGCAACGTGCTGCGATTCGGACTGACGGAGAACCTGCGCAACTTCAACAACACCCCGGATGTGGGACTGACATTGTCCTTTGGGCGTATCTTCAGTAGCCGTGACCCCTGAAGCTGAATCTGAATCACGGCCACAGACAGGCGCCACAGGCACCTTCCGCCGGAACCAACCGCCGGTAGCCGCGCCTAAGCAAAGGCCTTTACCCCGACATCAACCCTTCAGGGAGTCTCCCAATGAAACGCAGTGTACGTAACAGCCTGATTGGCACTGCCCTGGCGGGCGTGTGTGCCGTTGCTCTGGCCGCCGCCGTCAAGGTCGGCAACCCGGCACCCGATTTCACGCTGCACGACGGACAGGGCGCGGCCATCAGCCTCGCAGATTTCGCAGGGCGCTATGTTGTGCTGGAATGGGTGAATCCCAGCTGCCCGTTCGTGCGCAAGCACTACGACAGCGGCAACATGCCGCAACTGCAGAAATCCCTCGGCGCACAGGACATTGCCTGGCTTACCATCAATTCCACCCATCCCGGTCACAGCGAATACCGCGATGCCGATCAGATGCAGGCCTGGCTCAAGGAAACGGGTGGCGCACCCGCCGCCATGCTGCTCGACCTTGACGGCCAGGTCGGTCGTTTGTATGCAGCCAAGACCACCCCGCACATGTATGTCATCGACCCACAGGGCGCGCTGATATACGCTGGCGCCATCGACAGCATACGTTCTGCGAATCCGGCGGATATCGCCACCGCCACGAACTACGTGCAGGCCGCGCTGAATGAAGCGCGCGCGGGCAAACCGGTCTCGCAACCGGTCACCACCGCTTACGGCTGCACCATCAAGTACGCACATTAAGTACGTGCATTGAATATCGCGAAGCGGCTCTCGCAACGCCGCACGAGAATCGCGCCATGCATACGGCAACGCTGATTACGCCTTATTTGCGCTGATCACGCCGTGCGAACGCACGTGGAGCCTGAAAATACAGCCTTTTTCTCCGCATGCACGTCGAACACTGCTAGAATGCGCCCTTCGAAGCGCCACACCTCTCGTGCCGCAGCATCAAGGGAGGACCCCATCGTTGGATCACAAATTCTCAGCTATCAACATCGCCAAAGCCAACTTCAACGACATCTATACCGCCGATGACCCACGCGATTATTTCTCCGTGCTGGGCGCACTCGACTACATGATTCCCGACGTCGCCGAACCGGTCGTGCGACAAATCCTCGAAGCCAGACTCAAAGTCTATGACACCGTGCCCGTGGTGCTTGACGTCGGCTGTTCCTACGGCATCAATGCCGCTGTACATCGCTTCCCGCTGGGCTTCAACACTCTGCGGCGGCGCTATGCGCGACGCGAAGTGATGGGCGTGGATTCCGCGCAACTGCTGCAGATGGACAAACATTACTACCAGGCCTGGCCGGAAACAGGCATGGCTCGCTTCGTCGGTCTGGATATCGCCAAGCCTGCGGTGGACTACGGCTGCAACGTAGGCCTGCTGGATGCGGGCATCACAGCCAACCTGGAAGATGAAAAAATCACTCCATCCGATGCGGCCATTGTTGCGAAGACCAATGTCATCCTCTCCACCGGCTGCGTCGGTTACGTCACTGAAAAAACCTACCGCCAGCTCCTGCAGTCCATGCCGCAGCCACCCTGGGTCATTTCCTTTGTGCTGAGGATGTTTCCGTACGATCCGCTGGCCGCAGCGCTGGAGGAATTCGGACTGGTCACCGAACGGCTTGCCGGCGCCAACTTCGTCCAGCGGCGCTTCCGCGACGTGGACGAGTTCCGCAGCTGCCTGGAAGCCGTGCAGTCGCGTGGCCTGGACACCGGTGGCTTCGAGTCCGAAGGCCTCTTCCAGGCGGATCTGTACGTTTCCCGCCCCAAGGCCGACGTCGAAGCCGCTCCGCTGGAGCAACTGGTGACCGTCAACAGCGGACGCAACCGCCCTGTCGGGCCGCGCTACGTGCAGGTGGAAACCGGCGACGGCACCCACATCGCCCTGGAACCGGGTACCTCCGGACCGTAGCGGCGCTACGCCAGGCGGACCATCCGCATGTCATTCCAGCCAGCGATTGCCCTGGAACGGGTGTCAAAATCATTCGACGGCGGGCACACCCTCGCCGTCCGTGAAGCCAGCCTCGACATCCCCCAGGGCGCCTTCGTGGCGCTGGTGGGTGGCTCCGGATCAGGCAAAACCACCACCCTGAAAACCATCAACCGCCTGCTCGAGGCCGACAGCGGCTCGATCCAGGTGGAAGGCCAGTCCGTCCATCAACTGCCGGCGCACGCGCTGCGCCGGCGAATTGGATATGTATTCCAGGGCATTGGCCTGTTCCCGCACCTCACCGTGGCAGAGAACATTGCCATCACTCCGCGGCTGCTCGGCTGGCAGCAGGGGGAAATCACCCGCCGTACAGAGGAGTTGCTTGACATGGTCCGTCTGCCGCGGGATTTCGCCGATCGCTCGTCTGCTGCGCTGTCAGGTGGCCAACGCCAGCGGGTCGGGGTTGCGCGCGCCCTGGCCGCCCGCCCGGCCATCATGCTGATGGACGAGCCCTTCGGCGCCCTCGATCCACTCACTCGCGATGCCCTTGGCAGCGAATACCGCCGCCTGCACGAGCAGATGGGCCTGACCACGCTCATGGTGACCCACGATGTACTCGAAGCCGTCCTGCTGGCTGACCGCATCGTCGTAATGCGCGAGGGCCGCCTCGTGGCCGCCGGCACCCCCCACGAGCTGCTGACGGAACATCCCGATGCCGGCGTCAGAGCCCTGATGGACATGCCGCGCCGTCAGGCCGAACGCGTACGCGCCCTGATCGAAGCCGACGGAGAACCCCGGTGAGCGAAGCGCTGACCGCTGCCATCCAGGTACTACCGGACTATCTCGGCCAGCACATCATGCTCAGCGCCGCGGCACTGGGGCTGGGACTGGCGATCAGCCTGCCGCTGGCGGTGGCCGCCAGCCGCAGCCCCCGCCTGCGTTGGCCGGTGCTCGCCCTCGCCAGCCTGATTCAGACCATTCCCAGCCTCGCCCTGCTGGCCCTGTTCTATCCCCTGCTGCTTGCTCTCTCGGCGCTTTCCGAACGCACCTTCGGTCAGGGATTCTCCGCGCTGGGCTTCCTGCCCTCACTGCTGGCGTTGACGCTGTATTCCATGCTGCCCATCGTGCGCAACGGCGTCACCGGCGTACTCGGCCTCGATCCTGCCGTCATTGAAGCGGCGCGCGGCGTGGGCATGACGAACCGACAGCGCCTGTGGCGGGTGGAGCTGCCGCTGGCCGCGCCCATGCTCATGGCCGGCATCCGCACCGCGGCGGTATGGGTCATCGGCACCGCGACGCTGGCAACACCGGTGGGCCAGACCAGCCTGGGCAACTACATCTTCTCCGGCCTGCAGGTGGAGAACTGGGTGTCGGTGCTGTTCGGCTGCGCGGTCGCGGCGGCGCTGGCCCTCACCGTCGACCAGTTGCTGGCACTGATTGAAAGCGGCGTGGCACGTCGCAGCCGCTGGCGCGTGCTCACCGGCATGGGCGTACTGCTGGCCGGCGTCCTCGCTGCAGTCGTCCCGCAGCTGACCGCGGGACCCACCGGCTATGCGATCGGCGCCAAGAGCTTCTCCGAGCAGTACATCCTGGCCGAGCTGATGGCCAGCGAGCTGCGCGCCGCCGGCCAGCCTGCCACCACCCGCACCGGGCTGGGTTCGGTCATCGCCTACCGCGCACTGGCCAATGGCGAACTCGACGCCTATGTGGATTACTCCGGCACCATCTGGGCCAATATCATGAAACGCAATGACACGCCGGCGCGTGCGACGGTGCTGCACGACATGGCTCAATGGCTGCGCCGCGAACACGGCGTGCGTCTGCTGGGCACGCTGGGCTTCGAGAACGCCTACGCCCTGGCCATGCGCCGCGACCGCGCCGAGGCGCTGGGCATCCGGACTATCGCTGATCTGGCACAGCACGCCGCGAACCTGCGCATCGGCGGAGATTTCGAGTTTTTCGCCCGTCCTGAATGGCAGGCCCTGCGTGAAGGCTACGGCCTGCGCTTCGCCGAACAGCGCCAGTTCCAGTCCACATTCATGTATCAGGCCGTGGTGAGCAACGAAGTTGACGTCATCTCCGCCTTCTCCAGCGATGGTCGCATCGCCGCCGAAGACCTGCTGGTGCTGCAGGACCCCAGGCAGGTCATCCTGCCCTACGACGCCATCGTCCTGCTGGCGCCACAGCGCGCCGATGACGCCGCCCTGATCGGCGCCCTGGAGCCGCTGATTGACAACATTCCCATCGAACTCATACGCGAGGCCAACTACCGGGTGGATCGCGATACCGACAAACAAACGCCGCGGCAGGCCGCCGACTGGCTGCGGCAGCACATGAACTGAGGTCGTGCCAGGCACGGGCGGGTTAGGGGGAGGGCTTCCGGGGACCGGCAGCAAGACCCCATCCTGGGGGCCTTGGGAAAAGCCATCCATGGCTTTTCACATCCCCGGAAGCCCTCCCCCCAACCCACCCGTGCTTCGCGCCCCGCGTGTCAGGATCCGGCAGTCTGTTCGACTATCGCCAGCAACTGTTTCCCGTATCGCTCCAGCTTGGTTACTCCGACACCGGATACCCCATGCAGCGCCTCCAGAGATCGCGGCAACTCGGTGGCGATCGCGTGCAGTGTGCTGTCATGAAACACGGTATATGCCGGCACGCCATGCTCGCGCGCCGTCTCCATGCGCCACGTCCGCAGTGCCTGATACACGGCTTCATTCTCCGGCCCCGCTACCGCACCCACCGCCTCTCCGGACGGTGCCACACGAGCCGTATCCACCGGGCGTCGCTCCTTGCGTCGGCCCAGCGCCTGCGCCCGTTGCCGGCGTAGTCGCAACACCCGATCGCCCCGCAGCACCTCGCGGCTGCCCGCCGTCAGACGCAGCACGTTGAATCGTTCGTGATCCACTTCAATCAGCCGTTGCATCACCAGCTGGCGCACCACTGATCTCCATTGCCCCGCATCCAGCTCCGCGCCGATGCCGAAGGTACTGATCCGCTCATGACCATGCTGCTCCACCTTGACGGTCCGCTTGCCCAGCAGCACGTCGATGATCTGCTGGGCGCCGAAGCCGAAACCACTGGCCTCCTGGCAGCGATAAATACACGACATGAGTTTGCGCGCTGCCTCGGTGCCGTCCCAGACCTCCGGCGGCACCAGGCAGTTGTCGCAGTTGCCGCAGGGCGTGATTGCCTCGCCGAAATAGTCGAGCAGACGCACCCGCCGGCATTCCACGCTTTCGCAATAGCCGAGCATGGCATCGAGCTTGGTCGCCGTGACACGTTTGTGGTCCGCACCCGCCTCTGACTGCTCGAGCATCCAGCGCAGCTGCACCACATCGGACAATCCGTACACCATCCAGGCATCGGCGGGCAGACCGTCCCGTCCCGCGCGACCGGTCTCCTGGTAGTAGCCCTCCACACTCTTGGGCAGGTCCAGATGGGCCACGAAACGCACATCAGGTTTGTCGATGCCCATGCCAAAGGCGATGGTGGCCACCATCACCCGGCCATCCTCGCGAATGAAGCGCTCCTGGTGATCCTCACGCGTGGCGCTGTCGAGACCGGCATGATATGGCAGCGCTGCTACGCCCTGACGTTCAAGGAACGCCGCTACCGCCTCCACCGTGGCGCGCGAAAGGCAGTAGACGATACCCGACTCGCCCGGATGTTCCTTGTTGATGAAATCCAGCAGCTGTTTGCGCGGGTTGGCCTTCTCGGCCACGCGGTAGCGGATATTGGGGCGGTCGAAACTGGAAATGAAAACACGCGCCTCGCGCAAACCCAGCCGCTCGAGAATTTCCTTGCGGGTGGCCGCATCCGCGGTGGCGGTCAAGGCGATGCGCGGCACCTCCGGAAAGCGCTCCGCCAGCACTGCCAGCTGAATGTACTCAGGGCGAAAGTCATGCCCCCACTGCGAAACGCAGTGCGCCTCATCGATGGCGAACAACGCCAGCGGCAGCGCCCCGAGCATGGCCAGCGTGCGCTCCTGCAGCAGCCGCTCCGGCGCCACGTAAAGCAGATCGAGTTCGCCGGCACGAACCTGCCGCTCCACCTTCTGCGCCTCCGGCCAGCCCAGCGCCGAATTCAGCGCCGCGGCGCGCACACCGGCCTCACGCAGGGCCGCCACCTGATCCTGCATGAGGGCAATCAGCGGCGATATCACCACGCCCAGGCCCGGGCGCATCAATGCGGGAATCTGGTAGCACAGCGACTTGCCCCCGCCGGTGGGCATCAGCACCAGCGAATCGCCACCGCCACAGGTGTGATCGATGATCTGCTCCTGCTGGCCACGGAACGCGGCGTAGCCGAACACCTCGCTCAATATCCTGCGGGCGCGTGAATCCTCTGTAAGCATGCTGATCTTGCGTTGGGGCCGGTCGGGAGACCGGCATGATGGCACAGAGGGATGCGCGGCAGGCAATGGGATACATGCAGCGATTGGCGGGCTTTTCCTGCCCGCGGACAACCCCACGCTCGCGGAATGCGGCAGAATCCGGGCTCGACAGGCACAGGCAGGGCGTACATGAAGTTCCCAGACAAGCTGCCGCATATCGGCACCACCATCTTCACGCGCATTTCCCGTCGGGCACAGGAACTGGGGGCATTGAATCTCGGCCAGGGATTTCCGGACTACCCCATCGATCCGCAGCTCACCGGGCTGGTCGCCGCCGCCATGCGCGACGACCACAACCAGTACGCGCCGATGGAAGGCACGATGGAGCTGCGCGAGTGCATCGCGCGCAAGCTGCACGAATGCTACGGATGGACGCCCGATCCGGTTTCCCGGATCACCATCACGCTGGGCGCCACCGAGGCGCTGTACTCGACCATTCAGGCCACCGTCGGCCGGGATGACGAAGTCATCATCTTCGATCCGGCCTATGACGCCTACGAGCCCGCGGTACGCCTCGCCGGCGGGCATTGCGTTCGCATACCGCTGCTGCCGCCGGCGTTCCGCCACGACTGGGATCGCGTGCGCGCGGCGCTCACCGACCGCACGCGTCTCATCATCTTCAACAGCCCGCATAACCCCACCTGCACGGCGGCGGACGCAGCCGACCTGCAGGCCCTGGCCGATCTCATCCGCGACCGCGACATCCTCGTGCTGGCCGATGAGGTGTACGAGCACGTGGTGTTCGATGGGCGCCGGCACGCCTCGGTGCTGTCCCATCCGGAGCTGGCGGAGAAAAGCTGCGCCGTCTTCTCCTTCGGCAAGACCCTGCACGCCACCGGGCTGCGCGTGGGCTACGCCATCGCGCCCGCCGCGCTGACACGCGAAATCCGCAAGGTGCACCAGTTCAATACCTTCAGCATTGCCCATCCCTTTCAACGGGCCATCGCAGCCTATCTGGAGGCAAAACCACAGGCCTGGCTTGAGTTGTCAGCGTTCTTCGAGGGCAAGCGCAACCGGCTGCTGTCCGCACTTGCCGGCAGCGGCTTCGCCGCACCCCCGGCCCAGGGCACCTACTTCCAGTTGATCGACTACAGCGCCCTGCCCTGCGCGGCCCTGCCCGACACGGAGGTGGTTGAACTGCTGCTCACCGAGGCAGGGATCGCCACCATTCCCCTTTCGGCCTTCTACGAGTCGCCACTACGACTGACCGTGCTGCGCCTGTGCATTGCCAAGCAGGATGAAACGCTTGATGAGGCGGCGCAGCGGCTGCGGGCCTTTGCCGCGGCGCCCGACAGTCCCGGCTGACGGTTGCTATTCGCCGATTCGGCTGTACAATCCCGGTTCTCCTGTTGCGGGGTGGAGCAGTCTGGCAGCTCGTCGGGCTCATAACCCGAAGGTCCCAGGTTCAAATCCTGGCCCCGCTACCAAGTCTAAAAAGCCCCGGCGGTTTCCACCGGGGCTTTTTTTACGCCTGCGTGTTTCCCCTGTGCTGTTTGCATTCAGACAGAGATCAACGCCGCAGCAACCAGCAGCTACGGCAACGCCCGCGCCACCGCATCCACCAGCCCGCCGGGCATCAGCCCCAGCACCAGCACCGCCAGTCCGTTCAGGCTGAGGACCAGCCGCATGGAAGCGCCCGCCATCAGCGGTGAGGTGTCCTGCGGCTCATCGAAGTACATCAGCTTCACCACGCGGATGTAGTAGAAGGCGCCCACCACCGAGAACAACACGGCTACTACGGCCAACCACAGCATGCCCTGGTCGATCACCGCCATGATCACGTACAGCTTGGCGAAGAAACCGACAAACGGCGGCACGCCAGCGGTAGAGAACATGAACATCAGCATGACTGCAGCAAACCAGGGGCTGCGCGCATTGAGACCCTTGAAATCATCGAGCTCCTCGGCCTCAAACCCCTTGCGGCTGAGCAGCAGGATCATGCCGAATGAACCCACCGCCATGACGACATACACCAGGGTGTAGTACAGCGCCGCGCGGTAGCCCTCGTTGGTCCCCGCCAGGATGCCCAGCAGGATGAAACCCACGTGCGAGATGGTCGAATAGGCCAGCATGCGCTTGATATTGGTCTGCGCAATGGCCACCACGTTACCGAGGACGATGGACAGCACCGCCAGCACGGTCAGCATGTCCGTCCACGCCTCCTGCGCTCCACCCAGCCCGTAGGCCAGCACGCGGAACGCCAACGCGAAGGAGGCGATTTTCGGCACCGAACCCAGGAACAATGTCACGGTCGTCGGAGCGCCGTGATACACATCCGGAATCCACATGTGGAACGGCACCGCGCCGAACTTGAATGCCACGCCAACAACGATGAATGCCAGCCCGAACAGCAGGCCGATGTTGTCGACGTCGCCCTGGCGCAGCACGTAGGCAAGCTCATCGAGCGAGAACGTCCCCGTGACGCCATAGACAATGGAAATGCCGTACAGCAGCGTCCCGGAAGCAATGGCGCCGAGCACGAAATACTTCATCGCCGCCTCGGCGGCCACCCCCGACTCGCGGTTGAAGGCCACCAGCGCATACAGCGACAGCGACATCAGCTCGATGCCCAGGAAGATGGTAAGCAGGCTGTTGGCCGATACGATGACCATGATACCGAGCAGCGCCAGCAGCACCAGCACGTAGTACTCACCACGCAGCAACTGACGCTGTGCCAGGTACTCGCGCGAATACAGCAGGCTCACACCCACCGCCGCATAGGCAAACAGCTTCAGCAGATCGCCCATGGGGTCGGCCACATACATGCCGTTGAAGGCCGTCACCCGCACATCGACCCCGGAGACAAACGCCGTGATCAGCGCCGCACCAACAAGAGTGGCCAGCGACAAAGTCGCCGCGAGACCCCGCCACCGTTCACTCAGGAACAGATCCAGCAGCAGGATGAAGCACGCCGCGCCGAGCACGAAGATCTCGGCGTACGTGGGCTGAAGATTGAGGTCTGCTAGCGTCATGGTATTCGTCTCAGATGGACTGACCTGGGCGCGGTTCGGGGCTGGGCCTCACAAGGGGGAGTGGAGCTGGTGGAGTTATCCACAATTCCCCGTCGAGCCACTGCACAATGCCCTTGCTGCCAGCGAAGAACAGCCACCGTCGTATCGATCGCACGGAACACCCGGTTTCCCGGGAATTGTGGATAACTCCACCAGCTCCACTCCCCCGCCCCGACGACCGCGATACCACCCATGTTCTACAAACCACCCAGCTTGGAAAGCGTCATCAAGTGCACCAGCTGCTCGATCGTGCCGTGCATCTTCTCCAGCAACGGCGCCGGATACACGCCCAGCGCCAGCACACTCACCGCCAGCACGCCCAGCACCAGAAACTCCCGCCCATTCAGATCCTTCAGCGCCGCCACACCATCGTTGGCCACCGGCCCGAAAATCACCCGCTTCACCATCCACAGCGTATAGGCCGCACCCAGTATCAGCGTGGTCGCCGCCAGCAGCGCGTACCAGAAGTTCGCATGGAAACTGGCCACGATCACCAGGAATTCACCCACGAACCCGGACGTCCCGGGCAGACCCGCATTGGCCAAGGCAAACAGCACCATGAATGCCGCAAAGATGGGCATGCGGTTGACCACACCGCCGTAGGCGGATATCTCACGGCTGTGCAGCCGGTCGTACATCACCCCCACGCACAGGAACATGGCGCCGGAAATCAGGCCATGCGAAATCATCTGTACCATGGCGCCATCCAGCCCCATTGCCGCGCCAGCCAGCGCGCCGGTGTTGGCCTGAATGTCGTAGGCGAGGAACGCGCCCAGCGTCACGAAACCCATGTGCGCAATGGATGAATAGGCAATCAGCTTCTTCATGTCCTGCTGCGCCAGCGCCACGAGGCTGATGTACACCACGGCGATCAGCGACAGGCCAATGATCAGCCAGTCCAGCTCCCGGCTCGCATCCGGCGCGATGGGCAGGCTGAAACGCAGGAAGCCATAACCGCCCATCTTCAGCATGATGGCCGCCAGGATCACCGAACCGCCGGTGGGCGCTTCCACGTGTGCATCCGGCAGCCAGGTATGCACCGGCCACATCGGTACTTTCACCGCGAAGGCCAGCAGCAGCGCCAGGAAGATCAGCACCTGCTCGGTCATCCCCAGCGGCAGCGCATGGAACGCTGCTATGGAATAGCTACCGCCCGGCAGGATGGCCTGGGTCTGGATGAACATATAGATCAGCGCCACCAGCATCAGCACCGAGCCGAGGAAGGTGTACAGGAAGAACTTGATGGTGGCGTACACACGCCGTGGCCCGCCCCACACCCCGATGATGATGAACATCGGGATGAGCATGGCCTCCCAGAACACGTAGAACAGCAGCGCGTCCAGCGAGGCGAACACGCCCACCATCAGCCCTTCCATGATGAGGAAGGCGGCGAAGTACTGCGTCACCCGCTTCTCGGTCACCGTCCAACCCGCGATCACCACCAGCACGGTGAGAAAGGTCGTCAGCACGATCAACGGCATGGAGATGCCGTCCACACCAAGCGCGTAGTCGGCATTCAGCGCCGTGATCCACGGCATGCGCTCCACGAACTGCATCGCCGCCGAGGCGCCGTCGAAATCACAGAACAGCGGCACGCTGGCGACAAAGGCCACCAGCGCAATGGCCAGCGCCGCCCACCGTCCCATCGCCGCCCGCCGCTCACCCAGCAACAGGACGGCTACGCCGCCCAGGATGGGCAGCCAGACCAGAAAGCTTAGATGTCCAAAATTCCCCATGCCTCAGCCTGCACTTTTCAGAAAGGGTCGACACCGTGCCGGCGCGCACCAGTCCGGGGAGGGCGTACGGGGATTTGTAAAACCCGGATGGTTTTTACCAAAGCCCCCCAGAAATGCGTCTTTCTGCCGGTCCCCGGAAGCCCA
>JAJFKF010000027.1 GCA_021773365.1 Gammaproteobacteria bacterium | reverse complement strand
CGGCGAAGCTGACGCAGTGCCCGTCACCCACGATCAGGTGGTCGAGCAGCCGGATATCCATCAGCGCCAGCGCTTCCCCTAGCCGGCGGGTGACCAGCTCGTCGCACTGACTGGGCTCGGCGATGCCCGAGGGGTGGTTGTGGGCGGCGATGACGCCCACGGCATTGCGCGCCAGGGCCTGGCGCACCACCTCCCGGGGGTGGACGCTGGCGCCGCTCACGCTGCCACGGAACAGCTCATCGAAGGCAATCAGGCGATTATGGTTGTCCAGATACAGGCAGCAGAATACCTCGTATGGCCTGTCGCGCAGGCGGGCGATCAGGAATTCCCGGGTGGTGGTGGGGCAGGTGATCCCGGGGCCGCTGCGCAGGGCGGTTTCGTAGTGCCGCCGGGCCAGTTCCAGTCCGGCGTGCAGTTCTGCGTAACGGGTGCGGGTGAGGCCAGGATGGCGGCAAAAGGTGGCTATATCGGCGGACAGCAGCGGTCGCAGGGAGCCGAACTGGCCCAATATCCCCCGCGCCAGCTCCACGGCGTTGCTGCCCTGCCGGCCACTGCGGATCAGGATGGCCAGCAGCTCCGCGTCGGACAGGGCTGAGGCTCCGAACTCCAGCAGTTTTTCCCGTGGGCGTTCCCGCGCCGGCCAGTCGCGAATAGCCATGTGCCCCTCCATAGGACTGTCACCGAAGGATTATCTGCATACTCGAGGTAGGTACATACCCCGGAAGGGTGCCGGAACGACCCCCTGCAGCGGGCCTGACTGCCTGAATCGGGCAGCGCCGACAGCCCTTTGGGCCAGGACCGCTTACAATCCCGCCGTGTCCGATCCCACCCGCAAGCGTGTTCTCCTGGGCGTAACGGGCGGCATAGCCGCCTACAAGAGCCCCGACCTGGTACGTCGGCTTATCGAACGTGGCGCTGATGTGCAGGTGGCGATGACAGCCAGCGCGCAGAAATTCGTCACGCCCATGACTTTTCAGGCCGTTTCCAGCCGGCCCGCCAGGACGGATCTGTGGGATGCCGCCGCCGAGGCCGCGATGGGTCATATCGAGCTGGCCCGTTGGGCTGAACTGATACTGGTCGCCCCGGCAAGCGCCAGTTTCCTTGCGCGACTGGCTCATGGCCGAGCCGATGATTTGTTGAGCACGCTCTGCCTGGCCAGCGAAGCACCGTTGGCGGTGGCGCCGGCCATGAACCGACTCATGTGGGCCAATCCGGCCACCCAGGCCAATGTGACCCTACTTCGCTCGCGTGGTATCCGGGTGCTTGGTCCGGCGACTGGCGACCAGGCCTGCGGAGAGACCGGGCCGGGGCGCATGCTTGAACCGCTGCAGCTGGCCGAGGAGGCGTTCTCGCTGCTCCGAAGTTCCGCGGCTCTGATTGGCGTACGGGTGTTGATCACGGCCGGGCCAACGCGCGAGCACATCGATCCAGTGCGTTTCATCGGCAATCGCAGTTCCGGCAAGATGGGTTTCGCCGTCGCTCGCGCGGCGCGGGCAGCCGGGGCGCAGGTGATGTTGGTCTCCGGTCCGGTGGCGCTTGATACTCCCCCGGGCGTACGGCGCATCAATGTAGAGACGGCGGAACAGATGCATGCGGCCGTTCGCGAGGAGCTGTCAGGTGCCCAGATATTCATCGCTGCTGCTGCAGTGGCTGACTATCGTCCGTCCGCGCCGGCGTCGCAGAAAATCAAGAAGACCGGCGTCGCCATGGATATGCGATTGGAACCGGTGCCGGATATCCTGGCCTCGGTTTCCGCTGACCAGCGACGCCCGCGGCTCGTAGTGGGTTTTGCCGCGGAGACCGAACGGATGGAAGAGCATGCCCGTCAGAAGCTGGAGGGCAAGCATCTGGATATGATCGTGGCCAACAAAGTTGGCGGGCAACTGGGCTTCGACGCCGACGACAACGCCCTGCTGCTGCTCTGGCCGGGCGGCTCGCGCCGCATCGAACGGGGTGCGAAGCTGGCCATAGCCCACGAACTGATGGCAGCCGTTGCGGAACGCTTTCATGAGCAGGAGCGGGAAGGTGCTGGCCGCCCCGCAAACAAACGAACCGGTAAGGAGCGCAGAAAGGCACGTGGTTAAACTCAAGGTCAGGATTCTTGATGAACGCGTCGGACGCGACTTTCCTCTTCCACAGCATGCCACTGCAGGCTCAGCGGGCATGGATTTGCGCGCCTGTCTGGATGGGCCGCTCCTGCTTGAACCCGGCCACAGCGCGCTGATTCCCACCGGTATAGCCATTCACCTCGAGGATCCCGGCATGGCCGCAATGCTGTTGCCGCGGTCCGGGCTGGGGCACAAACACGGCATCGTGCTCGGGAATCTGGTGGGATTGATCGACTCCGACTACCAGGGACCGGTGATGGTGTCGTGCTGGAATCGCGGCAGTGAACCATTCACCGTCGAACCCGGCGAACGTATTGCGCAGATGGTGGTTGTGCCTGTGAGGCAGGTGCAATTCGAGGTGGTGGAATCGTTTGAGCAGACCCGCCGCGGGGAAGGCGGCTTCGGGCATTCGGGCCGCAGATGACGGTCAGCGCGTGCCTTTCAGTTCCTTGTATCGCTCAATATCGGACTGGAATTCACTGCGCAGCGTGGCCTGCTCGGCGCGCTTGCCATCGAGATTGCGTTCCTGCGCGCGGATTTCGTTGACGGTACGTACCAGATCCTCGGCCATGTTGTCCGGCAGGGGCTTGGCGTTGTCGTTGGAACTGTAGGGCCGGAAAAACTGGCTGCGGGTGTGGAGCTTGTTCAGCCGCTCCTGCAGCGTGCCGATGTACTGGCCGGTAACCTTCACCTGATCTTCGATGAGTTCCAGGCGCTGATCGCGCAGCTGTTCGATCTGCTGCACTGACACATAGGTGGTGAGGAGTATCTGGTCGCGCTGGCGGGCATCGGTGGTGACACGCAGGCGGGTTTCGTCCGCCAGCCGCTCTGCGTCGGTCTTCTCCCTTTCCAGCCTGCCTACTACCACGCCGTGCTCGTTGAGCACGCTCCGCTCCTGTTTGGCATATTTGGGTGGAATGTGGTCGCCATAGTGCACCACGCCGTTCTCGTCCACCCATCTGTACAGTTTCTTGCCGCTGCCCTGTGCTGCGTGGGCTGTGGAACTGAACGTGGTGCAGACCAGCGCCGTTGCGGTAAGGCTGCCCAGAATCAGCGCCGGAATCGATTTCGCAGGGCTTGCGCGCATGCCCGGAGTGTAGCACTGCGGGGGCGTACCACTATACTGCCGGCGATAAGGAGCGTGACTTTTTTGCAACCCCGTCCAGGCACCCCTCCCGGAACAGAATCCCGCGCAGCAGGAGCAGGCGGTGAGCCGCCGAAGACCGGCTGGCTGCAGGCCATGCGCATCTATCGCGAGCCTAAGGTGCTGGCGATGCTGTTTCTTGGTTTTTCCGCGGGCCTGCCGTTCATGCTGGTGTTCTCCACCCTGTCAGCCTGGCTGCGGGATGTGGGCGTGGAACGCACCACTATTGGAATGCTTTCCTGGGTGGGGCTGGTTTTTACGCTGAAGTTTTTTTGGGCGCCGGTGGTTGACCGGGTGGCCCTGCCCTGGTTGACGGCGCTGCTGGGGCGGCGACGCAGCTGGATGCTGATTGCGCAGATTGGCATTGCGCTATCGCTGGTGCACCTGGCTGGCGGTGATCCGGTTGCCGGGAGCCTGCAGCCCATCGCCATTGCCGCGCTGCTGCTGGCATTTTCCTCGGCGACGCAGGATATCGCGCTCGATGCCTGGCGCATTGAGTCCGCGCCCCTGCCCATGCAGGGTGGCATGGCCGCCAGCTATCAGCTCGGCTACCGCGTTGCGATCATCGCCGGCAGTGCCGGGGCGCTCTGGATTGCATCGGAGTCCGGCTGGAACGCCGCCTATCTGACGATGGCCGCGCTGGCAGGTGTCGGCATTGTGACCACGCTCATTATCAGTGAGCCCGCACCTGCCGCGGCGCGTACCACCTTTGAGCAGGAACAACGTGTGGTGGACTTCGTTGTCCGGCGGGAAAACTGGCCGCGAAGCCTGCGCGAGATAGGCGTGTGGTTCACTGGCGCCGTGGTCTGTCCGTTGGCAGACTTCTTCACCCGCTTTGGCTGGAAGCTGGCCGTTATGGTGCTGGTGCTGGTGAGCACCTACCGGCTCACCGACTTCACCATGGGAGTAATGGCTAATCCGTTCTATCTGGATGTGGGTTACTCGCTCAAGCAGATTGCGGCCGTTGCCAAGTTCTTCAGTTCGTTCGCCACCATTGCCGGAGTGCTGGCCGCCGGAGTGCTGGTGCTTAAGCTTGGCGCGCTGCGGTCGCTGGCGCTGGGTCTGGTGCTGACGGTCATCACCAATCTGGCCTTCATGATACTTGCGCTCATGGGCGAGCCGGATACTGTTGCCCTTGCAGTCGTGGTGAGCAGCGACAACATCGCCATGGCCATCGCGGGTACGGCATTGATGGCGTACCTGTCCAGCCTAACCAGCGCCGCCTACACGGCTACGCAGTATGCGCTGTTCACCTCGCTGTACGCGTTGCCGGGAAAGCTGCTGATGGGTTTATCAGGAAAGTTTGTTGATGAGTTTGGTTACCCGTTGTTCTTTGTTTGCACTTCCGCGCTCAGCCTGCCGGCGCTGATCATGCTGATCTGGCTGTGGCGCGTGGCGCCAGCTGGTCTGGGGTGGCGCCGTGGCGTGGGCGGCAATCGCGCTGCTGTTTAGCTGCGCCGGTCATCAAGATAGTCGAGCGCGCTTGGCCATTGCTGCTCCGGGCCGACATCCGTGCTTTGCTGCTCAATGTCTTCGGGCTCAACGTCCACCGATCCGGTCCAGTCCTCGGGAGCTTGCGCCGACTCGATGAGTGCGTCCTGCCACTGCTCTTCCCAGGAATCGAAATCCATTTCTTCTACCGTGCCGTCGAAGTGCTGAACCTCGATGGTGGCGTCGCTCTCGTCGAGGGCTACTACTTCAAACAACTCGCTGCCCGTGCGGCCCGACCTGAGTCGATACCAGCTGCCTACTACTGGATCTGGTGCGTTCATCGGTTTCCCCTCAATGGTTTGCCGCTGCATCCGCCATGCGCCATCACTGCGCTGCCGATGCCGGGTTCGATTGATGATCAACCTGGCACAGGCATTCTCCGCCCGTTGAGCACGCAATGGCAATACCGGGAATTCTCGCAGAGCATCATTTGGTTTTGATGTAGGCTAGATCCCATACGGCGTGCCCTAAACGCAGACCGCGTCGTTCGAAACGAGTGAGAGGGCGCACGGCTGGCCGCGGTACAAATTGCTGGCTGGCATCCGTGCTGCGCGCGCCTGCTTCGCGCGCGCAACTACGCAGCTCTGCACAGCCATCAAGCACTTGCAGCATGTGTTCGGCGTATGGTTGCCAGTCTGTTGCCAGGCGCAGCATGCCGCCGGGTTTGAGTCTGTTTGCGAGTAGCTCCACGAAGGCCGGCTGTATCAAGCGACGCTTGTGATGCCGTTTCTTTGGCCATGGGTCGGGGAAGAAGATCAGGATCTCGTCCAAAGATGACGGCACAAATTGTTGCGTCAGTGCCTCAACGGCATCGTGGCTCATCAGCCTCAGATTTTTCAGTGCCCGCGTCTGTGCGCCGAGCAGGGCATGTCCGACGCCCGGTTCGTGCACCTCAATACCGATGAAGTCCCGTTCAGGTTGATGCGCCGCCATATCGAGCAGCGCCTCGCCATTGCCGAAACCGATTTCCAGCACGCGCGGTGCGCTGCGGCCGAACAGGCGGTCGGGATCCAGCCTTTCCGTGCCTGCTTCGATTCCGAACCGCGGCCATAGCGTTTGCAGTGCGCGCAGCTGCGCGGGTGTCATGCGGCCGTTGCGGCGCACGAAGCTGCGGATCGGGCGTGGTGTTTGCGGCACCTCCGGACAGGAACTGTCGGTGCTGTCTTCGCGGGTGGATGCGGGCTGATGGCTCATTGGAAGCTGTGTCTGGAGTGATGAAGGTCCGCTACCGTACGTTTGACCGCGGGTGGCGGCAAGACGAAGGGGTGGCATTGCCGCGGAGGGTGGCCCAGGCCTAGAATCCGGCGCGCGCGGGTGTCGTCTAGTGGCAAGACATGAGCCTCCCATGCTCAGAACGAGGGTTCGATTCCCTTCACCCGCTCCAGCTACGCGCTGGAGCGCTGGCGTCGGGAGTTCGGGCGCAGGAATCGCCCGCTGGGCGTCAGCGGGCAGTGGCAGGTGATGCAGGTGCCACCTCCGGACGGGGTGCTCACCGTCAACTCCCCGCCGATGATGCGCGCGCGATACTGCATCAGGCGCAGCCCCATGCCGGTGGGATTGTTCAGCAGCGCTGGTGGAATGCCCTTGCCGTCATCCTCGATCCGCAATGACAATTCATCCTCACTCACGGTGAGCGTGAGCACGATGTTCTTTGCCTGTGCGTGCTTGGCGGCATTGGCGCTGGCTTCCTGGGCGATGCGATACAGGTGTGTGGCCGGGGTTTCCTCAATGGCGGCATTGGGTTTGACGCTGCCGCGAAACTCAACGTGCAGGCCATAGAGAGAGTGGCACTGGTGCGTCAGGTGCTCCAGCGCGGACGGCAGACCGCCGCGCTCCAGATTGACCGGCGACAGGCCCCGCGCCAGCGCGCGCGTGCTTTCGATCGCCTGCGTCAGCACCTCGCGGATACGGGTGATCTGCGCGGTCAGTTGCGGCGCTTCGCGCGTGATTGCCGTCTCAATGCCACGCAACATCAGGCTCAGGCCTGTCAGTTCCTGCCCCAGCCCGTCATGCAGGTCGCTGCCGATACGTCGCTGTTCGCGGTTGCTGATTTCGCTGAGTTCCTCCTCAAGCCGGCGCCGTTCTTCGCGGTCGTTCGCTTCCGCAAGCGCGCGCTGCACGGCCGGCCCGAGACGCCGCAGACGGCTCTTCAATACGTAGTCGGTGGCGCCGTTCTTGAGCGTCTCGATAGCCACTTCTTCGCCCAGGGCGCCGGAGACGAAGATGAAGGGCGTCAGTGGACGCAGGTCACGGGCAATGGACAGCGCGGCCAAACCGTCGAAATCGGGCAGGTTGTAGTCGGCAAGGATCAGGTCCGGCGCGGCGTGCCCGATCGCGTTGCGGTATTGCGCTTCCGTGCGGACATGACGCCAGTCGCAACCGGGTAGTGCCGCGTTGAACTCGCGGTACACCAGCTGCGCATCCAGCGAATCGTCCTCCAGGTGAACGACCACCAGAGGGCGGTCCTCGTGGTCCGTCGTACTCACTTCCTGCATTGTCCTACCTCAATCCTTGCATTGGTCCCGGGGCCTGGACGCCAGTTTATGTCTAATCGCCAGGCTGCGGCGACGTCCGCAGGGCGCGAAAAGCCTCTGCGCGACGCCCCCGGAGCTTATCTTGGAGCGATCCGGCTGGCGAGAGCCTTGGGTATTCCCCTAAGATAGCCGCCGGCAGTATTTCGGCAACCAGCTGAAATCAGCTCGGAAACCAGGAAGGATCTTGCGATGGAGTCGAGCCGGACAACGAGAATTCTCATCGTTGATGACCATCCGGTCATGCGCGAAGGTCTGGAGGGTCTGCTGGTTCAGCACAGCGACCTGCAGATTTGCGGTCAGGCGGGGAATATTGCCGCCGCGCTGGATTCGATAGAGAGCTGCCAGCCCGATGTGGTTGTGCTCGATCTGACGCTGGGCGCCGAGGACGGGGTTGATCTGATCCTCAAGCTGCGCGAGAAAAACTCCCCGGTGCGTATTCTGGTGCTATCCATGCACGATGAGCTGCTGTACGCCGAACGACTGCTGTCAATGGGTGTGCAGGGTTACATCATGAAGCAGGAGGCCTCAACGGAGTTTCTGCGTGCGTTGCGCAAGGTGGCTGCGGGTGATGTCTACGTCAGCAGCGCCGTCAGCGCGCGACTGCTGGAACAGATCTCGCGCAACCGGCCGCGAGCGGCGGGTAGCGGGCTGGAAACGTTGACGGCGCGTGAATGCGAGGTTCTCACGCTCACCGGCCAGAGCCGAACCACCCGGGAAATTGCCCAGGCCCTGGGCATGAGCGAAAAGACGGTCGATTCTCACCGCCGCAACATCCGCGACAAACTTGGCCTGCATACATCCAGCGAACTGCTGCGCTACGCTTTCCGCTGGGTAACGGACAAGCCGGCGGTGGAGCAGAGCCAGAACAGTTAGAAGTGCTTGCCGTCGCTGGGGGGACCAAGGCGGGTTTTGGAAGAAACCTATGGAGGCAGGGGGATGAACACAGCTGCCAATGTGCAACCGGCGGCCTCGAGGGCTGCGGCGGGCGCGGCTTTGGTGCGGCAAATCCGGTTCCCCACCGGCTCCTCGCGCGCGGCGCGAAGCGTGCGCGAGCAGATTGCACAGGTGACAGATGCACCAGACGGCGCAAGCAGGGCCGTGGACTTCATTCCGGCGACCGTGGATGGGCGGGACGAGTATCACCATGCCCTGCCGCAGGAGGGGATAGTCAGCCGGGCTGCGCGTCTGCTCGGTCTTGGACGCACCACTCTATTGGAGAAAATGCGCAAGCACGAAATGGGTTGATGCGTCCGGCCGGCCGGCGCCCGTCTTACCCTTGCGGCTTGCCTTCGCGTGGAAATTCGCCTTTCATAGCGCCCGAAATAGGGGGATATCCTATTTGAAGATCAGCGCTGGTGCGGTATTTCTGTAGGCCATGAGCGCATATCGAGGAAAGGCAGTGTCAGTACAAGAATCGCCTGCACCGTCGTCGTTGGCGCAGCCGGGTGCCATGGTGGAATTTCCGCCGCCACCGGCTGCCTGGGCGCAGCTGCTGGATACGCCGGAAGCGGCGCTGCGCGCCCTCATAGGCAGCGTCTCAGACCGTCTGCTGTTGCTTGACCTGGATCTGCAGATCCGCTTCGCCAATCGCGGAATTTTCGAAGTGCAGCGCACAGCTTTACCTGGCCGGTCGATAGAGGATTTTCTGCCGGCGTCCGAGCACGAGCGGGTGATTGGGGTCTATCGGCGGGTCAGGCAGGAGCGCACACCGGCAGTTTATGAATTTCGCCAGCTGGTGCGCGGGGAAACGCGCTGGTTCGAGCATCGGATTGGACCAGTCATCGAGCATGGCTCCGTCGTGGCTTTTGCCGTCGCCTGCGGTGAGATCACTGCTCGCCGGCGCGGCGAGGAGGCCCTGCGGGTACTGGAGAGGGAGATCACTGAAATCGCCAATCGCGAGCAGCGGCGCATCGGCAATGATCTGCACGATGGCCTGGGACAGGAACTGACCGGTATTGCGCTGATGCTTACCAGCCTGGTCGGGCGCCTGCACAAGGAGCACCATGCAGCCGCCGCCGATGCCGAAGAAATCGTCGGGCTGGTCAATGGCGCCATCGACAGCACACGCGCCCTGGCGCGGGGCCTGTCGCCGGTCAGCATTGAGCGCGGCGGGCTGTCTTTTGCAATGCGTTCGCTGGCGACGCGTGCCAGCGACATGTACGGCGTGAGGGTATGTTTCCACAGCAAGATATGGCCGCAGCTGACACTGGAGGCCTCTGCCTGCACGCATCTGTATCGTATCGCCCAGGAAGCGGTGACCAATGCCGTGCGGCATGGCCATGCTTCTGAGGTGCTGATCGATCTACGCGTGGATGGGGAGCGGGTAGTATTGTCGGTGGCGGACAATGGGCGAGGTTTTATACCGGGCGCCGTGCCGGCCTCGGGAATGGGTCTGCGCATCATGCAGTATCGCGCCAATATGCTTGGCGGCAGCGTCAGTTTCGAGCCGCGCACCGAGGGAGGTGTACGCATGGTGTGCCTTAGTCACCAGCCGGCACTGGGTGAGCCGGGGCGCGGCAACTGAGCTGCGGGTGGCCGCAACAATAGGCAGATTGGCTGCGCATGGAAGGGGGGAATAATGAACTCAGGATCTACGGCAAACAAACAAAAAGCCAGACGCGTAATTATCGTCGACGATCATCCCATTGTGCGTCAGGGCCTGCGGCGCCTGATTGACCAGGAGGAGGATCTTACCGTGTGCGGCGAGGCTGAATCGGTACGTGAAGCGCGCCAGCGCGTGCGCGAGTTGAGTCCCGATGTGCTGATTGTCGATATCTCATTGAAACAAGGTGATGGCCTGGAACTGGTGCGCGATGTCCGCGCCCACCATCCGAGCTTGCCCATTCTGGTGCTGTCGATGCATGACGAGACCATTTATGCCGAGCGCATGCTGAGCGCCGGGGCAAACGGCTACATCATGAAGCAGGCCGCCAGCGAGCAATTTCTGGTCGCGGTGCGTCGCGTGCTGGACGGCGGCATCTATGTCAGCGAGGCTGTTGGCAACACCATGATCCAGAAATTTGCTTCCGGTGGGTCCTATACCTCGAACAACCCCATCGACCGGCTGAGTAATCGCGAATTGCAGATCCTGCACATGATCGGCAAGGGAGCGAGCACTCGCGATACTGCTGAGGCTCTAAACCTCAGCGTCAAGACCGTCGAATCACACCGCCAGCGCATCAAGCGCAAGCTCAATCTCACCAGCGGCGCGCAGTTGGTGCAGTACGCGGTGAACTGGTTCTCCGGTCGTGAAGGCGGTCAAAGCAGCCAGAGCGGACAGATCGGCCGTGGCGACCCGGGCAATGGCGGCGACAGCGGCGACAACTCCCCTGATTCATGAGCGCCGCACGCGAAACGCAGGATCCGGACATCCCGTCCATTCTTCTCGTCGAGGACGACCCCTCTACGCGCATGCTTACCAGCCAGCGTCTCAGGCGCCTGGGTTACGATGTGCATGCCGCCAGCAATGGCGCTGAAGCGCTGCAGCTGATGCGCCAGCGCTTCTTTGCCCTGCTGCTGACCGACTGGGACATGCCGGAGATGGATGGTCTGGCGCTATGCCAGGCCGTGCGCAAGGCGCCGCTGGAAGGATACGTCTACATCATTGTGCTTACGGCACGCGGCGGCAAGGAAAGCATCGTCCAGGGTCTGCAGGCCGGCGCTGATGACTACCTTACCAAGCCATTCGAAGATCCGGAACTCGCCGCCCGGCTCAATACCGGCCGGCGAATACTTAATCTCGAGCAGTCCCTGCGCCTGGCCAACAGCCGCAACCATCTGCTGTCGATCACCGATGCGCTCACTGCTACCTACAACCGCCGTTATCTGATGGAAAGCCTGCCACGGGAGATCGAATGCGCGGCTCGCTGCAAGCAGTCCCTGTCGGTAGTGCTGTGTGATGTCGATCACTTCAAGAAGGTTAACGATACCCATGGGCACCAGGCCGGCGATGATGTGCTTAAGGGCTTCGCCGACATGCTGCTGGCCTGCACCCGGCGCGAGTTCGAGTGGGTGGTGCGCTACGGCGGCGAGGAATTTCTCATGGTGTTGCCGCAGACTGCGGTGCAGGAGGCGATGGTGTTCGCGGAGAAGATCCGTCTGCAGGTCGCCGCCCAGTCGTTTGCGACCTGCGCTGGCCCCATGCATATCAGCGCCAGTTTCGGCGTGGCCGGCCACGATATTCTGGAGGAAAACGGGCAGGCTTCGGTGGACAGCCTTATCGCCTATGCCGATCTTTGTCTGTACCGCTCCAAGGAATCCGGCCGCAACCGGGTTATCGGTAAATCGCTGGATATCGGCGGGCGCACCATTGTGATGGAACGTTCGTCCGTGGACTCCCCGCGCAGGCACTCATGAGTCGTATGGCGCGGCACCGGATATAGGTTCCCGGATTGTGCTGCGCATCGATGCAAGAAGGTATGATCCCTTCGTGGCAAGAAGAACATCTACCCTGTCTGCGCGGCTGAGATTTGTCGCGGCAATTACGCTGGTGCTGGCAACGGCGCTGGTCGTCTGTCCGGCTGTCGCGACCGAAGATCCATTTGCGCCGCCTCCCGAGTTCGAGCCTGACATCCGATTCTGGACACGTATCTACACTGAGGTGGATACCAACGCGGGTTTGCTACACGATGAGTACAACCTTGGGGTGGTCTACGAAGTCATGCGCTTTCCGGCCGATCTCGGCCGTGAGGCGCGCGCACACCGTATCAGGGAGGCCAAGGAGCGCTACAGCAATATTCTCAAGGGCCTGGCCGATGGCGGTGCTGATACTGCGGAAGCAAGGCGGGTACGCGCGCTGTGGCCGCACAATACCGGTGCACAGAAGCTGCGCCAGGCCGCTGGGCGGATTCGCTTTCAGCTCGGCCAGTCCGATCGCTTTCGCGAAGGACTGATTCGTGCTGGCGCCTATGAGGCGCATATCGCCGAGACGCTGGCCAATATGGGGGTGCCGCCGGAGGTGGCAGCGTTGCCACATGTGGAATCGTCATTCAATCCGTCAGCCTATTCGCATGCCGGTGCCGCGGGGCTGTGGCAGTTCATCCGCTCCACCGGCCGGCGTTACCTGCGCATCGACACCGATATCGACGAGCGGCTTGACCCTTATCGTTCCACGGTTGCCGCCGCGCAGTTCCTGAAATTCAACTATGAACTGCTGGGTACCTGGCCGTTGGCGCTATCGGCCTATCACCACGGTCCGGCTGGCATTCGGCGCGCCAAGGAGCGGATGGGCACCGACGACATCGTCACCATCGCGCGCCAGTACCAGAGCCGTACCTTCGGGTTTGCCTCGCGCAACTACTACATCTCGTTCCTGGCGGCATTGCAGATCGATCGGGACCCGGAGCGGTACTTCGGCCCGTTGCGACGGCATGCGGAGGTCAGGACCCGGGCCGTGCCCATGTCGGCGTATGTTCCAGTGGACGTGCTGGAGCGCAAATTCAACATTGATCGTCAGACGCTGCAGTTGCTCAATCCGGCGCTGACTGTGGCGGTATGGCGCGGCGAGCGTTATGTGCCGCGCGGTTTCAAACTGCGTTTGCCGGCTGATCTGGTAGACGATCCGCTGGTGGTACTGGCCAGTCTGGCGCCGGAGGAGCGTTTCGACAGGCAGCGGCCCGAAGTGACACACCGGGTGCGCCCGGGCGAGACGCTATCGGCGATTGCCCTGCGCAACGGCACCACGGTTGCAGCGCTGATGCGGCTGAACGACATGCGTGATGCGCGCCGGCTGCGTGCCGGGCAAGTCATCAAAATTCCGCAGCCGGCAGACTCGCGCGTGGTGGTGGCGCAGGCCGATATGGAGCGGGAAAAGGCCTCAGCCAGAGCGGCAGCTGAAGCCGAGGCAAAAGCCGAAGCCAGGGCGCAGGCCCAGGCTGCTGCCGAGGCGAAAGCTCGTGTCGAGGAACAGGCTGCGGCAGCACGAGCTGACGCTGCCGCGCGGCCACCCGTCAGTGTCGATTCGGCAACCGAGACCGAGGAGGCGATTGAGCGGGCCGAGGACGCCGAGCCAGTGGTGGAAACTGAAGTGCAGGAAGGCGGGTCGCAGTCCGGTGGGCAGAGCCCATTGTTGGCCGATCCAAGTGACTATTCTGTGGCTGAAGATCTGACGGTGCAGATGCAGGCGGCCGAAACGCTGGGCCATCTGGCCGAATGGCTTGACCTGCGTGCCAGCCGGCTGCGTACGTTGAACGGGATGCGCTTCGGTCAGCCGGTCATCATCGGGCAGCTGCTGCGAGTGGAGTTTGCCCAGGTGTCGGTGACTGAATTCGAACGCCGCCGCCGCGCATATCATCAGGCCCTGCAGGAGACCTTCTTCGCGGCCAACCGGATCGTGGGCACTGAAGTGCATATCGTACGCAGGGGCGAGTCGCTGTGGTCCATTGCACAGCGCAATCCGCACGTGCCTATCTGGCTGTTGCGCCAGCACAATCCGGACGTGGATTTTGCGGATGTCCGGCCGAAAAGCCGCATTATTCTGCCACTGGTCGAAGCCGTCACGGCAGCGCCCGCCGACGACCCCCTATAATCAACGCCGTGCCCAATCGTTTCGCCAGGTCCGGAATCGCGCCGCTGCCCGCCTGCGATGTAGTTGCCGCTGTGCTCGCCGCCGTGCTGGCCATCGCACTGGCTACCGCGCAGGCGCAACCGCCGCCTGCGGCCGCGGGCGCGCCACAGATGGCTGACAAAGTGGTCGTGCGCAAGGGCGAGCGACGCATGGAGTTATTGCGCGAGGGCAGGACAGTCGCCTCCTATCGCATTTCGCTGGGCCTCGATCCGGGGGGGCACAAGATGCGCGAAGGGGACTTCCGCACCCCCGAGGGGCGTTACTCGCTGACCCGGCGCAACACCGAGAGCGATTACTTTCTTTCCATTCAGATCTCCTATCCCAACGAGCAGGATATCGCCCGGGCGCGCCGTGAGGGCGTACCGCCCGGCGGCGCCATCATGATCCATGGGCTGCCGAACCACCCGCGTCATCCGCCGCAGTACTACCGCGATCACGACTGGACCGATGGCTGCATCGCAGTGTCGAACGCCGACATGGTGGAGCTATGGCTGCTCACACGGCATGACACTCCGATCGAGATACTGCCCTGAAGCCGCCGATGGATACATTCATTCTGCCAGCGGAGGAATTCGTCGACGCCAGGGTGACGCCCAGGGGGAGCCTGGAGACCCTCTCACAGGCGGAGATCGACAAGCTCCTGGACTCCGGGCAAGGGGGCTTGTATCCGCTGTTTCGTAAATGTGCACTGGCGGTGCTGAATTCCGGCGGTGAGCTTGATGATGCGCGGCGCATATTCGAGCGCTATCGTGACTTCGATGTGACGCTCGCCCGCCAGGCCTGGGGTATCAAACTCGAGTTGCGTAATGCGCCGGCCGTCGCCTTTGTTGACGGGCAGATGATCAAGGGAATCAAGGAGCACCTGTTCGCGGTGCTGCGCGACGTGGTCTACATCGCCAACGAGATTGTCGATAGCGGACGTTTTGATCTCACCGAGCAGGCCAGCGTTACAAATGCCGTGTTCCACATCCTGCGCAACGCCCACATGCTGGACGTGCGCGGACGGCCGAATGTGGTGGTCTGCTGGGGCGGGCATGCCATCAGCCGCAAGGAGTACGACTACACTAAAATCGTTGGCTACGAACTCGGCCTGCGCGGCCTGGATGTTTGCACCGGATGCGGGCCCGGGGCCATGAAGGGTCCGATGAAGGGTGCGACTATCGGTCATCAGAAGCAGCGCATCCATACCGGCCGTTACATCGGCATCACTGAACCCGGCATCATTGCTGCCGAGCCGCCAAACGCCATCGTCAATCAGCTGGTCATCATGCCCGACATCGAGAAGCGCCTGGAGGCGTTCGTGCGGTTCGGCCATGGGATTGTGGTGTTTCCCGGCGGCGTAGGCACTACCGAGGAGATACTCTACGTACTTGGCATCCTGCTCGATCCGGCCAACGCGCAGCAGCCGGTACCGCTGATTTTCACCGGGCCGCGCGAGAGTGCTGCCTACTTCGAGCAGGTGAATGCCTTCATCGGCGCCACGCTCGGGGCCGAGGCCCAGGGGCGCTATCGCATCATCATTGACGATGCGGCTGCAGTGGCGCGCGCCATGGTGCAGGGGCTGGAGGAGGTGCGCGAGTGGCGCAAGCGCGCCAGCGATTCGTACAACTTCAACTGGCTGCTGCGTATCCCGCCTGATCTGCAGCTTCCCTTCGAGGTCACCCACGAGAGCATGAGTGCACTGCAGCTCGGTGCCGCCCAGCCCGTGCATGCGCGGGCGGCGAACCTGCGGCGGGCTTTCTCCGGCATCGTGACCGGTAACGTCAAGGAAAACGGCGTGCAGGCAATCGAGCGCCTGGGGCCTTTCGAACTGCGGGCCGACCGTACCCTGGGAGCCGCCCTGGACGGTCTCCTCAAGGCCTTTGTTGAGCAGCGGCGGATGAAGATTGCCGATGGCCACTACAAGCCCTGCTATCGACTGGTGGGCTAGGAGCCTGTCCGGGTAATGCTGCGCCTGCTGCGGCCGCCCCACCGCGCATCTTTCCGCGATCATTACCCGGACAGGCCCCTGGGCTGGACGCCGCTTCCCGTATGATGCCGGTCATGACGCCGCTGCGTATTCGCTATCGCTTCATCCTGCCCGACGCCAGCCATGAGCGATTTGACCTGTTTTTCGACGCCCATGACTTCAGGCTGCTCAACCCCGCCCCGAGGCCGCTGCCCTTCTGGACCGAACTGGGCTGCAATCAATGTGAAAACTGCCCGCTGAAGCCGGCCGAACATCCGCACTGTCCGGTGGCCGTGCAGCTGGTGGGGGTGATCGAGCGGCTTGAGCGGGTGGTCTCCTACGACCAGGTGCGGGTGGATGTGCGCACTGCCGAGCGGCTGGTGTCGCAGGAGACCACCGCCCAGCAGGCGCTCAGCTCGCTGCTGGGGCTGATCATGGCTGCCAGCGGTTGTCCGCGCACGGCCTTCCTGCGGCCCATGGCGCGATTTCACCTGCCCCTTGCGAGCGAGATCGAGACCCTGTATCGATCTGCCGCCGCCTATGCGCTCCTGCAGCTACTGCGTGCCGACAGTGGCGAGAGTGCGGAGATCAGCTTCGAGGGGCTCAAGGCGGGCTATGCCGAGCTGCACAAGGTCAATCGCGGTATTGCCCGGCGCCTGGGCGCAGCGACGCGCAACGATCCGGCACGCAACGCCGTAGTGCTTCTGGACGCCTATACGACGCTGCTACCCGAGGCGATCGATCAATCGCTTGCGGAAATGCGCCCGCTGTTTGAAACCCTCGACATTCCGTAGCGCGACTCAATTCCGTCGGTTGCGGAAATCCATGTGACCCAGTTCCTGTCGCTGTGATGCGACGGGGCAGTACTGTGCAGCCAGGGCCAATCTGTATTCGAGTAGTTTTTGGCATGAATGACGGTAAATCCAAGCCTCCCGCGCCGCACGGTGAACGTCGGCGCGCCACTGACCAGCCGGCGCGTACGCGCGCCAGGAACGGTGGTGTGGATGCCTATGGCAACTGGCTGGATGGCGCTCGCAAGAGCGGTGACAGGCACTCGGCCATTACACGCACGCTCTATAACTGGAGCAGCTACAAGAGCTGGGCCGACCGGATGCGCAGCTCCTGGGATACGGAGAAGTGACCTTCCGCCTGACCAGTGCCGCCCGCCTGGTCATCTGGTGCCCTGCCACCCTGCTCTTCGGGCTTTAGTTCCAGCCATCGCACCAGTGCCTCCCAGTGCAGGAGGTCATCACGCACCAGGTGCGGCTTCATTTCATGCAACCCCATGCCCTGTTCCGCGGCGCGCAAATAGGCCTGTGAATCCCGTAGCGTCGCGATCACTGGAATGCTCAGTGTTTGCAGGAAGCGCATCAGGGAGCGATAGACCAGAGTGTGCTTCTTCACCCGGTTGGCGATCACCGCGATGCGTCGCTCATTGCGCGGAATCTTCGCCACCAGAAGCAGATCCTCGATGCAGCGGGTGCAGGCGTGGATGTCGATGTCCGAGGGCAGCACCGGCACTAGGATGGTGTGCGCATCGCGGGTCAGTTCGGGCATTCGCCGCCCTTCGATGGCTGCGGCGGTGTCCACCACCACTCTCTGCGTACCTTCCGGCAGTCGCAATTGAAATGAGCGTGTTACGCTGACGTTGCGTTCGTAGGCGGTGATGCCATGGATGACTGGCTGTTGCGCAGTGCGTTTTTTAAGCCAGCGCGTGCTCGAACCCTGCGGGTCGTAATCCATTAGAACCGGACGCAGGCCCTGTACCGCATAGTAACTGGCAAGATTTGTCGCAATGGTTGTCTTGCCGGACCCGCCCTTGGGATTGAGGACGACGATTTTCTTCATCGGAGGGGGCAGTGTGCGCTGGTGCACACCCGGCCGGCAAGGGGCTCTGCGGAAAAACCCTAAACCGGGCGCCCTGTGATCCGTTTCACGCCCGTAACCTTGTCGCGTTCCTATAGTCCTGCCCACGCACCCATCGACACGCACCCATCCGATAGAGAGACAATCGTGGAAGTACTGCTACAAGCCTGGGACGAAATCGACGACTGGTTCAGCTGCCTGCGCCAGCTGCTGCTCAGCTTGCAGTAGGTCGCCCGGCCAGTTCCGCGCTTGACATCCCCGCGAGCGCCCCAAAAATGCCACCTCTCTTCAGGTACCGAGGTGGTGTATGGTCCAGACAAGCGCTCAGGAAACCCTAAGCTTCCAGACTGAAGTCAAGCAGCTGCTGAAGCTGATGATCCACTCCCTGTACAGCCACAGGGAAATCTTTCTGCGCGAACTGATCTCCAACGCATCCGACGCGGCTGACAAGCTGCGCTTCCGCGCCCTGGCCGAGCCCGCCCTGCTCGCCGAGGATACGGAGCTGAAGATCACGGTGGATTTCGATGCCAAGGCGCGCACCCTGACGGTCAGCGACAACGGTATTGGACTTGCACGCGTCGAGGCGATCGAGCAGCTCGGCACCATCGCCCGTTCCGGCACAGCCGAATTCTTCTCCCGGTTGACCGGTGACCAGCAGAAAGATGCCCAGCTCATTGGCCAGTTTGGCGTGGGGTTTTATTCGGCTTTCATCGTTGCCGATCGCGTCGAAGTGCTCTCGCGCAAGGCTGGCCTCGCGTCGGCGGAAGGCGTGCACTGGTCCTCCACCGGTGAAGGGGAATTCACCATCGAGACGGTTGAGCGTACGCAACGTGGCACGCAGGTTGTTCTGCACCTGAAGCCCGAGGCGGAGGAGTTCGCCGACGGCTTTCGACTGCGCAGCCTGGTGCGCCGTTATTCAGACCATATCGCGCTGCCGGTGTGTATGCCCAAGGAAGGGGAGGCCTCGCTGGAGTATGAAGCGGTCAATCATGCCCAGGCACTGTGGACCCGTCCGCGTACCGAGCTGAAGGACGAGGACTACCGCGAGTTTTACAAGCACATCTCGCATGATTCGGCTGATCCGCTGGCCTGGAGTCACAACAAGGTTGAAGGCAAGCGCGAATACACCAGCCTGTTGTACGTGCCCGCGCATGCGCCCTTTGATCTGTGGCAGCGCGAGGCGCCGCGCGGGCTGAAGCTGTACGTGCGGCGGGTATTCATCATGGACGAGGCTGAGCAGTTCCTGCCGCTCTACCTGCGTTTCGTGAAAGGCGTAGTGGATTCAAGTGATCTGCCGTTGAATGTCTCACGCGAACTGCTGCAGGAGGACGCCGGAATCGAGAGCATGCGCGGCGCCCTGGCACGCAGGGTGCTCGACATGCTGGCAAGGCTTGCGCAGGAAGACCCGGGAAAATACCTGGGCTTCTGGAAGGAATTTGGTCAGGCACTGAAGGAGGGTGTGGCTGAGGACCCGGCCAACCGTGAGCGGCTGATGAAACTGCTGCGCTTTGCCACCACGCACCATCCGGAGGGCCAGGATACGGACCGAGAGGAGCAGGACCAGCCTTTGGCTGACTACATTGCGCGCATGCCGCCGGGCCAGGACAAGATCTACTACATCACCGCGCCCACCTTCAACGCCGCCAGCGCCAGCCCTCATCTGGAAGTGCTGCGTCGCAAAGGCGTGGAAGCGCTGTTGCTGCACGACCGCGTGGATGAGTGGATCATGGGCCATCTCACCGAATTCGAGGGCAAGAGTTTCCAGAACGTCTCGCGCGGCGACCTGGCCATCGCCGGCCTGTTTTCCGAAGCAGACAAGCAGGTTCGTGAGGCGGATCTGAAGGAAAGCAAGGTCCTGCTGCGCCGGGTAAAGGATGCGCTGGGTGAGCGCGTGAGTGAAGTGCGTGTGAGCAGTCGTCTGACGGACTCCCCTGCGTGCCTGGTACTGGGCGAGCGTGATATCGGTGAACCGCTGCGGCGCATGCTGGAAGCAGCTGGACAGAAGCCGCCTCCGGCCATCCCGCTGCTGGAGCTGAACGTGAAGCACCCGCTGGTGAAATACCTGGACGGCCTGGGCGCCGACGAGGCTGGCTTCACGGCGCTGGCGCAGTTGCTGTTCGACCAGGCCACGCTCGCCGACGGCGGACAGCTGGCCGACCCGGCCGATTTCGTCCGCCGCCTCAACGCCCTGCTGCTCCAGCTTGGAGGTAATCGTGAACAGACCCAGCAATGAACAATTGCGCGCGCAGTTGACGTCCGAGCAGTATCGCATTACCCAGGAGAAGGGTACCGAAGCGCCCTTTACTGGCAGGTATACCCACCACAAGGAGAAAGGCGTGTACGCCTGTGTGTGCTGCGGAGCGAAGCTGTTCGACTCCGGGCACAAGTACGATTCCGGATCGGGCTGGCCGAGCTTCTGGCTGCCGCTGGCCGGCGAGCGGGTGCGTGCACACTCAGATACCAGCCACGGCATGGTCAGGCAGGAAGTGACCTGCGCGACCTGTGGTGCGCACCTGGGGCATGTCTTCGAGGATGGGCCGCAGCCGACGGGGCTGCGCTATTGCATCAATTCGGCGTCGCTGGATTTCGACGCCCCTTGAGGTCGGGACGGAATCGCCCCTTTTGAGCGAGAGTGGATAACGCCCTTGAGTGAGGGCAGAAGCACCTTACCCGGCATCCTGCCGGATGCCTTCCCGGAGCGGCATCTGCCGCTCCGGAAGCGCTGCCTGTCAGTTGACCATGGCCTTGAGGTTCTTCAGGGGCATGATGCGCACTTTCTTGCTGGCCGGCTTGGCCTTGAACATCATCTTGTCGCCCGTGAACGGATTGGTGCCTTCGCGCGCCTTGGTAGCGGGCTTCTTCACCACTTTCATCTTCATCAGGCCCGGCAGGGTGAACAGGCCGCCGCTGCGCAGGCTCTTGCGGACGATACCGTTGAGGGAATCGAACACGGCATTGACCTGCTTGCGCGAGAGGTCGGTGTCCTTGGAAATCTGAGCCAAGACTTCAGATTTGGTTGGCGCGGAGGTTTTCTTCGCCATAGGTGCAGTCTCCTGTGTAAAAAAATAAGGCAAAGGCAAAGGTGCTGAAAATCGCGCGGGAAAATATCACAAGAAAACCCGGTCGGTAAGCATTCGGCGAAAATATTTTCCCTGTTTTTTCAGGCTCTGGTACGTCTGCGGGAAGATTCACAAGCCGGTGTGCAGCAGGATGAGCAATGCCTGCAGGCCGATCAGCACGAACATTGGCGACAGATCCAAACCGCCGAGCGTGGGGATTGCTCTGCGAACCGGCGCGAGGATGGGCTCGCAAATGCTTGAAAGCAATGACGCGGCGGGACTGTAGGCGCCCGGCGCGACCCAGCCGAGCAGCACGTAGACGATGATCGCGAAGAAAAACAGCTGCAGCGTCTTGATGGCCAAATCGAGCACTGTGGACTGTAGAATTATTCCAGCGATGGGCAGTCCGGAGCCGGTCAGATTCAGGCCATGCAGCGACAGCATGATGGCCTGTGTAGCCAGTTCGACCAGCAGTAGCGCAACCACAGAGGCCAGATCGAGCCGTCGCAGTGGCGGGATGATGCGGCGCAGAGGCAGCACCAGGGGGTTGGTCAGGCGCAGGACCGCATCACTGATCGGATTGCGGAAATCCGCTCGCACCAGCTGCAGCACCACGCGCAACAGGAAGATGAACAGGGCGAGGTTCAGCAGCGACTCGATGATGAAGCGAATGGCTTGCATAGGCAGGATGATCGTATGTGTCTTGCGACAGTCTCAGCGGGACAGTTCCGATGCGCGGTGGCAGGCCGCCGCGACAGCGCGGCGCACGATACCACGCAGATCCGCATTCTCAAGTATGGCGAGCGCTGCTGCTGTCGTGCCGCCTGGCGAGGTGACAGCTGCGCGCAGCTGTGCAGGATCGGCGTCAGGCTCATGGGCCATACAGCCGGCGCCATAGGCGGTTTGCACGGCCAGCTGCCGCGCCACCTCCACGGGCAGGCCCTGTTCGCGTGCCGCGGCCTCCAGCGCCTCGATAAGCAGAAAAAAATAAGCCGGCCCGCTGCCTGACACGGCGGTTGCCGCATCCATCTGTGCCTCCTGCTCCAGCCATACCGTCGCGCCGACTGTGCGCATCACGGCCTCTACGGCTGCGCGCGCGTCGGCCTCGACGGCCGGGGTGGCGAACAGGACAGTCACCCCCTTGCCGACCATGGCAGGCCGGTTGGGCATTGCACGCACGATGTGTCCGTATCCGCCCAGCGCCTCTGCAATGGCCGCTACGCGGACGCCGGCAGCCACCGAGAGTACCAGCGGGCCCTGGCGCCGCACGGCGCTGCCGATCTGCATGGCTACTGTACGCAGGTCCTGCGGCTTGACCGCCAGCACCACCAGCCTTACGTCTTCCACGGCCGCTGCATTGTCCGTGGTTGTCCGCACGCCCAGGTTCCGGTGCAGTTCCGTAAGCTGTGCCGTTGAGCGGCCTGTAACCAAGATATCCGCGGGCTCAAACCCCGCTGCGCATAGTCCACCCGCCAGCGCTGAGGCCATGTTTCCACTGCCAATGAAAGCGATTCGATCAATCTGCATGCGCTGTTCTCCCCGTCGAACCCACCCGTGCCCCGAAGATCCCGGTGCCGATGCGTACATGTGTGGCTCCCTCTTCGATGGCCACTTCGAAATCTCCGCTCATGCCCATCGACAGGGTATCCAGCGCATGGCCCTGGCGATTGAGCTGCTCCAGCAGCTCGCGCATCTGACGAAACCAGCGGCGCTGCGCCGCCGGATCCTCACTGTGCGGCGGCAGGCACATCAGTCCCCGCAGGCGCAGGCGCTCCAGGCCGGCCACTTCCTCGGCCAGTACGGGTACCTCCGCGGGCGGCGTGCCGCCCTTGGAGGGCTCCTCCTCCAGGCGTACCTGCAGGCATATATTCAGAGGCGGGGTGTGCGGGGGTCGCTGCGCGCTCAGGCGGCGGGCGATCTGTGCCCGGTCGAGCCCATGGACCCAGTCAAAGTGTTCGGCCACGACCCGGGTCTTGTTCGATTGCAGACGGCCGATGAAGTGCCAGCAGGGCCGCGGCCATGTTCCGGCTGCCGCGCGCAGCGCATCCATTTTCGCAATACCCTCCTGAGCGTAGCTCTCGCCGAAATCCGTTGCGCCCAGTGCCCGCACTGCCTCAATGGCCTCCACAGGGTGTCCCTTACCCACCGCCACCAGCACAATGGCGGCTGGATCGCGGCCCGCGCGGCCCGCCGCGGCGGCAATCCGGCCCTGAATGGCCTTCAGCCGCTCAGAATGCGTACCAATTAACATATTTACAGCGCCGGGCCTCCGTTATACTGGGCGTCCTCAAAGGGAGCTCAAGAATGGCTGTCGATATCGCACAGTTGCTCGCCTTCGCGGTGAAGAACGGCGCCTCTGACCTGCACCTCTCGGCCGGTGTGCCGCCCATGATCCGCGTGGACGGTGACATGAAGCGCATTAATATGCCCGCGTTGGCGCACAAGGAAGTTCACAGCATGGTGTACGACATCATGAATGACAAGCAACGGAAGGCTTATGAGGAGTTTTTCGAAACCGACTTCTCCTTCGAAATTCCGAAGCTGGCGCGCTTCCGCGTCAACGCCTTCAATCAGAATCGTGGTGCCGGTGCGGTATTCCGCAACATCCCCTCGGAGATCCTTACCCTCGATGATCTGCAGACGCCGAAGATTTTCCGTGATCTGTGCATGTTGCCGCGAGGCTTGGTGCTGGTGACCGGTCCCACCGGCTCGGGCAAGTCCACCACGCTGGCGGGCATGATCAATCACTGCAACGACAACCGGCCCGACCACATCATCACCATCGAGGATCCGATTGAGTTCGTGCACGAGAGCAAGCGCAGTCTCATCAATCAGCGCGAAGTCCACCGTGACACGCTGGGTTTCAACGAGGCCCTGCGCTCGGCGTTGCGCGAAGACCCTGATGTGGTGCTGGTAGGCGAGTTGCGCGACCTGGAGACCATCCGTCTGGCGCTGACCGCCGCGGAAACCGGGCATCTGGTGTTCGGTACCCTGCATACCAGCTCCGCCGCCAAGACCATCGATCGCATCGTCGATGTCTTCCCTGGTGAAGAGAAGGATATGGTGCGCTCGATGCTTTCCGAGTCACTGCGCGCGGTGATATCGCAGACCCTGATGAAGAAGGTTGGCGGTGGACGAGTCGCTGCGCATGAGATCATGATCGGTACCCCGGCCATTCGAAATCTCATTCGCGAAGGCAAGGTGGCGCAGATGTACTCCTCCATCCAGACCGGCCAGGCCCAGGGCATGCAGACCCTGGATCAGTGTCTGCAGGAACTGGTGGCCAAGGGCGTGGTGAGCAAGGAAGAAGCTCGCTACAAGGCCCAGAACAAAGATTCGATCTGATTATGGAACGTGATCAAGCTATCAAGCTGATGCAGGACCTGCTGAGGCGCATGGTCGAGCGCAAGGGCTCGGACCTGTTCATCACCACCGGCTTTCCACCGGCCATCAAGGTGGACGGCGAGCTTCGCCCGCAGGGCGAGCGGACCCTCACCGCCGAGCAGAGCGCGGTGCTGGTGCGGGCCATCATGAACGACAAGCAGACCCGTGAATTCGACTCCACCAAGGAATGCAATTTCGCCATCGCCCCCCCGGGTATCGGGCGTTTCCGCGTCAGCGCCTTCGTGCAGCAGGGCAACATCGGTGCAGTGCTGCGTACCATCAACGCCAAGATCCCCAGCTTCGAGGAGCTGGACCTGCCGCCGGTTCTGCGCGAGGTGGTGCTGTCCAAACGCGGTCTGGTCATCGTGGTTGGCGGCACCGGTTCGGGCAAGTCCACCACGCTGGCGGCCATGGTGGGCCATCGCAACGAGAAAACCCGCGGCCACATCGTCACCATCGAAGACCCGGTCGAATACATCCACCCGCACAACGGCTGCGTGATCACCCACCGCGAAGTAGGCGTGGATACCGAGAGCTGGCACAACGCGCTGAAGAACACCCTGCGTCAGGCGCCCGATGTCATTCTCATCGGCGAAATCCGTGACCGCGAAACCATGGAGTATGGCATTCAATTCGCCGAGACCGGCCACCTGGTACTTTCCACGCTGCACGCCAACAGCGCCAACCAGGCGCTCGACCGTATCATCAATTTCTTCCCCGACGAACGGCGCGAACAGCTGCTCATGGACCTGTCACTGAATATGCGCGCCCTGATTTCCCAGCGCCTGATTCCGCGCGAGAGTGGCAGCGGCCGTATCGCCGCCATGGAAATCATGCTCAATTCGCCGCTGATCCAGGACCTGATCTTCAAAGGCGAGGTGGCGCAGATCAAGGAAGTGATGGCCCGCTCCACGCGCCTTGGAATGAAGACCTTTGATCAGGCGCTGTTCGAGTTGTACGAAACAGCCCAGATTTCCTACGAGGACGCGTTGCGCAACGCCGATTCGAAGAACGAGCTGCGCCTGCGCATAAAGCTGGACAGCAAGCGCGAGATGAAATCGGATATGGATTCCGCACAGTCCCTGAGCATCATGGATGAGAACGACGACAGCGCCAAGGTATTCTGAGGCGGGCGATTATGCAGTCGGAAGTGGAGAGTAACGACATCGGCGGACAGAACGACAACAGCGGCGCCAGTGGCAACGATATCGATAGTGGCTCCCAGCCGCAGCTGTCACTGAACACCAAACCGCTGTTCAAGCTGATGGTCACGCGCAAGGCCTCGGATCTGTTTTTTACCTCCAACGCGCCGGTAAAAATCAAGATCGAGGGCAAGATCTTTCCGGTGAACAAGCAGATCCTCAATCCCGAAACGGTACGCCAGGCCGCCTTCGGCCTGATGAATCAGGAGCAGATCGAATACTTCAAGCAGGAACTGGAGATCGATTTCGCCATCTCCGAGCCGGGTCTCGGCCGCTTCCGCGTCAATATCTTCCATCAGCGCGGCTATCCCGCCATGGTGCTGCGCTACATCACCGCTGACATGCCGCGGCACGAGAAGCTCGGTCTGCCGGAAATCCTCAAGGATCTGGTGATGCACAAGCGCGGGCTGTTGTTGATGGTTGGGGCGGCTGGATCCGGCAAATCCACCACGCTCGCGGCGATGATCAACCATCGCAACGAAATTTCCTCCGATCACATCATCACCATTGAAGATCCTATCGAGTTTCTGCACTCGAACAAAAAATCCATCATCAATCAGCGCGAGGTTGGCCTGGACACCAAGTCCTACGCCCGTGCACTGCGCAGCGCCATGCGTGCCGCGCCGGACGTCATTCTCATTGGCGAGATCCGTGACCGCGAAAGCATGGAAGCGGCGATATCACTGGCCGGTACCGGCCATCTATGCATTGCCACGCTTCACGCCAACAACAGTGCCGAGACGCTGGACCGCATCATCAACATGTTTCCGCGCGACCAGCATGCGCAGGTGCATCTCGACCTGGCGCAGTATCTGCGCGCCATTCTCTCCCAGCGGCTGGTGCGCGCGCTGGACGGGCGCCGCGCCGCGGCGATGGAGGTCATGCTCAATACGCCGCATATTTCCGAGCTGGTCAAGAAGGGCGATGTAGTTGGTGTGAAGGAAGCAGTGCGCAACAGCACTGAACGCGGGATGCAGAGTTTTGATACGGCGCTGCACCAGCTTTACAAGGACGGGAAGATCGACCTGGAAGAGGCGCTGGCGAATGCGGACTCGCGGACCAATCTCGAGGCCAAGATCAATTTCGGGTGAGTCGTAAGCTGTGGCCGCCCTTTCGGGGGCTGGAGTTATCCACAGTTTAAGGGCGAGATTCCCCATAAACTGTGGATAACTCCAGCCCCCGAAAGGGCGCGCAGAGTCCTTCGTGAGTTGCAGCGGGAGTCGCTGACCAGCACTTGCGACGTTTATTACTCTTCCTTCTTCTCGTCCGCCTTCATCTTCCGGTAATCGATCCGTCGGATCTCGATGATGCGGCACCGCTCGCTGGAAGTCTGTACGGCATCCACGCCGCTGGTGATGGTGCCGCGCACTCGCGTGGTGAAGCCGATGGTGTTGGTGAAATCCAGGTCTCTGCACGGCGGCGCTACTGTGACCAGATAGGCGTTGTCCAGGCCGTCCCACACCAGCAGCTTCTCTCGCTCCAGCGGGCGCCAGCCGTCGAAGCGGCCGAAGTAGTTGATGCTGCCCACTGACCCCTGGTCGTACTGCAGGTAGCGGTCGATTTCGCTGAAGGTGCCCTCGGTGCGCTGGGGAATGCCGCTGGCGCAGGCAGTGAGGAGTGCGGCCACCGACAAGGCAGACAGATGAATCTTGAGCTTCATGTCCTTCCTCCTTCTGTTTTCAGGCTGCAAATACGGTATACGCGTCGAAGACCGGCCCGTCCACACAGACCCTTTTCATGGCCGTGCCGGCTGCAGTTTCTACCGGCACCGTGCACCCCGCGCAGCCGCCCACCGCGCAGGCCATGAACTCCTCCAGCGAGGCCTGGCAGGGTATGTCGAAGCGGCGTGCGACCGTGGTGGCCGCCTGCAACATGGGCGTGGGGCCGCAGGTGAACATTTCAACCTGTTTCAGTTCATCCGCGGATAACGAGGCCAGCCATGCGGTGGCCAGCGCGGTGATATAGCCCTGGAAGCAGCCAGCGAAGTCGCTGAGGCTGGACAGACGACTCGGAATTCCCCATTCCTCGAGCAGTGGCATGGCCGCGATGACGCCTTCGGGCATCCCCGGGACAACGATGGTGGAGGGGCGGGTGCGGAAGGGGAAGGGAATCTCCGAGCCCATCAGCACCAGCGGCTGCCACGGCGCGTCGGTGCGCGCGCGCAGGGATTCGGCGAGGAAGACCATGGGCGGAATGCCCACACCGCCGCCGATCAGCAGTGTTCGCGGCCGTTCCGGGTGCGGGGTGAAGCCCTGGCCGATGGGGCCCAATGTACTGAGCGTCTCGCCGCGCCGGCGCTGTGAAAGATGGTGCAGGCCGGAACCCACGACCTTGTACAGCACCTCGATCCAGCCGGCTTCAGCATCGGTGCGCATGATGGATAGCGGCCGGCGCATGGGTACAGATGGATCGCAGGTCAGATGTACGAAGCTGCCGGGCGTGGCGCGCGCGGCGCAGCGTGGCGCCTGCAGGCGCAGGATATACTGGCCGGCGGCGTGCGTGGTCTGTTCGATCACCGCTGCTTCTTCAACAAAAATCGTATCCCTATGCCTGCCCTTTCCGGTGGGAGCGGAGTTTGGAGTGTGGTTGCCTTTGCTCATGCGCCCTGCCTCAGTCGACGCACGCGCTCGGTCACCGCTTCCAGTACCGCCATGCGCACGGCGACGCCGTTGGAAACCTGTTGCAGGATCACCGACTGCGGGCCGTCGGCCACGGCGGAGTCAATCTCGATGCCGCGGTTCATGGGTCCGGGATGCATGACGATGGCATCCGGTCGCGCCAGCTTCAATCGCTGCGGTGTGAGGCCGTATTCGGCGAAGTAATCCGCCGCTGCCGGTACGCTGGTTTCGGCCATGCGCTCTTTCTGGATCCGCAGCATCATGATCACATCCGCGCCGGCAATGGCGTCGTCAAGGGAATTGAAGCGTTTGCAGCCGGGAAATTCCTCCGGCTCCGGCATGAAGGCTGGCGGCGCCATAAGGCGCACTTCCCCGGTGCCCAGCAGCGTCAACGCGCGCCAGGCAGATCGGGCCACGCGCGAATGGGCGACGTCACCGACAATGGCCACCGTCAGCGGACCAAAGTTACCCTTGTGCTGGCGGATGGTGAGTGCGTCGAGCAGTCCCTGGGTGGGGTGTGACAGGTGGGCTTCCCCGGCACTGAGTACGCTGACGTGCGAAGAGACGTGCCCGGCGACGAAGCCCGGTACGCCCGGCTCGGTCTCGCGCATGATGAGCACATCGATCTGCATGGACTGCAGCGTGTAGACGGTATCCAGAATGGTTTCGCCCTTGCTGCGCGAGGACAGGTGCAGTTCCAGGTTTATGACCTCCGCGCCCATGCGCCGTGCGGCCAGCTCGAATGAGCCGCGCGTACGGGTGCTGGCCTCGCCGAACAGATTGGCCACCGTGACGCCGGCCAGCGCAGTAGAGCGGCTCGAGGGCGCATCGAGCGGGCGGACAAAGGTCTGGGCGCGCTCGAGTAATTGCTCGATGAGGGGACGCTGCAGCCCCTCAAGGGTAACTAGGTGCTGCAGAGTGCCGTCCGGGTTGAGTTGTTCGATCATGTGTTCAGGTGCGATTCAACCATTGTTCGAGAATGACGCAGGCGGCGATGGCGTCCACATCCTCGCGGCGCACGCGGCGTTTGCGCGCTCCCGCCTGGCGTGCGGATTTCAGCCGCTGTGCCGCCTCGAGGGAGGACCAGCGTTCGTCGACCATCGTGACCGGTAGTTTAAATCGCTGCTGCAGTTCGCGGGCGAAACTTTGCGCGGCGGCAGCCAGCGTGCCGGGCGTGCCATCGGCGTTGTACGGCATGCCGACCACCAGGTGCGCAGGCTGTGAATTGCGCAAGCGCTGCTCGATAGCTGACCAGTCGATGCCGGCATCGCAACCGCGCACCACGCCGGCAGGGTGGGCGCTGCGTGTTACCGAATCGCCGGTGGCCATGCCGATGCGCCGGCGGCCGAAGTCGAAGGCCACGGCGGTCCAGGCACGGGTGGATGAGTTGTCGGAGGGCGGAATATCGTGCGGTGCCGGATCAGGCATGTCCGGCAACGCTACTGATCCGCGCCACGTCGATTCCCAGGAGCCTGCCGGCTGCCTCCCAGCGCTCCTCGAAGGGCAGTTCGAAGATTACCTGCTCGTCGGTCGGTACGCTAAGCCAGGCGTTGCCGATGATTTCCTCCTCGAGTTGTCCGGCGTCCCAGCCGGCGTAACCGAGGGCGATAAAGGCATCGGGTGGCCCCTCACCGCGGGCCATGGCCGTCAGCACATCGCGGGAAGTGGTGACCTGGATGCCACTGGAGACCTGCAACGTGGAATCCCAGCCCTCACCTTTGCCCGCACGGTGCACGACAAAACCGCGATCGGTCTGCACCGGCCCGCCGCGCAGCACCGATTGCTGGCCGATGCGCAGATCCGCCATGTCGAGTCCCAGCTGCTCGAACACATCGTGCAACTTCATCTGCAGGGGGCGGTTGAGGATCAGGCCCAGCGCGCCGCGCTCACTGTGCTCGCACACCAGGGTGACGGTCTGGGAGAAATTCGGATCCGTCATTGCCGGCATGGCTACCAGGAGCTGGTTGGTGAGGTACTTGGTTTCAGCCATGGCGGCAGTATCCCGCCTCCCCGGGTGGGGCTCAAGCCGGATGCACGTCGCAGGCGCTTACCGGGTGTTTTTCACCGGCCCTTCACTGTCGAGCCGACTGGTTTTCCGCCCAGAAACTGCCATTCGTAGGCAAAACGCAATTCCGGGTGGCGGCTGCGCAGCTGCGCGGGGAACGGGTCGAAGGGGGCAGCCAGGCGCAGAATGGAAAGCGCCGCCTGATCCAGTTCCGCATGGCCGCTGGAGCTGCGCACCAGTGCTTCGTGCAATTGCCCGTCGGCGCGGATGGCCACCTCCAGCACGGGGTTGCCGGATTTACCGCTGCGCCGTGTTTCCATGGGGAAGTGCAGTGTGCCAACCCGTTCCACCTTGCGCTTCCAGCCATCCAGGTAGACCGCCACATCCGCCTGGCGAACATTGGGCGTGATCATCAGCACGTCGCTGTGCTCGCCCTTCAGCACCAGCTGCTCGCCCTCGTCGACCGAGGGCAGCGGCGAACGCTCGCCGGTGCGCATGAGCAGCGCCTTTTGCTGCTGTCCGGAATCGGTTTGCATCGTCTTGCCGAACCGCGCGCCGTCGGCGGAGGGTGTGGCCAGCACGCTGGGCGCTTCGCTGGGGCGCCCCGCTTCGCGATCCGCCAGTGCCTGCCCATCAGTGGCGCCCGGGTTGTCGAAGGCCAGGGGTGAGGAGGGCGGATTGGAAGTGCGGCCGGTGCGTGTGTTGCCGGAGCCGTGCTGGCTGCGCTGGGCCAGGTAGTCGGCATTGCGATTGTCCAGCGCCTCCGGCATCTGCTCGTTGACCAGCAGCACCTCCAGGGTGGGGAGGTCGTCCTGATCACCGAGGCTGGCTATGCTGAAGGACACACCGAGAATGACAATGCCGTGAAACAGCGCCGCAAGAAAGAGCGTGGTGACCAGCCGGTCGTTGACCGGGGCAAGGGCTTCTTTGGAGAGCGAGGGATCCACGCCGTGGGATTATAGGCATGTCCGTCGATCTGGTGCCTGCTCCCGTCAGCGGGAGAGGGCGGGCCGAGGATCTTCGGGTTTCACTCACGATGCCAGACCATGCCATCATCCGCTCCACGCAACAAACCGGGATCGTCCTGATGAAAACACGAGCTGCCGTCGCCCACGCGGCCGGAAAACCCCTGGAAGTGCTCACCGTGGACCTGGCTGGTCCGCAGGCGGGAGAGGTGCTGGTCGAGATAAAGGCCAGCGGCGTGTGTCACACCGACGAGTTCACCCGCTCAGGCGCCGATCCGGAAGGTCTGTTTCCGGTGATCTTCGGCCACGAGGGCGCGGGCGTGGTGGTGGAGGTGGGTGCCGGCGTGACCTCGGTGAAACCGGGAGATCACGTCATTCCGCTGTATACGCCAGAATGCCGGCAGTGCAAATCCTGCCTGTCGCGCAAGACCAATCTTTGCACCGCCATCCGCGCCACCCAGGGCAAGGGGCTGATGCCGGACGGCACCAGCCGTTTCTCCATTGGCAAAGACAGACTTCATCACTACATGGGCTGCTCCACATTCTCCAATTTCACCGTCCTGCCGGAAATTGCGGTGGCGAAGATCCGTGAGGATGCGCCCTTCGAGAAGGTTTGTTATATCGGTTGTGGTGTGACCACCGGAATCGGTGCGGTGATCAATACCGCCGGCGTGGAGCCTGGGGCCAACGTGGTGGTGTTCGGTCTCGGCGGTATCGGTCTCAATGTCATTCAGGGCGCGCGCCTGGCGGGCGCGAACAGGATCATCGGCGTGGACATCAATCCGCGGCGCAAGACGCTGGCGGAGAAATTCGGCATGACGCATTTCGTCAATCCAGAGGAAGTGGAAGGGGATCTGGTGCCGTACCTGGTTTCGCTCACTGATGGCGGTGCGGACTACAGTTTCGAATGCGTAGGCAATGTGGACCTCATGCGCCAGGCGCTGGAATGCTGTCATCGCGGCTGGGGCGTGTCGGTGATCATCGGGGTCGCCGGTTCAGGGCAGGAGATCAAAACACGGCCGTTTCAGCTCGTCACTGGTCGCGTATGGAAGGGCACCGCCTTTGGCGGCGCGCGCGGGCGCACGGATGTGCCAAAGATTGTGGACTGGTACATGGACGGGCGGATCAACATTGATGACCTGATCACGCATGTCATGCCGGTGGAGAAGATCAACGATGCATTCGATCTCATGCATAAGGGTGAGTCCATCCGCTCGGTGGTGACGTTCTGATGGCGGCGCTGGAGTGCGTCAGCGAGTACGCCTGCTTCGGCGGCACGGTCGGTTACTACGCGCATAATGCGCAAAGCACTGCGTGCCGGATGCGCTTTGCGGTGTTCGTGCCGCCGCAGGCGCGGGACGGCAGGGTGCCGGTGCTGTACTACCTGGCTGGACTCACTTGTACGGAGGAGACCTTCATGATCAAGGCCGGCGCGCAGCGGGTGGCCGCGGAGCTGGGCCTGATGCTGGTGGCGCCGGATACCAGTCCGCGCGGCGTGCCGCTGCCGGGGGACAGCGACTCATGGGACTTCGGCGTGGGGGCGGGGTTTTATCTGGATGCCACGACCGAGCCCTGGTCGCGCCACTACCGCATGTACTCGTATGTCACGAGGGAACTGCCGGCGCGGATCGCGGCGCACTTTCCGGCCGATACCGCCCGGCAGGGCATCTTCGGCCACTCCATGGGCGGACACGGAGCGCTCACCATCGCGCTGAAGAATCCGGGGCAGTACTGCTCGGTGTCGGCCTTTGCGCCCATTGCGGCACCCATGCAATCGCCATGGGGGCGCAAGGCGTTCTCGAACTATCTGGGGCCGGATCAGGCGCAGTGGAGCGGATACGACGCCACGGCGCTGGCGGGCGGAATGGCGGATGCGGCGGATCACCCGCCCATCCTCATCGACCAGGGACTCGCCGACAAATTTCTGGCGGAGCAGTTGCAGCCGCATCTGTTCGAGGCGGCATGCCGGCGGGCGGGCTATCCGCTGATCCTGCGGCAGCATGAGGGCTACGACCATGGCTACTACTTCATCAGCAGCTTCATGGAGGATCATCTGCGGCATCATGCCGCGCGGCTGACCTGATCCGGTCTGGTGATCGCAGGAACGGCCCGATCCTTAGATTGAGCGAGGTCCGCGCGCGATCGAGCTGTCCGGCGGACTCGTTTCAGCGCGTAGTCGGATAGCCCTGATTGATCCAGTCCAGTGAGAGACTGGTGGGAAGCTCCAGCACCTTCACGTTCGTGAAGCCCATCGTCTCGAGCTTTCTGTAGGCAGGCGCCAGATTGGGGCAGTCGTCCCAGGGGCAGCATCCGCAATACACGACCAGCCTAGCGTTCCGGGGGAATTCCTCGACCGCCTCGATGAGGCGTTGAATGCCCTCGTTCAAGGACGCTGGACCGATGTAGATGGACCCTGGAATGTGGCCCAGATCGAAAAGGGGGCCCGGTCCCACGTAGAGGATGTACGGGACGTCGAACCCCTCCTCGATCAGGCCGGCGAGCAGATCCGGCGCCATCAGCCTGGGATTCCAGGAGCCATCGCTGGCGCGGGCCGTGGACGATGTGCCCACGACGAGCAGCAAAGCGACGCAGTGCAGGACTGCCGTCATGGATCGCTTGCGGGCGGTGCTCATCTGCTGGTGTCCGGTCGTTTGTTCTAGACTCCGGCTACCTGCGCAGCGGCGTGCGCTCGAGCCTGGTCAGCTCGGCCAGGCGGGCCAGCGCCGGCTTCTCGTTGATGACCAGCAAGAACTGCCACGCGGCCAGCACCTCGCGGTAGAAATACACCCGCTCTGCCGCGGTTTTGCGGTCGGGGCGGCTGGAACGGCGGCCGGAATTGCCGGGCTGTCCGGGACGCTGTTCCTCTGCGCCTGGATTCTCTTCATCCTTGTCCTTATTCTCTTTCTCACCGTCATCCTCACCCTCCTTGTCCGGACCTTCCTTGCTCTTGTCCTCGGTGTCCTGCCTCCGCATGCCTGGCATGGACATCGCGTAGATCTCGGCGCTCACGTGCACCTTTTCATCATTGGACTCGCGACCCCATTCCGTAATGCGGCGCTGGCGCTCTCTGGCCCACTCCTCGATCTCGCGGGCGCGGGCGTCATCAAAAGTGGCGGGATTGCCGTAGCCGGCGTGCCAGTACACCGCCGAACGCGGATTGCTGCCCCTGCCGGTGACGTTGGCGGACGCATTGGGGTGGGCTTTGAACTCATCGAGGTGCAGCACGTCACGCTCGAAGGCGATGATGGCGGGCGAGAGGTCGGGCACTTCGCCCGCGTCGATGGCCGCGCGCCAGGCGGGCAGAATCTGGCGGGTGAAAAGATCGGTCGCCACGCTGGTGTCGAGCATCCGATCGTTCCCCCCCGACGTGGCAGGGGTGCCGCCCGGTGCCCGCTGCCGGCCGGGTGGTTGCCTACCACCGGCTGAGCGGGAACCGCCGGAGATGACCTTCTGCAACTCCTCGCGACTCGCGGTGAGCAGGTCCTTGGTCGCTGGATTGCTCTCGACCATGGCATCGAGGAAGCTCTGGAACTGTGCCTGCCGCGCGATGAAGTCGGCGTTGTCGGACTGCGGCGGGGTCGTGCCGTCCAGCGCCTTGCTGAAGGCTTCCAGATGCGGCCGTACGGCCGCTGTGACATCGTCCTCCTCCATGCGCTCAAGGGTGCGGGCCCACAGCTCGAGATAAGCTTCGGAAGTGGAGCGGGGCTTGTCGATGGTCTGGTCCACCTTAGTCGCCTCGACGTGGGCCTCATGGAACGACCAACGCCGGGTGCCGCTGGGTTCCAGCGTGAACAGATCCAGTCCCACCAGCTGCTCGGGCAGGTAGCGCTCATAGCCGGCCCAGCGGTTGGAATCCACGTCCGGCGTGCAGCCGGAGGCCACGGTACGTTCGTCGGTGGCGGTGAAACCGGCGGCCCGGGGCAGGTTCTTCGGAACCTCGATGGCATCCACCCAGGCCGGACGGTCGCTGAACCAGGTGGGGTTCGGTTTGGCCGCGCGCGGCAGGCCGAGGTAATGGAAACCGCCGCTGTAGCACTGGCTCATGGCGAAGACGACCTTGCCCTTGCCCAGGCCGCCCATGAGCAGACGGCGTAACTCGGCCACGCCAAGGTCCTCACCGCGGTAGGACCGCCAGCCATTGGGATGGTTGACGTCCCGGTCCCAGCTGAACAGCGTGATCACGCTCTCGCCGACATCGTCGGGGGCCGAGCCGCTACCCGAGGGAGAGCCATGGTCGCCGACCAGCAGGTACAGCGTGCCGCCATTGCTCACGGCGGGCAGGATCTCGTTGCGAAAGGCATTGACGATATCCGCCCGGCGTGCGGGGCGGTTGTCCGGCAGCGCCCCCGGCAGGTAGATGGTGCGGCGGCTGCCGTCATCCGGGTCCTTCTCGACCTTCACTACGTCCGAGAGGACGGGCGGCTTGCCGGTGACATTGCCGGCGCCGAAGAACACCCACACCGAATCCTTCGGGAAGTTCTCATGCATGTACTTCACATAGGCCCGGGCTTGCAGATACTGGGAGTAGTTGTTGCCGCTGGGCGTGCCGCCGCCGGAAATGAGCACGTAGGCGTCCTTGGCCTGGGCCAGGGAGGCGCCCAGCAGCAGGGCGGCAAAGGCGAAGCCGGCGAGCAGCCGGGCGGTGAAGCGGAGTGGGGACATGGTGTCGGACCCTCTATCGTGGTTGTACTTTCCGTCGAGGCCGGCGGGGCCGGAATCTGACGGTCGGGGGATACGATCAGACTGCGATGAGATAGTTCTGCCGGGTCCGCAAAATTGTGCACCCGCAATTTGGCCCGGCGGATTCGACGTCGAACGCAAGTCCGGTGAATCCCGCAACCTTGCGGTCAGCCTGCGCGTGCAATCTGGAGTCGTGGCTGCTATGTGTCGTGACTCGCAGAGCACAGCCGCCTGACCAGAACCTCCATGACCCTGTCACCGACATCCAGCCCCACTTGTTTGTCCAGCTCCCTGATGCCGGTAGGGCTGGTGACATTGATCTCGGTGACATAGTCGCCGATAACGTCCAGGCCGACGAACAACATGCCCTTCTCGCGCATCACCGGTCCCACCTGCGCGCACAGCCAGCGTTCCCTTTCATTCAGCGGCCGCGCTTCGGCACGTCCGCCGGCGGCCATGTTGCCGCGGTGGTCGGTGGCCATGGGGATGCGAGCCAGCGCGTGTTCCAGCGGGTCGCCATTGAGCAGCAGAATCCGCGCATCGCCGCCGTCGACGATCTCGGGCAGATACTTCTGCACGATGGCATAGCGCCTGCCGTGGTGGGTGAGCGTCTCGAAGATGACATTGGCGTTCTTCTCGCCCTGCTCGATCACGAAGATGGACTGTCCGCCCATCCCGTCCAGTGGTTTGCACACCGCCTTACCATGCTCGGCCAGGAAAGCACCCATGTCCGCCATGTCGCGGGTGATCAGCGTCGGCGCGCAGCACTGTGGAAACCAGGCTGTGTATACCTTCTCGTTGATGTCTCGCAGACCCCGCGGGCTGTTGGCCACCAGTACGCCCTGCGCCTCGGCCCGCTCGAGGATGTAGGTGCTGTAGATGTACTCGGTGTCGAAAGGCGGGTCCTTGCGCATCAGGATCACGTCCAGTTCACCCAGGCGCCCGATCTTCGGCTCCCCCAACTCGAACCAGTCCCGGGCATCGTCCCGCACCTTGACCGACCGAAGTCGCCCCCAGGCCACCCCGTCCCGCAGCCAGGTATCCCGCTGTTCCATATAGAGTAGAGTCCAGCCACGGGCCTGGGCGGCCAGGAGCATGGCCAGGGTGCTGTCCTTGGCTGGCTTGATGGACTGGATGGGATCCATGAGGACAGCCAGGCGCACAGCCTGGCCGTTGGCGGTACGGGTCGGGTTGGGCATGTCGGGCATGGTAGATGAAAGTGTGATGTGCGTGCAGTCGCACCCCCCGAACCGATATGTTAAAAAGCCAGTCCGCATAGTCCCGGGAGGCAAGCGGTGCAGGACGGCAATTCAAGCGATTCGAAACTGGGTGGATTAAAGGTTCTTGTCATAGACGACAGCAAGACCATCCGCCGTACGGCGGAAACGTTGCTGACCAAGGAGGGGTGCGAGGTCTTTACCGCCGTGGACGGGTTCGACGCGCTGTCGAAGATCGCCGACCACCAGCCCGACATCGTCTTCGTCGACATCATGATGCCGCGCCTGGATGGCTACCAGACCTGCTCCCTGATCAAGCACAACAAGGTGTTCAAATCCATTCCGGTCATCATGCTTTCCAGCAAGGACGGCCTGTTCGACCGCGCTCGCGGTCGTATTGTCGGATCCGAGCACTATCTGACCAAACCGTTCACCAAGGACGAGCTGCTGAGCGCAATCGAAACCCATGTTGGCAGATCGTAGTCATGCGCGTAGTCATGCGCACGGGGCGCGGAGAAGCACCATGCCGCTGATATTGATCGTCGATGACTCGCCCACGGAGCTGCACGTCATGCAGAAGGCACTGGAGCGTCACGGCTATGAAATCGCCTGCGCCGATAATGGCGCTGAGGGCATCCGCATGGCACGGGAAATGCGTCCGGACCTCATCTTCATGGACGTGGTCATGCCCGGAATCAACGGATTTCAGGCCACCCGTACGCTGGCCAACGACCCCGATACCCGCTCCATTCCTGTCGTCATGGTCACCACCAAGGGGCAGGAAACCGACCGCATATGGGGATTGCGTCAAGGGGCGGTGGACTACGTGGTCAAGCCGGTCTCGCCGGCCAAGCTGGTGGAAAAGGCGCAGGCCGCGCTGGCGGGCTGATGGACGGGACGATGACAATGGAGGAGCCGGACCTCAGGCATTTGCGGGATCGGCCCTTCGAGCTGCTGCTGGAAATTGAACGGCGCAGCCGCGCGGCGGCCACCGGCCAGGGTCGCGAGAGCGGCGTCGGGCACGAGTGGGTGGGCGTTGCCCTGCGCATCGCCGGCGAGGTCTTCCTGGTCGCGCGGGAGGAGACTCGCGAAGTACTGGGACTGCCGGCGTCCATCACACGGGTGCCCGGTGCGAAGGGGTGGATCAAGGGTCTGGCGAACATACGTGGTCATCTGTTGCCGCTGATCGACCTGCGCCACTATCTGGGCAGCGGCGTGACACAGTCGGGGCGCAACACCCGCGTGCTGGTGGTCAACCACCGCGAGGTACCGGCGGGGCTGGTTGTTGACGAGGTGCTGGGTTTCCGGCGTTTCGCTGACCGTGAGTTCTCCGCCGAGGTGCCGCCCACCGTCGTCAGGGTTGATCGCTACCTGGCCGGTGCATTCAGGCGTGGCACGGAAGTCTGGCCGGTGCTGAGTTTACGTAGCCTTCTGGAAAGTCCCGGTTTTCTGCAGGCAGCCTCATGAAAAGAAAACAGTACGAGGACAGCGCATGACAGGCTCATCGCCCAGGATGTTCGGTTTGCGGCTTCTGCCCGTGCTGATGATGGTGGCACTGGTATGCGTGCTGGCTGCAGCGGTGCTGGTGTTCTTCAATGGCCGCGGCTCGTCGCTTGCCGAAGACCCTGACTGGCAGAGCCTGGTCGACAATGCCGGGCAGGTGCGCGAAGGCGAGAAAACGCTCGCTACGGTCGCCGGCGCCACCGCCAAGGTGCGCGAGCTGATGCCGCGTCTGCTGGCAGAAATGAATAATCTGTCAGGGGACATGGGTGGCGCACTGGGCCCGCACCTTGAGCGCTTCGAATTTCACGGCCAGCGCCTGCAGCAGGGCCTCGCGGCCCTGGGGAATGGCGCTGGTGATCCGGCGGAGATTGCGCGGACGGTAGCCGAAAGCACGGACTATCTTGGCCGGGTGCTGCGGGGCCTGGCCGGGCTGGATGCCGGGCTCGGCGTACCGAGAGCCACCGGTGCGGCGGAGTCGCGCCTGCGCACGGTGCAGGCATTGTTCGATGAGATCAATGACCGCTCACGTGGAGCCGTTTCCGCCGCCCGTGATCTGGTGCCGGTACATGCCGCTACCCGTGAGATGGACGGTGCTGCGCAGGCCCTGGCCGGTCGGGCGGAGGAGCTGGGCGGCGGTACCCTGCTGGGAGAAGCGCTCCCGCTGATATTGCTGGGCGTGGTATTTCTTGCCGTGCTGGGCGCTGCCGTTATCTACGCTTCCACCGCCAATATCCGTCGCGCCGCCGAGGCGCAATCCCGGCAGAATCAGCGCAACCAGGACGCCATCCTGCGCCTGCTCGACGAGCTGAGCAGTCTCGCCGACGGTGATCTCACCGTGCAGGCCACGGTCACCGAAGACATCACCGGCGCCATCGCCGACTCCATCAACTACGCCATCGAGGCGCTGCGCGAGCTGGTCACAACAATCAATGATTCGGCCATCAAGCTCGATGCTGCCACCAAACAAACCCAGGCTCTGTCCTCGCATCTGGCCAAGGCCAGCAGCGCGCAGTCGCGGCAGATTGCCTCCGCCACCGAATCCACCGCCGAAATGGCCGCTTCCACGGAAGAGGTATCCGGCAACGCCGAGCGCGCCGCTGATGTTGCGCGTCACTCAGTGGATGTGGCCGGCAAGGGCAGTCATGCAGTCCGGCGCACCATCGACGGCATGAATGCCATCCGCGAGACTATCCAGGACACCTCCAAGCGCATCAAGCGGCTGGGCGAGAGCTCCCAGGAGATCGGCAATATCGTTGAGCTGATCAACGACATCGCCGAGCAGACCAACATTCTGGCGTTGAATGCCTCCATTCAGGCCTCCATGGCCGGGGAGGCCGGTCGCGGCTTCGCGGTCGTGGCCGACGAGGTGCAGCGGCTGGCCGAGCGCTCCGCCAATGCCACCAAGCAGATTGAAGTGCTGGTGCGCACGATCCAGACCGATACCAACGAGGCGGTGGTATCCATGGAACGCAGCACCACCGATGTGGTGGGCGGAGCGTTGCTGGCGGAGAACGCCGGTGCGGCGCTGGAGGAGATCGAACAGGTGTCCAACCAGATCGCCAGCCTGGTACAGAACATCTCGGCCAGCTCGCGCGGTCAGGCCACCGCTGCGGCCAACGTCTCACGCAACATGCAGGTGTTGCGCGAAATAAGCTCGCAGACTGCCGACAGCACCAGCGCCACTTCCACCGCCATCGGCAAGCTGGCCGAGCTGGCTGCGCAGCTGCGCAAGTCCGTCACTGGCTTCCGTCTGCCCAA
>JAJFKF010000026.1 GCA_021773365.1 Gammaproteobacteria bacterium | reverse complement strand
GCTTCGGCAAAAACCATCCTGGGTTTTTGACGATCCTGAAAGCCTCTGCCAGACCCCTGCGCATGACACCCTCAATTCTCGTGGAACCGTACACGTGGCGCCGACCCCGCTACTGCACCGTAGTGACGGCGCTGCCCAGCGTGGCGGCGCAGACGGCTGTTACTACGGTGACGGTGTGGCCGGAGGGGCAGCCGGGGCCGCAGGCGGTGAGGCGGCTGATCAGGTTGTTCAGTTCGCCGGACACCATGGGCAGCGAGGGCTGGCTGCCGAGGCTGGCGCCGACGGCACGGTTGTATAGCGGCACGATGATCTGATCGCGCTTGGCCTGGCTGTCGAAGGCTGTACCGGCGCTGGCGCCGAAGTTGAACCCGGGGAAGACACTGGCCCGCGCCGTGGTGTCGTTGGCCAGTACATTGCAGTAGGCCACTGCCAGCTGGGTGATGGCGGACTGCTGCGAGGAGCTGAAGCCCTCGATGGCTTCGTTTGTAGGAAGACCTTGCTTGACGGTATTGAAGGTGGCGGTGACGCCGGGGTGCGCGGAGCTGATGCCGGTGACCAGTGCCAGGGAGGCATTGAGCTCGTCAAAGGTCTTGATGCCGATGTCCGGCTGCGGGTCACCGTTCACCGGCGCCAGCGGCGTGGGAATGGCATCGCGGCTGCACACCATTTCGTTGTCGCCGAGGCGATCGAAGCACAGGAAGAACAGGTCGTCGGCCGGCCCTTTCTGCAACGCCACCACGGTGCCGATATTCGACAGCGGCTGGCCGAGGCCGGCGGCATAGTTGGCGTCGGAGATCATCGTATCCAGCATGCGATAGGCCTGGCCCACGGGAAGCTCCGCGCCGTTGGCGCCGATGCGCAGACCCTGGATCGGAATCGGGGTCGCACCCGGCGTGGCAGCCGGATCGAGGCTGATGAAGGTCGGCTTGTTGAACAGGTAGCTGTAGCTGTCGTACTGACTGACCTCGAAGAGGATGTAGGCCTGCGGCACATCGATCAGGTGCGAGATACCGAACAGCAGGTAGTAGCGCTCGCCCACGCCGGCTTCGAAATTCTCGGTGATCTCCTCCGGCGTCAGCACGCGGTTGTGGACGGCCGCCAGGCGGAAAACGCCCTCGAACTGACGATTGCCGGAGACTTCATTGCCCAGCAGGAAAGCAAAGGTGTCGTCCCAGTCGCCGATGGCTGCCTGGGTGGTGGCATCCGCATCGCCGGTGAATTCACCGTTGACGTAGATGCGCCGGCCGCCCACCGGGTCGAACGTCACCACGATGTGCTGCAGCGTCGCCTGCAGGTCCTCGTCGGCGCCGGCGGTGATCAATGTCGGCTGGCCGTTGGCATTGCTGCCGGAGCTGCGGTTGTAGGCCTCGACCTGGTACTGCTGCTGCGCGACGGTGAAATTGCGCGCGGCGTCGCCGCCGGAGTAACTCATCATGTAGGCGTCTTCCTGCATGACGTTGGCCGCGGCCACCCACAGCTCCAGGGTGTACTCACCGGTGCCGGTGATCAGATCGTGCAGCTTCTTGCTGGAGGCGGTGCCACCCTGGGCCTTGCCACCGGCCTTGACGTTGATGCCCCAGCCGCCCACCCAGCTCACGTCGCCGGACAAGGTGAGATTGATGGCCGGTTCCACGCCGCTGGTGTCGAAGGCGGTCGGGCCAGAGACGGTCTTGAATTCCCACTTGGCAATGACATTGGCGTCGTGACGGTTGCCGCCAGCCGCCACCGTGCCGTCGTACAGGGCCAGCGCCTTGCTGATGAACAGGTTCGGATCGACCTGGTTTACCGGAATGCCGTCGATCATGGTCTGGATGCGGCTTTGCATCAGGTTGGCGTCGTTGACGCAGCTGGCTGTCCAGCAGTTGTGGAACTCACTGCGCAGGCGCTCTACCAGACGCGACAGCGCGGGATCGTCGAGATTGATCTTGGTACGCGCAGCGGCATAGGCCTCATTCACGTCGGCCGAGGCAAAGAAGGGCGACTGCGGTGTGGCAGCGCCGGCGGTGTGGCAGCGCGAGCAAAATTGAGTCAGCAGGCTGTGCACGCCGGAGAAGCCCGCGGGCGCGGTGTCGGGGAAGCTGCGGCTGGAACCTACCTCGCGCACCGGCGGGGGCTGCAGCTGAATCTGTGTACCGCCGCCACCGAGGCTGCCGGCCCAGTTGCTGATCCAGGTGGTAAGCAAATCAGCGCAGGCCGCATCCGATGACAGCCAGCAATTGTGGCCACCCACGACCTTGGTCACCAGGCGCGAGTTGACCGGGTCAGCGAGGTTAGCCACGGTGTTTGCGGCCTGGTAGGCAAGGTTGATGTCGTCCTGGCGGGCAAAGCTGGGTGTCTGGCCGCCGGCATCGTGACAGTTGCCACAGCGGTTGCTGGCCTTGATGTTGTCCCACAGGTTGATGCGGAAGGCCTGCACGTCATCGGTGGCTGGCGCAGGACCGCTGTACTGCGGCTGCGAAGGTGGGGTGGTGACCGGGTTTTCCTGCGTGCCGGGGCCACCGCCGCAACCGCTCAACGCAAAGGTCATGGCCAACACCGCAAGCAGCGCTGCATCTTTGGCCCTGGTGATCAACTGCCGGCTCATGCGCATCTCCCTCATGGTCTTCACTCAGGGACCCCTGCAGTACACGGCAGCCTCGGCGAACACCCGCCGCAGGCTGTAACCGTTCGCCTTGAAGGCGGCGACCATGGAGTCGACCCGCGCGCGGTCGGTGCCGTCCACCGGCACACGGAAACACACATTGCGGAACACCTTTTCCACGTGGCAGCGGGCAAAGGCATCACTGTTGGCCAGTTCCTGGCCCAGTGACTTGGCGCCGGTGCCGCTGCCGGCGCTGCCAGCCCCACTCTGGGCCCAGCCCAGCAGCGAATTCTGCCCACTGCGCCAGCGGTTCTCCCAGCTGTCGTCCGGCGTCACGTAGCCGAAGGGAAAGGTGGTTTCATTGTTGAAGTACTTGGGACGCACCTGCCCGGGGGTGTAGATGATGCGTCCCGCAGTCTCATCGTAGTCGTAATAGGAGAAAGCCTGGGTCATCGGGTCCATACCGCTATGGCAGCCAATGCAGTTGTTCAGAAAGATGCGCGCGTCACCGCCGGGAGAACGCGAGACATCCTGGCGGATGCGATCGGGCGGGCGGCTGGTGTCCATCACCTGCTCCAGATCGCGGCACATGTGGTTCATCAGCGTGAAGCGGAACATGGCGCGGTTGGTGCCGGCGATGAAAAAGGCCTCTGCCGCCGCGCGCGTGGTAATCACGCCGGCAGTGGCCTCGGTCGGCAGTCCGGTTACCGCCGACTGGGTGGTGCGCACCAGATTGCTGGCATCGCCGAGGTTGATGCCGCGGGCCTCGAGCTGCTCGTAGTGATCGTTGCCGGCCGGTGAGTAGGCGGGCAGGCCAAGACCGCTGCCGCCCGTATAGAGAATGTCGGCCGACAGCACGGTGTTGAAGGGCTCATCGTCGCGCACCATTCCGATGACGGTCGCGGTATAGTCGTTCAGCGTGGCAAAGACGGTCTGGTCGCGGTTGGTCCAGGGCGTCACCAGATTCTTCAGCGTTACGGTGTAGAAATCGCGCGAATGCGCCTGTTCAGGATCCATGATGTACAACGCGGCGGCCAGCGGATCGCTCTGCACGCGAACCTCGAGGTCGCCGAGTAGGGCGGGCGTGGGCGCTGTTCCAGTCAACCGCTCATACATGCGCTTGGCCTGCTCGCGGGTGCCGGCCTCCGCGTTGCCGGAGGCAAGGACCATGAGCGCACACAGTGCGGTACTCAGCGCGATTGAACACAGTTTCATGTTCGTCCCCATTGCGATCTCTCAGACTCCCGGACCGGCCTTCACGCGAACTGCGTCGAAGGGTGCAGGTCGAGCGGCAATATACGCAGCGGCCGGCAGGTCAAGAATGTCTCAGCGCACCGACGTCTGCCGCTGGCGACATTCCCGCAGCCGGGGGGCGCGTGTATAAGTTCCGGCGCGCAATTGTTTGTCGGCGGCCCTGCACAAGGGCAGCCGGACAGGATGAAACAGCTGTATTTACAGCATGTTACGCGCAGCGTCGGGATGCACAATCCGCATGCAACCGGCGCGGTGGAATGCCCTGCGCGGGCGACTGCGGATGCGCATGACGTGCATTACGTCACATCGCGGTGACTCAGGCGGCAAATGGAGCCGGCAATGATTTTTGCAAAGTGTGAATTGGCGCAGATTGCGCGACAGCGGCCGCGAGCGGGTACGGCGACTTTGCGGGCACCCGGCATCCTTGTCTTCGCTCTGGCTGTGGCATTGGCCGGCTGCAGCAGCGGCAGCGGCGGCAACAATCCCGTCTTCGGTACTGGCCAGCAGCCCGATCCGGCCACGGTGGATTTCGCCATCGCCTACATCAAGCGCACCCTGCCCACCCCACCACAGACACTGGACGATGATGCGCGGGAGCTGCGCACCTTCAACGTCGATGCCGATGTCTATGTGCGCGACCGTGCCAGCCCCAGCGCCACAGAACGCAACATTACCGTGCAGATCACCGGTGAGGCCGAGGGCGAGGACAATCTGTGGGACGTGAAAGATCTCGATGCGGATTTCGACGGCAGCCGCCTGCTGTTCGCCATGCGTGGCCCGCTCATCCCCAATGCCGATGAAGAAGACCAGCCGGCCTGGAATATCTGGGAATACACCCTGGCCACCGACACGCTGCGCCGGATAGTGGCCTCGGACATCATCGCCGCGGAGGGCCACGACGTGGCGCCGCACTTCCTGCCGGACGGGCGCATCGTCTTCTCCTCCACCCGCCAGCGCCAGTCCAAGGCCATATTGCTCGACGAGGGCAAACCACAGTTCGACGCGCTGGATGAGAATCGCAATGAGCCGGCGTTCGTGCTGCATGTCATGAATGCCGACGGCAGCAATATTCACCAGATTTCCTTCAATCAGAGCCACGACCTGGACCCGACGGTACTAGCTGACGGCCGGGTGATGTTCACCCGCTGGGATCGCGCACCGGGCAACAATGGCATGCATCTGTACACCATGCGTCCGGACGGTCAGGGTCTGGAATTGCTGTTCGGCGCCAACAGCCACAACACCACCGCGCCCGACGGCACGCCGATTCAGATCCAGTACCTGCAGCCGCGGCTGCTGGAGAACGGCCGCATCATGGCGCTGGTACGTCCGTTCACCGGCACGAATCTTGGCTCGGATATCGCCGGCATCGATACGGAAAACTACGTCGAGAACAGCCAGCCCACACTGCCAAACCGTGGCGTGCTCACCGGTCCGGCGGTGGAGAAAATTGTAGTGAACGATGTGCGTATCGGCGGCACCGCGCCCTCGCCCGGCGGCGTATTCAGCGCCGCCTTCCCGCTGTTTGATGGCAGCAATCGCATGTTTGTCAGCTGGAGCCTGTGTCGCGCAGTGGAGAACGGCCAGATCGTGCCCTGTACCAACGACCGCCTGGACAATCCGGCCACCCTGGCGGCACCACCGTTGTATGGCATCTGGATGTACGACCTGAACAACGACCTGCAACAACCGGTGGTACCGGCCGAAGAAGGCATCATGATCACCGAGATCGTGGCCATGAAGCCGCGTACGCTGCCCGCCGTGATCCTCGACGGCGTGGCGGGCGTGGATCTCGATCTGAACCTGGTCAACGAGAGCGCTGGCGTTCTGCACATCCGCAGCGTCTACGACATGGACGGCACGGACACCGCGCCCGGCGGCATCACCACGGTGCGCGACCCTGCCCTCACCACCGCCTCGCAGCGCCCGGCGCGGTTCCTGCGTATCGAGAAGGCCGTATCCATTCCTGACGATGATGTCCGCGACTTTCGCAACACCGCCTTTGGCGCCAGCAACTTCATGCGCGAGATCCTCGGCTACGCGCCGGTTGAGCCGGACGGCTCGGTACGGGTGAAAGTCCCGGCAAATGTGGCCTTTGCCATCAGTTTCGTCGACGCCAATGGACGGCGCACCAGCTTCCGCCACAACAACTGGCTGCAGGTTCGCCCCGGCGAGGTGCTCGAATGCAACGGCTGCCACAACCCGGCCAGCGGCGAATCGCATGGCCGACGCAACCTCTACGCCCCCGCCAATCCCGGCGCGCCAACCACGGGCGTGGCCTTCCCCAATACCCATGCCGCCCTGTCGCTGGTGGATCAGGGCGACACCATGGCCACGGTGCGCGGGCGGGTGATGTGCGGCGGCAATTGCGCGCCCAGCGTGGACATGATCTTCAACGACCTGTGGCCCTCGGCGGCGCTCACACCCCAGCCGAGCTTCGACATGTGCTATTCCACCGGCATCACGGACGTGATCATCGATCCGGCCAACCCCTCGGGCCCCACCGCGCCGCGGCACAACTGCCTGACGGCGTTGAATACGCCGGCGCCGGTCATCGCCACCTGCGAGCGCCAGTGGAGCAGCGCCTGTCGCATCACCATCAACTACGAACAGCACATTCATCCGCTGTGGAGCGTGGACCGCTTCATCGATACCAACAACGACGGCATGTCGGATCTCGATGGCATGGGCAACCCCATCAACAATCGCTGTACCGGCTGCCACAGCCCCGTGGACATGATGAATGCCGCGCGCGTGCCGGCCGGCCAGCTCGACCTCTCCGACGGGGCCTCCGACCAGCAGGCCGATCATTTCAAGTCTTATCGCGAACTGCTGTTCCCCGACAACGAGCAGACAGTTAACATGGGCGCCCTGCAGGACCGCTTGGTGCCCGGGCCCATCGATCCGGTAACAGGGCTGCCCACCCAGCTGACGGTGCCGGTCGGTCCGTCAATGACGGCAGCGGGGGCTCGCGCCTCGACGCGGTTCTTCGGCCGGTTCGACAACGGGGGCGGAACTGTGGACCATCGGGGATTCCTGACACCTGCGGAGATGCGATTGCTCGCGGAATGGCTGGATATCGGTGCGCAGTACTACAACAACCCCTTCGATGCGCCGCTCAACTAGCGCCGCACGCGTGCTGCTGGCTGGCATGCTGCTCCTGCCAGCACTTCATTCCCTACCCGCCCAGGCCCAGGCCCCCACCGAAGCTCCGGGGCGCTATCCCCGCGTAGCCATTGCCGAACCCTATATCGAGCTGCACACCGGCCCCGGCCGCGGCTATCCGGTGTTTCATGTGGCCGAGCGCGGCACCTCCATCGACATCATCCGCCGGCGCACCGACTGGTTCAAAGTACGGACCGAGGACCGGCGCGAGGGCTGGGTACACCGCAGCCAGATGCTGCTTACCCTGCAACCTGATGGCGGGATCACCGAGCTTCACGACGGTACGCGCGAGGAATTCACCAACCATCGCTGGGAAATGGGCGTCATGGCGGGTGATGTGGACGGGGCGCGGGTGGTATCCACCTATGGCGCCTTCGCCTTCAATGAAAGCCTGTCGGTGGAACTTGGCGCCTCGCACATTCTCGGGCGCTTCTCCAACAGCTACATGCTCACCGGGGCGCTCACCCACACCTTTGTGCCGGAGTGGCGCCTCTCGCCGTTTTTCACCCTGGGCACGGGCGTGATACGTATCGAGCCGAAGGGCTCGCTGGTACAGCCGGAGGACCGCACCGATCAGGTGGGCTTCGCCGGCGTGGGCGTGCGTGCCTATCTCACTCGCCGCTTCATGCTGCGGCTGGAATACAAGAGCAACCTGGTGTTCACCAGTCGCAACAAAAATGAGGAAATCGACCAATGGCAAGGCGGATTTGCATTCTTCTTCTGACCACTGCCCTGCTGGGCGGCTGTGCATCCTGGCGTACGCCGGAACCCGAACCGGCGCCCGAAGATCCCGGCCGCATCATCGAGCCGGCTGTGCAGCGACGTGACATCGTGCAGCCGAAGATCGACACCGAGAACTTCGAGGTGGGCGCCTTCGGCGGCATCATGAGCCTGGAGGATTTTGGCGCCAATCCCGTCTATGGCCTGCGCGGGGCCTATCACATCTCCGAGGACCTGTTCATCGAAGGCATGGTCGGCCGTACCGAGGCGGGGCTGTCAAGCATCGAGGAACTGGCCAATGTCAGGGTGACGCAGAATCGCGACTACACCTACTACAACATCAATTTCGGCTACAACTTCCTGCCCGGGGAGATCTTCCTTGGCCGCGGGCGCGCCATGCCCTCCACGCTGTACGTGATCGGCGGCGTGGGTGGCACCCGCTTTGCGGGCGATGATTTCTTCACCATCAACCTGGGGCTTGGGCTGCGAATCCTCGCCACCGACTGGTTGGGCATCCATTTTGACGTACGCGATCACCGTTTTGCGACGGACCTCCTGGGCAAAAGGAAGGCAGTGAATAACCTAGAGGGGCATCTGGGATTCACCGTCTTTTTCTGAGGACCCCGCAATGTCAAAGCTGCTTCGCCCCGCCCTGTTATGCAGCGCGCTACTCACCACACTGTCGCTTGCCAGCGACATACGCCCGGCGCCGGACTTCAGTCTCGACGCCCTGGACGGCAAACAGGTCGCACTCAACGAACTGCGCGGCCAGGTGGTCATGATCAACTTCTGGGCCAGCTGGTGCGTGCCCTGCAAGGAAGAAATGCCCCTGCTGGAGCAGATGTACCGCAAGTACAAATCCATGGGCTTCACCCTGCTCGGCGTGAACGTGGAGCCGGAGTCGGACAAGGCCGAGGCGCTGCTGGAGAAAAACCCGGTGAGTTTCCCGGTGCTGTTCGATCGCGAAAATCGCGTCAGCAAGCTCTACAATGTAGCCCGCATGCCGAGCTCGGTACTCATCGACCGCGAAGGCAATGTGCGCTATCTTCACCGCGGCTACAAACCCGGAGACGAGAACACCTATCTCAACCATATCCGCGCACTTGTCCGTGAATGATACGCGCGTGTAACTCCACTCCTGCCGCTCCCCGTTTCGGGGAAGAGCGTCAGGGTGAGGGGGCTTTGCAATGACCACAACGATCAAACTGTCCTTGGCCCTTACCGTCACCCTCCTGCTCTCCGCCTGCAGCAGCGTCGACCCCTGGGTGAAGCCCTATGAGCGCGAGCGCCTGGCCGACATCATCATGGCCGCCGATCGCAACCCGGTGTCCAGCTCCTACCTGCACCATGTATTCGAAGCGCGTGAAGGCGCGCGCGGCGCGGTCGGCAGCGCCGGCGGCGGCTGCGGCTGCAATTGATTCGTCCCCTCCCCCATCGCGGCAGAGAGGGTCAGGGTGAGAGGTCGTTGATGATTGTCATTTCACGCAAAACCCCGGCGTTCGCCGCACTCCTGCTCACCAGCACCCTTCCAGCCTTCGCCGGCGTCCTGCCCGAGGACCGCGCGGACGTGCTGTATCACCGCTATGACGGCGGCGGCGTCACCATTGACGGGCCCTCGCTGCTGGTGCGCAAGAGCCTGAAGGAGAAGTTCTCCTTCTCCGCCAGCTACTACGTGGACATGGTCTCCAGCGCCTCCATCGACGTGGAGACCGCCGGCGCCAGCGAATACAAGGAAGAGCGCACCCAGTACGGTATCGGCATGGACTACCTGCGCGGCAAGGCCACCTACACCTTCGGTTTCACCAGCAGCGAAGAGAACGACTACCAGGCCGACACCGCCTACTTCGGCATCAGCCAGGACATGTTTGGCGATCTCACCACCGTGAGCCTGGGTTTCACCCGCGCCTGGGACACCGTGCAACGCAATGTCGGCGGCAGCATCGATCCGGGATTCCTGCGCCGCAACGACCGCCGCCAGTACCGCGTCGGCGTTTCACAGATCCTCACCCGCAACCTCATCGCCGACGCCTCGTTTGAAGTCATCACCGACCAGGGCTTTCTCAACAACCCGTACCGTTCGGTGCGCTTTCTCGCCACCGATGGCAGCGCGCAGCTTGCCGCGGAACGCTATCCCGGCACGCGCACCAGCAACGCACTGTCGGTGGGAACGCGCTACTTCCTGCCCTATCGCGCCGCGCTGAAGGGCCACTACCGCTTCTTCACCGACACCTGGGGCATCCGTTCGCACACCGGCGAACTGGGTTATACCCATCCGCTGGCCGGCAAGTGGATACTGGAAGCGCGCCTGCGCTACTACAGCCAGACCCAGGCGGATTTCTATCGCGATCTTTTCCCCACGACCAACTTCCAGAACTTCCTGGCACGCGACAAGGAATTGAGCACCTTCAGCAGCCAGACCGCCGGCATTGGCGCGAGCTACGAGTTTCCCGGCGGGAGGCCGCGCTGGGTACAGAAGGGCACGATCAACCTGAACTTCGACTACATCTGGTTCGACTACGACAACTTCCGCGACGCACGCGTGACCGGCGTGCCGCCGGGGAGTGAGCCGCTGTACAGCTTCAATGCCAACGTGATCCAGCTGTTCGTGTCGATCTGGTTCTAGACCTCGACAAGGCGGGTGAGCACTTGCTCGTCAAACTCACGCGGCTCCGTCCTTCCCTGCAGCCGCAACTTTGCCCTGAATCCCTTCAATGTCCACAGCGGAATGCGGAATCCTCCCGCGTCGCTCTCCGCCTTTCGTCCCCTTCCCTCTCCCCACTGCTCATCCGCCAGCGTATAGCGCACCGACCACCCGTCTTTCCCCGGCGTGGCGTGCACGGTGACGGTATCGCGGAACAGGTACTCGCCCGGAATATGTTTGTCGAGGAACAGCACGCCGTCGATGGTATAGCCCGTCGTCGACACCGCCAGCTCCACGCTGAACACCAGTGAACGCCCAGTAGTGATGCGCGCGGAATCCAGGAACGCCGAAAACGGCACTGGCCAGCGCGCCTCCGTCTTGTCCGGACGCAGCAGCTCGTCGTACTTGCGCAGCACTGCCGAGTAGGTCTCCCGGCGCCGTTCGGAAAGTTTGAAGTTCATGGCACCGCGCGGCGCCACGGTGGCCTCGAAATAGTAGGAAGCGCGGATCGACTTGCCTGCCTCCATCGCCCTGCGCACCGATGGCGGTAACGGCAGGTCCTCCACCTCCAGCACCCCGTCGATGCGGGTATCGCCGAAGAGGAAGCGCACGAGATTCTGGTAGCCCTCCTCCGAGTTCACCACGCCATACGGACCGCTGTGACTGCGGTAGACGAAGGCCCGCGGAGCACCGCGCACCGTGGCGTTCTCGATGCGCACCAGTCCGTCGCTCATAGCGCCGGCCAGGCGCCGGGACAGACCCAGGGCCACTTCGTAGTCACGATGATTGGTACCCACCAGGCAGAAGAAGCGCTGCGGATCGAACTTTCCGCCCAGCGAATCCACACGCGAATCGCCCGCGGGCAGACCGAGATACTGCGCCATCCAGTCGCGGTTGAAGTTGTGCACGTCCCACAGCTGCAGCATGAAGGGCACGTTGGCGCCGGCGAGTTCGATGCCGTTGTGCGGCGTGGCGTAGGTGAACACCTTACCTACCAGCTCGCGGTCCTCGCCGGTGCTGATGTCATCGTTCTGCAGAAAGCAGCGGCACACCAGGCCGCCCATGGAATGGGCCACCAGATGCACCTTGAACTGTGCCAGCAGCTCTGCATCCTCGCCGCAGACCTGCTGACGCAGGCGATGTATGAGCGTTCTCAGCCCCTGCGCGGCCTCCACCACTGACAGCGCCTTGCCCGAACCGAAGTCCTTGTCGGCGGCTTCATAGTAGCGATAAATGACGATGCTTTTCGGCGGCAGCGGACCTTCGATCTCCGCCCCATCGGAGTAGATGTCACGGTAGCCGTATTCCTTCATCAGCCGGATCAGCGGCGACTCGAAGATATGGCGCTGCACCTGCCCGTCCCAGGACTGACGCACGCGCGTGGAGCCCAGATTGAAGCCCATGTAGGGCGTGGACACGGTATCAGCGATTTCGCCCGGCGTCATGGCGTAACCGCGCACGTAGATGATTGGAACGAAAGGCGACAATTTTGCGGCCATGAGAACTCCCTTCTGCGTCGGATTCAGTGTCCGGGTTCGAGCGGCGCCTCCAGTCCCCGTGAGTAGAATACCTGCCCGGCCTTGTCGACGGCGATGGCATCCACATCTCCCAGGCCGTCGAGAATTTTCATGCCCTTGTCGATGCCCAGCACGAAGATGGTCTTGGACAGCCCGTCGGTGCGCGTGGCGGTAGGCCCAATAATCGTCACGCTGCGCACCTCGCTGGCCGGATGGCCGGTGGCAGGCGAGAGAATGTGGTGATAGCGCACCCCCTCGGCCTCGAAGTAGCGCTCGTAGTCACCGGATGTGGACAGGGCGGCGTCCACCAGCGGCATGCGTACGATGACCTTGTCCCGATCGCGCGGGTCACGGATACCCACCACCCAGGGATGACCGAAACGGTCACCGATGATGCGCGTGTCGCCGCCAGCCGTGACCATGGCGTGTTCGATGCCCGCGGCCTGCAGGATGGCGATGCCCTGGTCCACTGCCCAGCCCTTGGCGATGCCGCCGAGGTTGATGCGCACACCGGTCTGGGAGAAGCGAACGCTGCGGCTTTTGGGATCAAGCAGCACGTGGCGGTAATCCACGGCCGGCAGCGCGGCGGCGATCTGCGCCTCGGTGGGTTTGACGCCGCGGCGAAAGTCGTACAGGTACCCCACGCTGGCGTAAGTGATGTCGAAGGCGCCCTCCGTGATCCGCGAGTACTCCAGCGCCGTCTGCAGCAGGCCGAACAGATCGGCATCCACCTGCACGGGGTGATCGGCCGCCCCGGCGTTGACCCGCGAGACCTGGCTGTCGGGCTTGTAGGTGCTCATCAGGGCGTCGATGCGACGCATCTCGGCCATGACCCCGTCCATGGCAGCCTCGCCCGCTGCGGGGTCCTCAGCCCACAGCTCCACCGCAATACGGGTGCCCATGATGGCCTCCTCGCGGGAGAGCCACTCGGCGTGGGCTTCGGCAGGGATCAGCGCAGTGAGGGCAACGGCGGTGGCAGCAGCAAGGCATGCCGGACGGGAACCAGGACGATGCATGCCGCGATTATGCCCAACGCGTGCAAAAAAAAGGCGGTGTGCTTTCACACACCGCCTGCAGCGCAAGAGCCGGCAGCCTTGCCGGGCCCTCAGCGCGGGGGAGCTGGAAGGACGTCAAACTCCGCGCCGAGGTAGGTGACCATGGGGATGTCTTCCCCAGGCACCCACATCGGGCGGCGTTCCTTGTCAGAAGGGTCCGCAAACTGATCGGCACGGCCCGAACTCTGTGCCGCCAGCACGAAGCCGATTCCAAGGGTCAGGGCAACCGCAGCGGTTATCAGAAACCGCCGATCCTGCGGAGCTGACTGGCATCGATTTCGTGTCGGTTCGTACATCACGGCTGTACCTCCTCCAAAAGGGACTAGCGCAATCCCTGTGAGCTAATCAAAAAAACAATCCTTCACTCGGTTCGGGATACCCGAAATCAATTACTTCGGGGGCAACGGAACCGTAGTGCCATCCATGAACTTCGGGGGCAGCGGAACCGTGGTGCCATCCATGAACTTCGGCGGCAGCGGAACCGTGGTGCCGTCCATGAACTTGGGGGGCAGTGGCACAGTAGTACCATCCGCAACCGCCAGGCCCGAGAACGCAATACCAGATGCAATCAGGGTGGAAACAATGAACTTACGCATGTAGAAGCTCCAGAGAACAGGATTACGCTTTTTTCACAATCAGGAGGGGCGTCCCACCTCTAACCGCCCCTCCTATTAAGTAAAGCGACAAATGTGTGATCGGATTCTCACGAAATCGAAAAAAAAGTTGCTCCAGCGCACAGAAAGGCGATTTTCTGAGGGTTGCCCCGCTGCCGGCCTGAGGAAATCCCTCACAAACTCCCGGCGATTCAGGGGGTTAACATCGAAAATAGGAGAAATACGCAAGGATTCGCGCGTAAAGGGCGGCTATCATGATGAAGCTCGGCAACCGGCCAGACGGCTCAGGTGAAACACACGAGCGGGTCTCGGAGTGGTGGATGACTCAACCCAATTCAGTAACGCAACTGCTGCATGACTGGCGCTCTGGCCAGGGCGATGCGCTTGAGCGCCTGACGCCGCTGGTCTACGACGAGCTGCGCCGGCTTGCCCGCAGCTATATGCGCCAGGAACGGCCCGGCCACACCCTGCAGCCCACCGCCATCGTCAATGAGGCCTACATGCGCCTCATCGACATGAAGATCCCCTGGGAAGACCGGGCACATTTCTTCGCCGTGGCCGCGCGCCTGATGCGCCGCATCCTGGTCGACTACGCCAAGCAGCGCGGCACCGACAAGCGCGGCGCCGGTGCGGTCACCATCTTCAGGCTGGAAGACCACGACACGGCCGCGCCGGAAGCCGGCTACGACATCCTCGAAATCGACGACGCCCTCAGCAAGCTGGCCAGCGCCAACGAACGGCTGTCGCGCATGGTTGAAGTGCACTACTTCGCCGGTATGAGTTCTGAAGAGACCGCCGAGGCCTTCGGCGTGTCGGTGGCCACCCTGCACCGCGAGCTGCGCCTGGCCAAGGCCTGGCTGCTCAAGGCAATGAAACCTGCCCGCACACAATGAACCCCGAGCGGTGGGACAAGCTCCAGGCCGTCTTTAATGAGGTGGTCGAGCACCCTGTTGACGCTCGCGCCGCAGCATTGGAAGCCGCCTGCGGCACCGACGACGAGTTACGCCGGGAGGTGGAAGAACTCCTGGTGATCGACCAGGGCAGCGGCGACACCCTGCGCGATGCCATCGGTGGAGCCGTGGCCGATGTGGTTGACGGCCAGCGCAGCAAACTGCTCGGCGCGGTCATCGGCGCCTACCGCATCACCCGCATCCTCGGCCACGGCGGCATGGGCACGGTGTTTCTCGGCGAGCGCGCCGACAAGCAATTCAAGCAGCGCGTGGCCATCAAGCTGGTCGAGCAGATGGCCCTGCACCCGCAGTTGCGCACGCGGCTGCGCGCGGAACGCCAGATCCTGGCGCACCTGGAGAACCCCTATATCGCCCGCCTCATCGACGGCGGCGAAACCAAGGAAGGCATTCCCTACCTGGTGATCGAATACATCGAGGGCAAGCCTCTCGATGAGTACTGCGACGAGAACAAACTCAACGTGCAGCAACGCGTGATGCTGTTCGAGAAGGTATGCGCCGCGGTGCACTACGCGCATCGCAACCTGATCGTCCATCGCGATCTGAAACCGGCGAACATCCTGGTCACCGCCGACGGCACGCCAAAGCTGCTGGACTTCGGTATTGCCAAAATACTGAGCCCTGAGACCATCGGCCATACTGTCGCCGTCACGCGGGTGCAGGACCGGCTGCTCACGCCGGAGCACGCCAGCCCCGAACAGGTGCTCGGCCGCACGATCACCACGGCCACAGACATCTACGCCCTGGGCGTACTCCTTTATCACTTGCTGTGCAGTCGGTCCCCTTACGCCAACAGCAACTCAACCTCCATAGGCCTGCAGCGGGCCATCTGCAACGAGGACCCCCCGCGACCGAGCAGCCTGTTCCGCGGGTCAGAAAAGCATGCGGAGGAAAATGACGAGTACGATCCTGATGCGGTGGCCGCCAATCGCGGCGTCAATGTGCAGCGCCTGCGCCGCCAGCTCTCCGGCGACCTGGATGAGATCATTCTCAAGGCGATGCGCAAGGAGCCGGAGCAGCGCTACGCCTCAGCCGAACAGATCATCGAGGACCTGCGCCGCCACCGCACCGGTCAGCCCATCCTGGCCCTGCAGGGTGGGCGCCGCTACCGGACCGTCAAGTTCCTGCGCCGCAATTCGCTGGCGGTCAGCCTCTCGGCGGTAGTCGCCGTCTCGCTGGTGGGTTTTGCGGTGGTCATGGGGCTGAATGCCAAGCGCATGGAGGAACAGCGCGATGTGGCTGCCCAGGCGCGCGGGCGTGCGGAACAGGTCTCGAGTTTCATGATGGAGATTTTCTCCGCCTCTGATCCGTTCAGGGCGCAGGGCAAGGAAATCACCGCGCGCGAACTGCTCGACCGCGGCGCCGAGCGCATACAGAAGGAGGTCACACAGCCGGACGTACGTGCGCAGATGCTTGAGGGAATCGGCTATGCGTTCCAGCGCCAGGGCCTGCCTGATCGCGCCATCCCGCTGCTTGAGGAGTCGCTGGAGCTTCGCCGCCGGCTCAGCGACAAACCGGACGTCCTGCTGGCCACCGCCATGACCAACCTGGCCACAGCCCTGCGCAGTGCCGGCAAGACCGCATCCGCCGAAGGCTACTACCGGCAATCACTGGCGCTCAACCGGCAGCTGCTGGGCCCGGATCATGAGCGGGTGGCACAGGTCATGATGGAGCTGGGACGACTGCTGCTTGAGGGGCACAGTAATCTTGAAGAGGCGGAGCAGCTGTTCAAGAGCAGCCTGGAAATCTATCGCACCCGCCTGGGCAACAATCACCCGGATGTTGCCTCCACTCTCAATGACCTGGGCAACCTCATGCTGTGGAAGGACGACCTGGCCGCAGCTGAGGCGTATGGCCGTGAAGCGGTGCGCATATGCCAGATCAGTCTGCCGCGTACCCACCCGGACTTCGCCGCCTCCCTTGGGTCGCTTGGCCTGACGCTCACCCGCCGCGGCAAGCTTGAAGAGGCCGAGGGTCTGCTGGTGGAGGCCCTGGAACTGCAGCGCAAGGTTTTCGGATCGACCAATCCTCGCGTGACCAGCACATTGAATGCATTGAGCTCGCTGTATGAACAACGGAATCATTACCGCGAGGCGATCCGGCTCCTCAATGAAGCTCTGGACATTGTCCGCCAGACTCGTGGAGAGGAGTACTGGGAGGTCGGTTACTACCTGGACTCACTGGCCAAGTTGTACCTGAAATCAGATCAACTCGAAGCCGCCGAAACCCATGTCATGGATGCATTGAAGATATTCCGCGCGACGCTGCCCGCTGACCACCTTTATATCGCCTCCGCGCAACACACCCTTGGTGAGATCCATCTGGCAGCGGGTACCATCAAGGCTGCCGAAGCACCCCTGCGCGCAGCCATCGTTACCTGCAGCAAGGCAAACGGCACCGACAGCTGGCGCACGGCGCGCTCCGAGAACACCCTGGGCGTGGTACTGACCCGTACCGGCCGGCTCAAGGAAGGCCGCGCGCTGCTGGCCAGCAGCCTGAAGACGCTGCAGCTCAGCCTGGGTGAAGATCACGAACTCACCCGCCTCGCCCACCAGCGCCTGGCGGCATTGCAGTAACAGCAAACCCCGTCCGGAGTACAATACCGTGCGGCTGTCCGCGCGCGGCGACACCCGTCCTGCAACGGGAACCACCGCCGCACCAGCCATGTCGCAGTTATCAGGCCATCGTGTTCGGGGGAACGCTCATGTTGAATAAGACACTATCGCTGTTCATTGTTGCACTGCTGACCTTTACGCCGACGGCTTTCGCACAGGAACGCGAGGAAGCGCGCGTCATCGTCGCCACCCAGGTACTGGAGGAAGTCAAGGGCATGCGCGACCAGAACGTACCGGACTGGCTACTGGAGCGCGCCCAGGGCATCGCCGTCATTCCGGATGTGGTCAAGGTGGGACTGATCTTCGGCGGCCGGCGCGGCAAGGGCCTGCTGGTGGTGCGCGACAAGCAGGGGCGCTGGAGCAACCCGGTATTCGTCGCCCTCACCGGTGGCAGCATCGGCTGGCAGGCCGGCGTGCAATCCACCGATATTGTGCTTGTGTTCACCACCCGCCGCGGCGTGGAAGGCATCACCGACGGCAAGCTCACACTGGGCGCGGACGCCTCGGTGGCCGCCGGACCGGTGGGACGCCAGACTTCGGCGGCTACTGACGCCAATCTCTCCGCCGAGGTGTACTCCTACTCCCGCGCCAAGGGCCTGTTCGCCGGCATCGCGCTGGACGGCTCTGCCATCACCATCGACAACAAGGCCAATGCGGCCTACTACCGCAAACCCGCGGTGACCGCCGGCGACATCATGTCCACCGATGCCCCACCACCGCCGCCTTCCGGCCGCCGCTTCCTGAACGCGATCAGCGGCAGCGCCGACACCACGGCCATGCAGCCGGCACCCGTAGCGGAGAGCAAGGAAACCAAACCCGACGCCGAAGCGCTGAAGACCTTCCCCATGGAAGATCCGAAGCCGGGGAAACAACCGCCGCCGCAGTGAAGCGGCCGGCAGCGTAGTCAGCTCCCGGCAGGCTCATAGGCAACCCCACACCCGCCCAACCCGCAGTACCCACCCGGATTCTTCGCCAGATACTGCTGGTGATAATCCTCCGCGTAATAGAACTCCCTCGCCCGCTCAACCTGCGTGGTGATCTCCCCCTGCTCCGCCTTTTCCAGCGCCTGCTGGTACGCCGCCAGCGAAGCCGTCGCCGCTGCCTGCTGCGCCTCGTCATGCGTGTAGATCGCCGAGCGATACTGCGTGCCGATGTCCCCGCCCTGGCGCATACCCTGTGTCGGGTCGTGTGACTCCCAGAAAACCTTCAGCAGTTCGTCATAGCTCACGACCTTCGGATCAAAGATCACCCGCACCACCTCGGCATGACCGGTGGCGCCGCCACACACTTCCTTATAGGTGGGATTGGGCGTGTAACCGCCAGCGTAGCCTACCGCGGTGGAATACACGCCCGGCACCTGCCAGAAACGCCGTTCCGCACCCCAGAAGCAGCCCAGTGCGAATGTGGCCTGCGCCAGGCCGTCGGGAAATGGCGGCACGATGCGCTGGCCGTTGACGAAGTGTGTTTCCGGTACGGACAGGGGGGTTTCGCGGCCGGGGAGGGCCTGCTCACGGGCCGGTATTCGCTTCTTTTCGCTCATGATCTCTCCGATTCTCTTTGACAATCAGACCTCTCCGTGGCGCACTTGCCGGATGATTACGAATTGCAGCACACCCCGAATCCGCATCACCCAGATCTGGTATGTCATCGTACTGCTGGCCGTGGCACTGAGCGAGCGCCCGGGCACCAGTACCGCCGCCGGCACCCTGCTCAGCCTGCTGGGCTTCTCGCTGATGATGACGGCGGCGCTGGGCAGGCTGTGGACCTCGGCACATATCGCCGGTTACAAGGACACGCAGCTGATCACCTTCGGCCCCTATTCGCTGTGCCGCCATCCGCTGTACATACTTTCCCTGATCGGCGGCATCGGCGTCGGCCTGGCCGCCCGCAGCTTCATGCTGGCGGCCGCCACCGTGGCGGTGCTCGCAGCGCTGCACCTTCGCGCCATCGGCGCCGAGGACCGTTTCCTGCTGGGACGCCATGGTGACGCCTTCGAGGCGTACCGCCGTCGCGTACCCTCCCTGTGGCCGAGCTTCCGGGGCTATGAAACCCGGCCCGAAACCCTGCTGAATCTGCCCGTCTATCGCAAGGCGTTTCTCGATGCCGGCACTTTCGTGCTGTACTACGTGCTCATCGAACTGCTGGAGGCCGGACGGGCGGCCGGTCTCTGGCCCACGCTGTGGCAGCTATGGTAGGAGCCATGCACCTCAAGTCGGACCTTTTCGGCAGCGTTACGCAGATTCAGCGGCGCGAGGGCAGCGGCTCACTGGCGCTGCTGGTGCAGCGGGATACGCGCGGCGCGCGCTGGTGGCTGCGGTGGTTCGCGGCCCATCTGGCGGGGCGCGAAGAGCGGGCGCTGCGCCATCTGGCCGGCATGCAGGGCGTGCCGCGTCTTGTTGAACGCCGCCGCGGCGTGCTGCTGCGCAGCTGGATCGAAGGCACGCCCATGCAACTCGCCCAGCCGCGTGATCCACGCTACTACCGCGATGCGCTGCGCCTGCTGCGCCGGCTGCATCGTGCCGGTGTGGTACACAACGATCTGGCCAAGGAGCCGAACTGGCTGGTCAGCGCCGAGGGACATCCAGCGGTGGTGGACTTTCAGCTCTCCGCGGTCAGCCCGCGACGCAGCCGCCTGTTCCGCATACGCGCGCGCGACGACCTGCGCCACATGCTCAAGCACAAGCGCACCTACTGCCCGCAGCGCCTCACGCCGCGCCAGCGCCACATCCTGGCCACGCCGTCACTGCTGGCACGCGTCTGGATGGGCACGGGCAAAAAACTGTATTACTTTGTTACCCGCCGGCTGCTGCGCTGGTCGGATCGCGAAGGCGCCGGCGACCGGCGCTGGCATTCATGACGATCGGCTCCGGCCCTCCATCCGCTGCCACCACCGCCGGCGACTTGTTACGATAGTGCCGCTTTCATTCAGGATCCCGCCATGACCATTTCCAACGCGCACAACCTCAACCGCCCCGTTGCCGCCAGCCAGTGTCCCTACGGCATTCGTGTCACATTGCCGCCCGGCGATCCGTTCAGCGAAATCCTCGGCCCGGAATGGCAGAAGTATCACTGGTACGCCACGGCAGAGGAGCGCGACCGCACGATCACGGAAATGAGCCGACGCCATGAGTATTCGCGCGCGCAGGACCGGCCCGCGCTGGTATTCGAAAAAGTGGAGAACCTGGCGGAAAGCCGCGCTCTTTGATCAGAAAGTGCGGCCGAGAAACAAATAGAAAGCCGTCTGGCCGCCATCGTTGAAACCGGTGGCCAGATACAGCGGCCCGAGCAGCGTATCCAGACCGAGGAACACGCTACCATCCTTGATCGTACTGTCGAAACTGGCCTGGCTCCGCTCCTGCCACACATTGCCAGCCTCCAGCGACATCCCGGCGTACACCGGCACATTCAGAAAACCCGGCCCCGGCCGGCCGATCTGCCGGTAATAGATAAGTCGCGTGATGCCGAAGTGCGGTCCGCTCACCGAGTCCGGCGGCAGGCCCGAGAGATTGAAAAAGCCCCCCAGCGGGAAAAAGGACTCCACGGCAGCATCATCGCTGTCCAGGCTGGTGCCGGCGGTGGTCCACAGGATGAAGGTATGCCGGCCACGCGAGCGGGCGATCAGCCAGTCGAAGGTGACATTGTCGGCGTCGGTGTCATCGCCTAACCCGGTACGCGAGGCCAGCCACTGCAGGGTCATTGACTGGCCGCGGCGCGGAAAATTGACGTTGTTGAGCTTGTCGTACCCCAGACGCATGAAATATTGCCCGATATCGAACTCGCTGGGCGGCAGCGTCGGATCGCCAATGCGCACGCGCGACTTGCCGGCTCCGCGGCGCAGTCCGGCGCGCAGCTCACCCCAGTTGCCGAACTCACGCCCCACGTCCACACCCCCGCCGTAGGTGCGCACGCGATACTCGGCGATGCGATCGGCCTCGTCGAGCACCTGCACACTGCGAATCTCGAACTCCAGCTGCGGGGCGATGAAGAAACGCGAACCGTAGTTCAGCGGCTGGTAGAGCTCGGTGAAAAGTCGTGGGTTTTCGCCGATCTGCACATCCGAAATCCACTCCGCCCCCAGCGGATTGATCTCGGTGACGATGAAGCGCGCGGCGGCGTTGAAGCTGTTGTTGCCCTCGAAATCATCCTGCAGATTCAGGCCGAAACGTACGTAGTTCGGCCCCCAGCTCTTGCGCCGCGCCTGCACATCCAGTCCCCAGGCGCCGTCCTGTGCCGGTATCCGCACAAGACGATAGTCGAGCATCTCGAAATTTCCCAGGCCGTAGAGCTCCTCCACCTTTGTTTCCACACGATTCACGTCCAGCGGCTGACCAACGAGCGGATCCAGCGTGGCGTGAATCGAACGGGCATAGGGCCTGGACGCCTCATCGACTCTCACGAAGTCGATGCGCGGCAGCTTGCCGGCGCGTGCCGCGCGCCGCGCAGCCTGATAGGAACCGAACGCCGCCTCGCCCACTGCCAGATCAGCCAGGCGCTGGCTGAGCTCATGTGCCGCCGCCTCACCTTTGTCGATGGCCGCCTGTACCCGGGAAAAATTGGCCGAAGAGGCATCACCAAGCTGCGGATCGATGACGATGTCGCGCGGACCCAGCGTCGCGCGCTGGCGCTCGGTCTCGCGGCGGATGAGGATGGCCACCATCTGGTTGGAGATCTGCAGCGGCGAGTCGAGCTTCTCGCGCGATGCCAGCGGAAAACTCACGTCGACAACGATGAGAACATCCACGCCCATGGCGCGCGCAACGTCCACCGGCAGGTTCTCGGCGATACCGCCGTCAACCAGCAGCCGCCCATCGACCTCCACCGGCGTGAACAGCCCGGGTGCTGAAATGCTGGCGCGCATGGCGGTGGCAAGATCACCGCTGTCGATCACCACCGTGTCGCCGGTTTCCAGGTCCGCGGTGACCACGCGCAGGGCGATGGGCAGATTGTTGAAATCCTCCACACCCGACAGCGGCAGCGTGAGGGCGCGCAGCGTCTGGTGCAGTTTCTGGCCCTGAATGAGTCCATGGGGCAGGACAAACTCTCCGTTCTGCAGACCCAGCGGCAGCTGTACCAGAAAATTCGCATCATCCTGCTTGCGCCGGAAGGCCAGGTCGGCGCGCGACGGGCGGTCCTGGAAAGCATCCTGCCAGTCAATCGAGGTCATGATCTTTTCTATTTCCGCGGCGGTGTGGCCTGCAGAGTAAAGGCCACCCACCACCGCACCCATGCTGGTGCCGGCAATGGCGTCCACCGGCACGCGCAGTTCCTCAAGTACCTTCAGAACACCGATATGAGCGGCGCCGCGCGCACCACCGCCACTGAGCACCAGCCCCACTCGCGGCCTGACTTCAGCGCCCGCCGGCTCGCTACGGTCCTGCGCGTGCAGCACCGGCAGCGCCAGCAAACCAGCCACCGCCAACAGTACGCCTGCCGGCCGGATGGCGCGGGGCGTGTACCTGGGGCAGGCGCGATGACGTTTGTTTTTCATCCGGAGTGGGTTTGCAGCGCGGTCGCGGACTGCGGAATGTTAGCACCGTTGCATGGCAGGAACCTGCTGGGTGATGCAATGGATGCCCCCACCTCCGAGCAGGATTTCCCGGGCCGGGACACCCACCACCTGGCGGTCTGGAAACACCCGTCGCAATGTGGCCAGTGCCGCGCCATCGCGGCGCGGGTCGAGCAGCGGGGCAATCAGCCCGCCGTTGACGATGAGGAAGTTGATGTATGAGGCCGGCAGACGGTCACCGGCGCGGCGCGGATGGCTACCGGCCAGCTGGCGGATACCGTCGGCTTCCTCGCGCGTCATGGTCAGCGGACCGGGCTGGATCAGCTTGTGCACCTGCAGCCGCCGGCCACGCGCATCGCGCGCCTGCTGCAGCCGCTCCAGTGCCTCGCGGGAGATGTCGTACTGTGGATCGGCGCGGTCATCAGTCCATGTCAACAGCACCTCACCGGGACGGACGAAGCAGCACAGCTCATCGATGTGTCCGTCGGTCTCGTCCTTGTACACACCGCGCCCAAGCCAGATCACCGTACTTACCCCGAGGTAATCGCACAGATGCCGCTGCACCTGTTCGCGGGTGAGGTGTGGATTGCGATTGGGGTTCAGCAGGCACTCCTCGGTGGTCAGGCAGGTGCCCTCGCCGTCCACATGGATGGCGCCACCTTCCATGACCAGCGGCGCGCGGTAGCGATCGGCGCCCTCCAGCGCCAGCACGCGGCGTGCAACGCGGTCATCGCGCCGCCATGACGAATAGAGTCCACCGCACTTGCCGCCCCAGGCATTGAAACGCCAGTCCACGCCGCGGCGCTGTCCGTGCGTATCGACAACAAAGGTAGGGCCCACGTCGCGCATCCAGGCATCGTCACTGCCCAGCACCACCAGACGTGCCGCGGCGGGCAGCATTGAGCGCGCTTCGGTAAGTCTTGCCCGGGAAACACCGACTGAAACCGGCTCGAAACGGGCGATGGCAGCGGCTACGGCGGCGAAGGCAGCCTGTGCCGGTGCCGCTTCGCGGCGCCAGTTGTCGGGCCGCTGCGGCCACAGCATCCAGCAGCCGGCTTGCGCCTCGAACTCGGCGGGCATGCGGAAACCGTCTGCGGCTGGGGTACTCTTCAGTGTGCGCATGGGGTCTGGAGACAATCTAATTGCCTGTATCTTAAGTCAAATTCGCGCTGCGGCCAGGGTGAAGATTCCCCTCTTGCGACGCTGGGAATGCAGTATGATGCGCGCCCAGCGAAGCCGTCGCTCAGAACGGCTCAGATGCAACGATTGCAACGGTGAATTGGTCCATACTCCGAGAGGAATCTGAACAGTTCGCAGTTTTTTTACGGGCACCGTTCCAATGGAAGGAGTGGCAATCGACCAAACAGCTCCTGGTCGCGCAGCCGGCGCAGGACCTGCACACTTCTTCCATGCATCTACTACTGATCGAGGCACACCAGGACACCGCGACCAGCGTCGCAGACTTCTTCAGGGAACGAGGGCACTCCGTGGAACCGGTAACCACCGGCGAGCAGGGCCTGGAGCGGCTGCTCGACGGCCCGGCCTGCGATGCGGTCATCGTCGAGATCGACCTGCCGGCCCTTGATGGCCTGAGCGTTTGCCGGCGCATTCGCAATGAACTGAATTCCCGCGTCCCCATCCTCATCCTGACTGCCCGCGAGAAGGTGGCGGACAAGGTGGCCGGTTTCGAGTCCGGCGCCGATGACTACCTGGTCAAGCCCTTTTCACTGCTGGAGTTGAATGCCCGCATCGGCGCGCTGGTCCGCCGGGCTACGCCCTCGGTCATCAACACCCCGCTGCAGGTCTCCGACCTCACCTATGACCCCAACACCCTCGCCGCCCGCCGCGACGGCCAGAATCTCAAGCTCAATCCCAGTACCCGGCGCCTGCTGGTGCTGCTGATGCAAAATACCCATCGCGTGGTCACGCGCCAGGAACTGGAGCGTGAACTGTGGGGCAACGTGCCACCCGACGGCGATGTGCTGCGCGCACACATGTACGCGCTGCGCAACGCTGTGGACAAGCCCTTCAACCTCAAGCTCCTGCACACCCACCACGGTGAGGGCTACCGGCTGGCGGCGCTCGACGAGGACACCGCGCGGCCAGACAGCGCACGGCGCTGATACAGCAGATACGCCGCCGGAATCACGAGCATCGACAACACCGGCGCCGTCACCATGCCACCGAGCATGGGTGCAGCAATACGCTGCATGACCTCAGAGCCGGTCCCGCTTCCCCAGAACAGCGGCAGCAGGCCGACCAGCAGTGTTGCCACCGTCATGGCCTTGGGCCGCACCCGCAGCACCGCACCCTCGATAATGGCAGCACGCAGATCGTCCAGGTTGTTGAGCCGGCCTTCGGCCCGGCGCTGCTCCACCGCCTGGTTCAGGTACAGCAGCATGATGACGCCAAATTCCGCGGCCACCCCGCCCAGCGCGATGAAACCCACGGCACTGGCCACCGAAATATCGTGCCCGAGCGCGTAAATCAGCCAGAAACCGCCGACCAGCGCGAACGGCAGCGTGGCCATCACCACCGTCGCATCACGCAGTGAACCGAACGCCAGGTACAGCAGCACAAAGATCACGAGTAACGTGACCGGAATCGCCATCGTCAGGCGTTCTTTGGCGCGCTGCATATACTCGAACTGCCCTGACCAGGTGATGGAGTAGCCGGCGGGCAATGCCACAGCTTCGGCCACCCGCGCACGGGCATCGCCCACATAGGAGCCGATGTCACGATCGCGGATGTCCACAAACACCCAGCCGTTCAGGCGTGCATCCTCGCTCTTGAGCATGGGCGGACCATCAACAACAGCAATCTCGGCCACCTGCCCCAGCGTTACCGTCGCGCCCCGTGAGGTCACGATGGGCAGTTCGCGCAGATCCGCCAGCGAGTCGCGCAGCTCGCGCGGATAACGCACATTGATCGGAAAGCGCTGCAGGCCTTCCACGGTTTCGCCGATGTTCTTTCCGCCAAGCGCCAGCTCCGTCACCTGCAGCAATTCTTCCATGCTCAGACCCTGCCGGGCTGCCGCCAGCCGGTCCGGTCGGATTTCGATGTAGCGCCCGCCGCTGACCCGCTCGGAAAAGGCTGACGAAGTACCCGGCACTTCCCGCAGCACCGCCTCCACCTCCCGGCCCAGCCGTTCGATCACCTTCAGATCGGGACCTGCGATTTTCACGCCCACGGGCGATTTGATGCCGGTGGCCAGCATGTCGATGCGGTTGCGGATGGGCTGCACCCAGACATTGGCCATGCCAGGAATCTGCAGCGCCGCATCGAGTTCGGCAACCAGCGCCTGCGGAGTCAGCCCCTCGCGCCATTCCTCACGGGGCTTGAGGCGGATGGTGGTTTCCACCATCTCCAGCGGTGCCGGGTCGGTGGCGGTTTCCGCGCGACCGAGCTTGCCGAAGACCGTCTCGACCTCGGGAAAAGTCTTGATGATGCGGTCGGTTTGTTGCAGCAGTTCCGCCGCCTTGCCAATGGACAGGCCCGGGAGAGCCGTGGGCATGTACAGCAGATCGCCTTCATCGAGCGGCGGCATGAACTCAGTTCCCAGCCGGCTGAGTGGCCACAGCGTGGCCATCAGCACCACGGCGGCGATACCCAGTGTCAGCTTCGGCGCCGACAGCACCGCATTGATAGCCGGCCTGTAGGCGCCGATCAGCCCGCGATTGATCGGGTTGTCGGTTTCCTTGCGCACGCGGCCGCGAATGAAGGCCACCATGAGCACCGGCACCAACGTCACCGACAAACCGGCTGCCGCGGCCATGGCATAGGTCTTGGTAAAGGCCAGCGGTGCAAACAGCCGCCCCGCCTGGCCCTGCAGGGTGAAGATGGGCAGGAAAGACAGGGTGATGATCAGCAGCGAAAAGAACAGCGCCGGTCCGACTTCAGCGGCAGCTGATGCGATCAGCCGAATGCGCTCGGCTGGAGCAAGTTCCCCCTCATGCGCTTCCTGCCAGGCCTCCAGCTTCTTGTGGGCGTTCTCGATCATCACGATGGCCGCATCCACCATGGCGCCGATGGCGATGGCGATGCCGCCCAGCGACATGATGTTGGCGTCGATGCCCTGCAGCCTCATTACGCCCAGGGCGACCAGCACGCCCAGTGGCAGGGTGATCACCGCCACCAGCGAGGAGCGCAGGTGGAACAGGAAGGCGGCGCAGATCAGCGCCACGACGATGAATTCCTCGATGAGCTTGTTCTTGAGGTTACCCACCGCCCGCTCGATCAGCGCCGAGCGATCGTAGGTTTCCACCAGCTCCACGCCAGCGGGCAGGCCGCCTCGCAGACCGTCCAGCTTGCGCTTCACCGCTTCAATGGTTCGCAGTGCATTCTCTCCGGATCGAAGCACCACGATGCCGCCAACCACCTCGCCTTCTCCGTCCAGCTCGGCAACGCCGCGGCGAAACTCCGGTCCGCGCTGCACCCAGGCCACATCCGACAGCACGATGGGCGTGCCGTCCGGCGCCAGCCCCAGCGGAATCTGGCGAAAATCATCCAGCGAACTCAGATAGGCGCGGGTGCGCACCATGTACTCGGCTTCGCCCATCTCCAGCACCGAGCCGCCGGCTTCGCCATTGGCCGCCTGCACCGCCTCTACCACGCGCGACTGCGTCAGGCGGAAGGCGCGCAGACGGTCCGGATCGAGCACGATCTGGTACTGGGAAACAAAACCGCCGACGGTGGCCACCTCGGACACACCTTCCACCGCAGTCAATTCGTATTTCAGGAACCAGTCCTGCAGTGCCCGCAGCTGGCCGATGTCATGCTGGCCGCTGCGATCGACCAACGCGTATTCGTAGATCCAGCCCACGCCGGTGGCATCGGGGCCCAGCGCACTGCGCGCCGTGGCGGGCAGACGGCTCTGTGCCTGGGAGAGATACTCCAGCACCCGCGAGCGTGCCCAGTAAAGATCGGTGCCGTCCTCGAACAGCACGTACACATACGAGTCACCAAAGAACGAATAACCACGCACGGTGCGCGCGCCGGGAACCGACAAAAGTGTGGTAGTCAGCGGATAGGTCACCTGGTCTTCCACCACCTGCGGTGACTGACCGGGATAGGTGGTCTTGACGATGACCTGCACGTCCGACAGATCGGGGATGGCGTCCAGCGGAATGCGCAGCGCCGAGTACACGCCCCACGCAGTGGCCAGCAACGCCGCAACCAGCACCAGAAAGCGGTTGCGGACCGACCAGTGGATCAGCCGTGCGATCATGTTTGTGCGCCCGCTCCGCTGTTCTCATGCATGCCATGCCCGTGCTGCGGGGCCGGGGCCGCCAGTCGACCCAGCACACCCCGCAGGCTGGCTTCCGAATCGATCAGGAACTGCCCGGATACCACCACCGACTGCCCGGCGCTCAGCCCCGAAAGCACTTCGATGGTGTCACCACGTTCCAGGCCGAGCCCAACGTGAACGGGGCGGAAGCGACCATCACCTTCGGCTACGATGATCATGGTGCGGGTGCCAGTGCGGATAACCGATTCGGCGGGTACCAGCAGGTGCGTTTCGGCATTGTCCGGAGCCTGCCTGTCGATGGTCAGTTCCGCATACATGCCGGGCTTCAGCGCCAGCTGTGGATTGTCCAGCACCACCCGCGCCGCCAGCGTACGCGAATCCTCGCTGAGGCGCGGATAGACATACTCGATTTTCCCGTCGAAAGTCCTGCCGGGAACGGCGGCCACCCGCGCCTGCACCGCATCGCCGACCTCCACCGCGCCAGCCTGGCCCTCGGGGATCTGTGCCGTCATCCACACCGTGGACAGATCGACCACGCGAAACAACGCCATGCCGGGCGTGACCTGGGCACCGGAGCGCACGCCCAGCTCCAGCACGATGCCATCGCCGGGCGAATAGATATTCACGATGCGACTGGGTTTGCGTGTGCGCGCCAGGTCATCGAGCTGCGATTTACTGACACCGAAGCGATCCAGACGCTGGCGTGCGGCAGCCGCCAGCGTCTGGTCCTGAGCCTCCAGCGCCAGCACATATTCTTCCTGTGCAGCCGCCAGCTCCGGCGAGTAAATCTGTGCCAGCAATTGTCCGCGCCGCACCGGTTCACCGACGGCACCGACATGCAGCTGCTCCACCCAGCCGGCAGCCCGCGCCTCAACCACCTCGATGCGCCGCTCATCCGCTTGCACGCTGGCCACCGTGCGCAGCTGAGCATCCAGGCGTCCCTCCCGCACCGGCGCCGAACGAATGCCGAGGTTCTGCACCATCCGCGGATCGATCTGCACCGTAGCGGCGCCTGCCTGCTCCGGGGGCGCCTCATTTTTCTCCGGCACCAGATCCATGCCGCAGATCGGACAGGGCGCATCGGCATCATGGGTGTGTACTTCCGGATGCATGGGACAGGTGTAGACAATCTCCTCACTGGCCGGCCCGCTGCTACCCTGATCCTTCGCCAGCACCAGGTTCATGCCGCAAATCGGGCAAGGCGCATCGGCATCGTGCGTACGCACTTCCGGATGCATGGGACAGGTGTAGACGGCCTGCTCCTTCATGGCCGGCTGCGCCGCGGCCTGCCTGGACGGCACCAGGTTCATGCCGCAGATCGGACAACGGCCGTCCGGGTCCTGCGAAACCACCTCCGGGTGCATGGGACAGGTGTAGTTCGCGGTGCTGTGCTCATGTGTCGACGCACGTTCCGCGGTGAAATACCAGGTTCCAGCCGCGACCGCGGCCAGCGCCACGGCCAATACAACAATCCAGTTACGGGTACTCATGACGAACTCCTGCAGTTGAAAAATACTGAATCAGAATCAGGGCACGCGCGCGCGCCACGGTCAGCGCCGTTTGTTCGATCTGCATGTCAAGTACGGTGCGACGACTTGCATAGACTTCCACCAGACTGCCCGTGCCGGCGCCATAGGCGGCCTGAACGGCCGCCACGCGCTGACGCGCCGTGGGCAGAATGGACTCATCGAAGCGACTGAGGCGCGCGTCGGAATCCTCGTACTCGGCCCAGGCCCTGTGTACCTGGGCGGATTGCTCATTCAGTGCATCCGCGTGCCGCGCGTTCGCCTCCTCGCGTCGCGCCACACTGGCGGCCAGCCTGCGGTCCTGGCGATTGCCGGCAAACAATGGCAGATCGATGTTCACGCGAGCACCCACCATATCGGCGTAAGCTGGCCGGTTGGCGTAGTACACATCCACGCTCCAGTTCGGACGGTAGCTGTCGCGCGCCAACGCCACTGCCTTGTCCGCGGCTTCAATCTGCACCGACAGGACTTCGAGACGGGGGTGCTGCGCGGTATGCGCGAGAACATTCGCGAGTGGCGCCGGCGCCGGCAACACCGGCCAGCTCTGCGGCAAGGGTCTGAAGGCGGCCTCACCGATCCAGCGCGACAGCACCGTGCGTGCGTGATGCGCCTGCAGCCGCAGCGCCGCGACACGATCTTCGGCCATCGCCGCCGCAAGACGGGCATCGAGCAGCTGCGCCTGCGTGGCCCGGCCACCGCGGTGATCAATTTCGACGGCCTGCACGAGTTGCAGCGCTTCGGCGTGGTTGCGAACAGCCAGTGCATGGGCCTGCTCGCGTCCCATGGCCTCAAACCAGGCTACGGCCGCGTCGCGACGCACCTCACTGAGCACCTGCAGCGACAGAACGTCAGCCGCATCCGCCTCGAGCAACGCCTGTTCACTGCGCAGGCGACGGGTGCTGGCACGCGGCAGTGGCTGGGAGAACTCGACCATGACCTGCGTCATGGGCTCGCTGCGCAAATCCAGCGCCTGGGCTCCTTCTACCGGAACATTCGCCAGTCCAAGTGACAGCGTGGGATCGGGCAACTGGCGCTCGGCCACCGCCGTCTCGCGCGCGGCGCGCGCCATGGCCTGGGGTGCCTGAACGCTGGGCTGCTGCGTCGCAGCCAGATCCAGCGCCTCCCCCAGCGTAAGTACGTCCTGCGCGGACACTTCCGCAGCAGCGCACAGCGAAACAGCAACAATTAAAATCAGGCGCCCACGACAGGCGCGCGCACGGCAAAACATGAATAGCCTCCTTCTTCGAACCGCAATGGCAAACGGTAAAGAAGGCGCTCTAGTTCAGCAGGACACCGAAGGTGAGATAGATGGAACGAGGTGGGGCCCGCCTCGAAGCATCGCCCTGGACGGGCAGAAATACGGCACGGCTCGCGGCAACAAAGACCTCATCGTGCAACCCGGCTGTCACCACAACCGGCAGTTGCAGTTTGACCGCGGACCGTGCTTCGGTCGCCGACTGGTCGACATCCGTACAGGGCGCAGCCGCATCGGCTTCATCGCAGCACGCCGCAGGCGCCTGCTCCGCCTGCACCTTGGGCGGACAATGCAGGCAATGCTCAACCTCTTGCGCCGAAGCCTCCTGCGCCTGCATGCCCTCGAAAGCATGCACACAGGGCTGCCACGCCAGTGCCATCCAGCCTGTAACAAAAGCGGTCAGCACCACCCGCCCGATGCGGGTGCGGTGGCGGCGAAGTTGAGTAAAAGGAGTCATGGGAATGGAATCTCTGCCGGAAACTTACCGGAGCAGTACGCCCACCGTCAAACAAATGGTTATGACAGGCTCCCCCGCAGGTCGTTCCCCGGCCGGGCCGAGACCCGGATCAATCCGTTGATTGTGCTAGGATTCGCGCCCTTCCAGACCCTTATAAACCCATCCAGGCACCATCAGGAGCGCGCCATGCCCGCACCGACCATCACTCCGCCCGCTGACGGCCAGAAAATCGCCATTGCCAATGGCAAACTCGCCGTCCCGGAGAACCCCATCATTCCCTACATCGAAGGCGACGGCACCGGGCCGGACATCTGGCGCGCTGCGGTACGCGTCTTTGATGCCGCGGTGGCCAAGGCCTACGACGGCAAGCGCAAGATCCACTGGATGGAAATCTACGCCGGACAGAAAGCCAACGATCTGCTCAACACCTGGCTGCCCGATGAAACCGTCGCGGCCTGCCGCGAATATCTGGTGTCCATCAAAGGTCCGCTCACCACGCCGATCGGTGGCGGCATCCGCTCACTGAACGTGGCGCTGCGCCAGATGCTCGATCTGTACGTCTGCCTGCGCCCGGTGCGCTGGTTCAAGGGCGTGCCCTCACCGGTGCGCTATCCGGAAAAGGTGGACATGTCCATCTTCCGCGAGAACACCGAGGACATTTACGCCGGCATCGAGTTCGAAGCCGGCAGTGCGGACAATGCAAAATTCCTCGAACTCTTTCAGCAGGCCTTTCCCAAGCACTACAGCAAGATCCGTTTCCCGAAAACCTCCGGCATCGGCATCAAGCCCGTTTCGCAGGAAGGCACCGAGCGACTGTTCCGCGCCGCCGTGCAGTACGCCATTGCCAACAAGCGCAAGAGCGTGACCATTGTCCACAAGGGCAACATCATGAAGTTCACGGAAGGCGCCTTTCGAAACTGGGCCTATGCCCTGGCAGAGCGTGAGTTCCCCGAACAGACCTATACCTGGGATCAGTGGGAACGCACCAAGGCGGAAAAGGGCGAGAAGGAAGCCAACGCAGAACAGGATGCAGCCAGGGCCGCAGGCCGCATCATTATCAAGGACGCCATCGCCGACATCACGCTGCAGCAGGTGCTTACGCGCCCCGAAGAGTTTGATGTCATTGCGACGATGAACCTCAACGGCGATTACCTCTCCGACGCACTGGCCGCTCAGGTCGGCGGCATCGGCATCGCGCCGGGTGGCAACGTCAACTATCAGACCGGCCACGCGGTGTTCGAGGCCACGCACGGCACGGCGCCGAAATACGCCAACCTCGACAAGGTGAATCCCGGCTCGCTGATCCTGTCGGGCGAGATGATGCTGCGCTACATGGGCTGGACCGACGCGGCAGATGCCATCATCAGTGCCATGGACAAGGCCATTGCGCAGAAGACGGTGACGTATGACTTCGCGCGGTTGATGGAGGGGGCCAAGGAAGTGAAGTGCAGTGAGTTTGGTGATGCCTTGATCCGGAATCTCTGACGGGTTCGTTGGGCGGCGGGCCGGTGGGGGAAGTTACCCACATTTTAAGGGGTGGGATTCCCATAAAATGTGGGTAACTTCCCCCACCGGCCCGCCGCTCGAACGCCGGCAGATGTTCTGAAGCGGAGGTTGTGGGAACAGCGCCTGAAATGACCACAGATGTCGACAATCTTGCCTCCACCTCCGCCCTCTACATCGCGGAAGCCTTCGCCGACTACAACCGTGAGTTCCGCACCGTCACCCGCCGCGCCCCCCAGCGCTTCGAGACGCGGGACTGGCGTGGCAGCCAGAAGGATGCGGTCGAGCGCATCGAGCTCTACCAGCGATTCGTTGATACCGCCGTAGCCGGCCTGCACCAGCGCCTGGGTGAGCGGGCGCAGGATCGCGCGCTGTGGCGGGAAATTCGCCGCCAGTTCCCCGCCCTCATCGAGCCTCTGCCCGATCGCGAGTTCGTCAAGACCTTCTTCAGCTCCATCACCCGGCGACTGTTCGGCACCGTCGGCGTCGCCGCCGATCTTGAGTTTGTGGCCCTGGATCTGGACCCGCTGGCCAGCATCACCGCGCCTGTGACCACCAACACCTACGTCAATCGCGGCGCGCTGCCGCTATTGTTTGAACAGGTGTTCACCGATTTCCATTTCCACACGCCATGGCACGATTTCGAGCGCAGCGTGGCCTATGTCGCGACGCAGGTCGCGACCCACTGCACGCAGGCCGGTGAGCGACGGACTGTGCAGAGCGTGGAAATCATCCGCCCGGTGTTCTACCAGATGACCCGCGCCTACCTGGTCGGACGCGTCGCCGGCCGCGGCTGGGAACTGCCCCTGGTGATTGCGCTGAAGAACACCGAAAGCGGCGTGCTGGTTGACGCCGTCATGATGCGCGAACAGGACATCAGCGTCGTCTTCAGCTTCACTCGCTCCTATTTCCACGTTGATCTGGAGCGCGTGGGCGAGGCGGTGCTGTTCCTGAAGTCGCTGCTGCCGCGCAAGCCGGTGAGTGAGCTGTTCACCGTACTGGGACGCGCCAAACAGGGCAAGACCGAGCGCTACCGGGAACTGTTCGCGCACCTGCGCACGTCCACCGACCAGTTTGTGCACGCGCCCGGCGAGCGCGGTCTGGTCATGGCCTGCTTCACGCTGCCCTCGTTTGACGTGGTTTTCAAGGTGATCCGCGACCACTTCCCCGAGCAGAAGAACTTCCTGCGCCACGAAGTCATGGCCAAGTACGAACTGGTGTTCAAGCACGATCGCGCCGGCCGGCTGGTCGATGCCCAGGAGTTCAAGCGCCTGCGTTTCCCGCGCGACCGCTTCGCGCCCGAGCTGCTGGCGGAACTACGCAGCGAGACAGCCAAGAGCGTCCACAACCGGAGCGCCGACCTGATATTCGATCATCTGTACATCGAACGGCGCATGACGCCGCTGAACCTCTACCTGCGCCAGCAGCCGCGCGACAAGGCCGAGGCGGCCCTGCTCGACTACGGCCAGTGCATCCGCGACCTGGCCTACACCAATATCTTTGCTGGTGATCTGCTGCTGAAGAACTTTGGCGTCACCCGCCACAACCGGGTGATCTTCTACGACTACGACGAACTGTGCCTGGTCACCGACTGCCGCTTCCGCGAGCTGCCGCAGGCGACAAACGACGAGGACGAGATGCGCGCCGAGTCATGGTTCTATGTGGCCGACAACGACGTCTTCCCGGAAACCTTCATCAACTTCCTCGGCCTCGACGAGGAGCTGAAGCGGATGTTTCTGGATGTTCACGGCGAGATACTGACGGCGGACTTCTGGCGGCATGTACAGCAGAAGCATCGCGACGGGGAACTCATGGAGGTGCTGCCGTATCAGCCCCAGCGGGTTGGGGCTGTCGGCGGTGCGCTTGTCCGGTAGCAGACCCGGGAGGTACGTTCTTCCATTCTGCCGGCGCTCAATGCCCGGGAGCGGGTACGGCAGTCAATACTGTCCGGCGCGGTGAATCAAACGACGCTGCTCATCCGGACTGGTGGCGCACGACAGCGTGCAGCCAAACACAAGGGCGATCGGTCCTTCGCAACTGTTTGATTGTCCTGCAGCTGCTTCTACTTGGGCTTTTCCCGCTTCTTCAGATGCCCCTCGATCCGGCCGATGATCTTCAGGGTTCCCCTGCCGGGCAGGGCCTGCAGCAGCGCCTGCTTTTGATTTTCGCAGGTTGAGATCACCGACTGGGCATTGGAGAGCTTGTCGGAGCCCTCCGCCTGCTGCGCCTTGGCGGCATTGTTGACGCAGTCAAGGTAGCGCTGCAGATCCGCATTGATGGGCGTTTGCTCCGTTGCAGCCTTCGCCAAACCCGTGCCCATGCAAACACTTACAAGAAAAACCCATGAAGCCGCTTTCAGTTTATTCTGCTCTGCCATCACCCTCTCCTGAAAGTCCCCTGGCGAGACGAACGGCGAGCACGCTACGCCAGTGCCGCAACGGGTGCAACCGATTATTGTTGACACCCGGTTTTTTTTTGATCTAACCTGCGCGCGCATCTCCCCAGGGGCGGGGATGTACGGAGACACTTTAGAATCAGAACAAACAGGGCTGAGGGGATCGGGATGCATCTGCCTGTCACGTTGTCTGTTCGGACGCCGGTTCTGCGCCGGATATTGATCTCAGTCTGTTCATTCGCCGCTCGGTCGCGCTGAGCGGAGTCGCCATCATGAGGAGCTCACCTGTACTGCTGCCGCCGCGATGCGCGCCAGCGGGCGGGGGCGTGTGCATACAAGGTTCAGGTATCGACGGACAAGGGGAGCGCTGCAATGAATCGCTGCAAACTGTTGCTGATCGAGGTATTGGCCTTATCGAGTCTGCTGTTTTGTGCCGGCGCGCACGCTGACTACGGCATCTACCACTACAGCACCCTCGATGGGCCGGCCACGGACACCGATGGCGACTACTACCTGAACTGGTATGTCATTCCGACCGATCCGTACGCCGAGTACGACACCGTCGAGGTCGCCTACCTCGAGACGCGCATGAACGGCGCGGGCACCTGGCAGCAGGTGCAGGAATGGAACAACGTACCGATCTACGCCGCCTACGACGATGTGCACCGCACCGGCCAGGCGGTGGGCACGCACAACTACCACATGCTGTTT
>JAJFKF010000025.1 GCA_021773365.1 Gammaproteobacteria bacterium | reverse complement strand
GGGGGGCGGCGCCGGCGCCACCCCCGCCGCCCCCGCGACCGAGTGCAAATGAATTGAAGGAACTGTCCTGGGACGATGTGGAGCAGGTCGATCCGGTTGGACTGGAGGTTGGCTACCGGCTGATTCCGCTGGTCGATCAGGCGCAGGGTGGGGAGCTGATGGGGCGCATCAAGGGAGTGCGCAAGAAGCTGTCGGAGGATCTGGGATTCCTGGTGCCGGCGGTGCATATTCGCGACAACCTGAATCTGGGGCCGGCCAGCTATCGCATCACCATACTCGGCGCGCCGGTAGGCGAGGGTGAGGTGCATACGGATCGTGACCTGGCGATCAATCCGGGGCAGGTTTCCGGCAAGCTCGCCGGTACGGCCACCAAGGACCCGGCTTTCGACCTCGATGCGGTGTGGATCGAGAGGGGCCTGCGCGAGCATGCCCAGACGCTTGGCTACACCGTGGTGGATACCGGCACTGTCATCGCCACTCATCTGAGCCATCTGCTCGGTGCGCATGCGCATGAGCTGCTGGGGCATGAGGAAGTGCAGCAGATGCTCAATCGCCTGGCGAAGACTGCACCCAAGCTGATCGAGGACCTGGTGCCCAAGACACTGCCGCTCAGCATTGTCGTGAAGGTGCTGCAGAATCTGCTGGCCGAGCGCGTACCCATCCGCAATCTGCGCACCATCCTGGAAACTCTGGCCGAGCATGCGCCGCGCACGCAGGATCCGCAGGTGCTGACCGCCGCGGTGCGCGTGGCGCTTGGTCGCGCCATCGTGCAGGGCATTTCCGGGCTGCGCCAGGAGCTGCCGGTCATCACGCTCGATCCGGCGCTGGAGCAGCTGCTGCAGGATTCCATGCAGGGCGGGGATGGACCGGGATTCGAGCCGGGTCTGGCCGACCGCATTCACGGTTCACTCACTGAGACCGCGCGCCGGCTGGAGATGTCCGGCGATCCGGCCGTGCTGCTGGTGGCGCCGAAGCTGAGGCCCTGGCTGGCGCGCTTCACGCGCCATTCGGTGCCGGGTCTGAACGTACTGGCTTACAACGAGGTGCCGGAGAGCCGGCGGATCAGGGTCGTGGCGGCTCTTGGTCGTTGATGGGTAGGAGAAGGTAATGCAGATCAAACGATACGTGGCGGCAACAATGCGCGAGGCAATTGCCCGGGTACGCGAAGATCAGGGCACCGAGGCGGTGATCCTGTCCAATCGCCGTATCGATGAGGGCATGGAAGTCATCGCGGCGGTGGACTACGACCAGTCGCTCATCTCGCGGGCGCTCGCGTCCCTTGCGCCCGCTGCTGCAACCCGGCAGGAACCGCCGGCACGCGCCGTGGACAATGATGAGACCCGGCGTTCCGCCGCGCGTGAGCCGGCGCCGCCGGAGCAGAAAGTCGAGGTGCTACGGGACCCGGCATTCGCCCGCATGCGCGAGGAACTGCATTCCATGCGCCAGCTGCTGGAAACGCAGCTCTCGGGCCTTGCCTGGGGTGAGCTGAACCGGCGCGATCCGCTCAAGGCCAAGGCGCTGCGCGACCTGGCGGCCCTGGATATCCATCCGCAGATCGCCGAGGCCATCGTCAAGGAGATGCCGCCTATCCGCACACTGCGCGATTCGTGGAAAATTCCCTTGAGCCTGCTGGCGCGCCGCATACCGGTGGCGAAAACCAATCCGCTGGAGACCGGTGGCGTGGTGGCCGTGGTCGGCCCTACGGGCGTGGGCAAGACAACCACGGTGGCCAAGCTGGCTGCACGCTTCGCGTTGCGCTATGGCGCGCGCAACGTAGCGCTGGTGAGCACAGACACTTATCGCATCGGCGCGCGCGAGCAGCTGCACACATATGCACGGATTCTCAACGTGCCCATGCACGTGGCGCAGGACGGTGAAGATCTCGCCCACGTGCTCGATGCACTGAGCGGACGCAAACTTGTGCTGATTGATACCGCGGGCATGAGCCAGCGCGATCTGCGCCTGAACGAGCAGTTCAGTACGCTGCGCCATCGGGGCCGGCGAATCGAGACGCTGCTGGCGCTGTCGGCCAGTGGCGATGCCGCCTGCCTCGAGGAGACCCTGCGTCTGTTCACCAAGGCCGGCAAGGGCAGCGTAAGCGGCTGTGTGCTCACCAAGCTCGATGAAGCTGCCAGCCTGGGCGCGCCACTGTCGGTGCTCATCCGCAACAACCTGCCGCTGGTGTATCTGTGTACCGGGCAGCGGGTGCCCGAAGATATTCACCTGGCGCGTGGCAAACATGCCTGGCTGGTCGAGACTGCAGTGAAACTGCGCCGCCGCTCCGGCCATGTGGCCGACGAGCGATATCTGGCCGAGCATTACGGGAAGGTGGCTGCACATGCTTAACGACAGCGAAGATACACAGGCCTCGGGCCTCACTCGCCTGACCCGGCCACGGCCGGTGAAGGTCATTGCGGTGACCGGCGGCAAGGGCGGCGTGGGCAAGACCAATGTCACGGCGAATCTCGGGTTGGCGCTGATCGCGCGCGGTCGGGAGGTAATGATCCTGGATGCCGACCTGGGGCTGGCCAACGTGGATGTGCTGCTGGGGTTGCAGCCGCGATTCAATCTCAGCCATGTCATCAATGGCGAGTGCAGCCTGGAGGATGTCATCGTAACCGGTCCACGCGGCCTGCAGGTGGTGCCGGCTGCTTCCGGCGTGCGCCGCATGGCCAGCCTTTCGGGTCCGGAACACAGCGGTATTATCCATGCCTTCAGCGAGCTGTATCACAGTCTCGATGTACTGCTGGTGGACACTGCCGCCGGCATTTCCGAGTCGGTGCTGGCATTCAGTCACGCGGCTCATCATGTGGTAGTGGTGGTATGCGACGAACCGGCATCGATCACCGACGCCTATGCGCTGATCAAGGTGCTCAACCGTGATCACGGTGTCAGACGTTTCCAGATTCTCAGTAACCAGACCCGTACGGTGGGTGAGGGCCGTGAATTGTTCGGCAAGATTGCCCGGGTCTGCGAGCGTTTCCTCGATGTGTCGCTGGAGTTCATGGGCGCGGTGCCGCACGACGACTATGTGCGTCGCGCCATTCAGGAGCAGGCGGCGGTGGTGGAAGCGTATCCGGCCTGCCAGGCCTCTGTGGCCTTCAAGGATCTCGCCGCCAGGGCCGACAAGTGGCCGGCTCCGGAGGGCGCGCGCGGACACGTGGAGTTTTTCATCGAGCGTCTGGTGCGTTCCGGTTCCGACGAGGTTGGCGAGTTGCAATGAAGGGTAAGGCGTCATACAGCTCCGCCAGCGGTGCCGTGCCGACCGGGCCCGCTCCGCAGGACATGCCGCAGGAAGCCCTGGTGCTCAAGCATGCCGATCTGGTCAAGCGTATTGCCTACCATCTTGTCAGCCGCATGCCGCCGAACGTCGAAGTCGAGGATCTGATTCAGTCCGGCATGATCGGGTTACTTGATGCCGCCCGCCATTACACTCCGAGCAAGGGGGCGAACTTCGAGACCTACGCCGGCATCCGCATCCGTGGCTCCATGCTCGATGAGGTGCGCAAGTCCGACTGGACGCCGCGCTCGGTACACCGTGGCGCGCGCGCCATGGCCGAGGCCGTGCGCCGGCTGGAGAACGAGAGCGGGCGCGAGGCCCGCCCGGCCGAGATTGCCGCGGCGCTGGATATCACGCTCGATGAGTACTACAAGACCGTGCAGGACGCGTCCAACAGTCGTTTGTTCAGCTTCGACCAGATGGGCAACAGCGATGAGGATGGCAGCCCGGCGGACTTCATCCGTGACGATGGCCCGGGTCCGCTCGATGACCTCACCGAGGATGGCTTCCGCAAGTCGCTGGCGCAGGCCATCGATGGGCTGCCCGAGCGCGAGAAGCTGGTGCTGTCCCTGTACTACAGCGATGAACTGAATCTGCGTGAGATCGGCGAGGTGCTAGAGGTGAGCGAGTCGCGGGTATGCCAGATCCACGGCCAGGCGCTTATCCGCCTGCGCGCGCGGCTCGGCGAATGGGTTAAGAAATGATGTCTTGTCTCCTCTGTGCGTTTGCGGCAGGGGATCAGGGTGAGGGGTCGGAATAACGATGGATATACTAAGCATTATCGGCGTCATACTGGCCTTTGCCGCCATGATCGGCGGCAGCATTCTCAAGGGCAGCGGGGTAACCTCGTTGCTCGGCGGCGCGGCCTTCGTCATCGTGGTGGTAGGCACCTTCGCGGCTATTCTGGTGCAGACGCCGCTGAAAACATTTTTGCACGGCATGAAGATCTCCAAGTGGGTGTTCATGCCCCCCGCGCTTAATCCCCACGCGGTGATCGACAAGATCGTCGAGTGGAGCAACGTCGCACGCAAGCAGGGGCTGCTGGGCCTGGAATCGGCGGTGGAAGCCGAGCCGGATGAGTTCATGAAGAAGGGCCTGCAGTCCCTGGTCGATGGCGGAGAGCCCGATGCCATTCGCAACCTGCTGGAAGTGGACCTGGAAACGCGCGAGCACTTTGATACCTCAGGCGCCAAGGTATTCGAAGGCCTGGGTATCTACTCCCCCACTCTGGGCATCATCGGTGCGGTGATGGGTCTGATGGCGGTGATGCAGAACCTGAACGATCCGAGCAAGCTCGGTCACGGTATCGCCGCCGCCTTCATCGCCACTATCTACGGCATTGCCTTTGCGAATCTGTTCTTTCTGCCGATGGCGAGCAAACTGAAGAGTGTGATTCATTCGCAGACGCAGGTGCGGGTGATGACCATCGAGGGCATCATCGCCATCGCGCAGGGAGAAAACCCGCGCAACATCGAGGCGAAGCTGAAAGGCTACCTGCATGGCTAGGAAGAAGAAGCACGAGGATCATCTCAACCACGAAGCGTGGGCCATCCCTTACGGGGATCTGATCACGCTGCTGCTGGCGTTCTTCGTGGTGATGTACTCCATGTCCTCTGTCAATGAGGGCAAGTACAGGATTCTGTCCGATTCACTGGTGGCCGCTTTCCGTGGTGCGCCGAAGACCTTCACGCCCATCAACGTCGGCGAGTCCTCCACCAGCAAGGGTGGCGACAGCTCGCTGCGCGGCGTCAGTCCCACCACGCTGCTCAAACTACCCGATCCACGCCCGCTGCCGGAAGCAAACGACAACAAGGGCGGCGTGTCCTTCAGCGGTACCGGCCCGGAAACTCCGCCGCTGACCCGCATGGCGCAGGAAGTGCAGAAGGCGATGGAAGCGCTCATCGACAAGAAGCTGGTGGTGGTGCGCCGGGGCAAGACCTCGCTGGAGGTGGAAATCCGCACCGACATCCTCTTTCCCAGCGGCGTGGCCACCATAGCGCCTGCCGCCACACCCGTGCTGCAGGAACTGGCCGGCATTCTCAGACCCTTCGCCAACCCGGTTCGCGTGGAGGGACACACCGACAACGTGCCGATCAGCACGCGCGAGTTTCCATCGAACTGGGAGTTGTCTGCGGCGCGTGCGGCCAGCGTGGTGCATCTGTTCACACGCGAGGGGCTGGATCCGAAACGGCTGGAGATCATCGGCCTGGGCGAGTATCGCCCGATTGCGTCCAACAATTCGCTGGATGGACGCAATACCAACCGGCGTGTGGTGCTGGTGATACTGGACACGCCGGGGGCTGGCGGCAGCGGCAGCGGTGGTGGCAGCGCGGCAGCATTGCCGGTGCCGCAGGTGAATGAATCCGGCAAGACTGTACTGGTGGAGTCCGAACAATGAATCTGTCTGCAATACAAAACATGCTTGAACAGCTGTCGATACCGTGGCCGGTGCTGGCGGCCGCGGCCGGACTGCTGACACTGCTGCTATGTGCGATCGCAATGCGTCGACGGACGGTGGCCCGCCGCAGCGTCGAGTACGCGCGGTTGCAGGCGCAGATTGACAAGCTTCGCCAGGACAATCGCAGTGTCGTGGAGCTGGCCGTGCGCGCCGGCAGGCGCCTGCGTCAATCCGAGGCGCAGCTGCGCGAACTCGGCCAGCGGGTGGAGGCACTCAAGCTGCAAGGCCAGTCCGGCGATTCGAATCACGCCTACGAGCAGGCGATCCGAATGGTGCGGCGCGGTGCCGACGCCGGCAGGCTGGTGTCCGACTTCGGGCTCTCTCGCGGCGAGGCGGAGCTGGTGACTCTGCTGCATGGCCGGCGCAAGGCGGGATAGTATTATAAATCAATTATTTATGGCGATTCTGGCCGCCTGCCCAGCCCGCCTCGCGGTCCAAGACGTCCTGTACGCGACTTACCTATAGAAGAGGTGTGCCCCGCGCCGGCAGGCATACACTGGGCCTACGAACCAGCGTGAGACCATTGCCCATGGCCCGCACGGCCGACGACTATGTACGCCAGATTCTGCAGCTTGAAGGTGTGCTGCGCGCCTTTCTGCATCGCTTCGCGCCCAAACCCTCCGACCTGGATGATCTGCTGCAGGAAACTTACTCGCGCCTGCTCGGTTTGCCGGCTGATCAGCGCGGCAGCGTGCGCAACGTGCAGGCGTTTTCTCTCACCAGTGCGCGTCATGTGGCAGTGGACTGGATCCGGCACAAACGAGTGGTGTCGATGGATCTTGTGGAGGACATGGATGATCTGCCCTTCATCGAGGACGCGGGCAGTCTCGACGACATTGTGAGTACCCATCAGCAACTGCTGCAGGTTGCTGACGCGGTGGCCACCCTGCCGGAACGCTGTCGGGAAGTCTTTACCCTGCGCCGCGTATATGGCCTGTCGCAGAAGGAGATCGGACGGCGGCTCGGTATCAGCGATCAAACCGTCGAACAGCATCTGGTGCAGGGCATGCGGCGCTGCGCCAAGCTGCTGGATGCCGATGTCGGAGCATCGCAGGCACAGTCCGGCTGGATCGATCGCTGGCTGCACAAACGAAAACGCAAGGAGCACCATGGATGAAACCTGACTGCAAGAACATCGAAGAATACGCTGCCCAGTGGATCCTGCGCTGCGACCGCGGTGAGGATATCCTTGAGGCGCGCGCTGATTTCGAGGCTTGGCTGGCCGCCGACGCACGCCATCGCGCGGCCTTTCTGCGGCTGGAATCTGCCTGGCAGCGGTCGGAAGGTTTGAAAGCCTGGCGACAGCACGATGGAGCGGTCGACGCACGGGTGCTCGCCTGGCGCAAGGCAACGGTGCGGACCGGCTCGCGCGCTATGCGTCGTGTGTCGTTCGCGTTGGCGGCAGCGCTGGTGCTGGTGTTGCTGGGCGCGACTTCCTGGCTGTTCACTGACTCAACGCGTACGCATCGATACGTCACTGATACGGGTGGCTACCAGCGAGTCGTTCTTGCTGATGGTTCGCTCGTACAGCTCAATACGGACTCAAGGGTCGCAGTGCAGTTCTCAGCCGACCGCCGCGAAGTGCGCCTCGAGCGCGGTGAAGCCTACTTCGACATCGCCCGTGATCCGAATCGTCCCTTCGAGGTTCTGGCCGCCGATGCCGTTGTGCGTGCTATTGGCACCGCCTTTTCCGTGCGCTTGCACAATGGAGAGCAGGTGGAAGTTCTCGTCAAGGATGGTCAAGTGGCTTTGTCCTCGTCTTCTCCTCCTCCCGCCGGGCGGGGTGGGGGCCGGAGTGAGGGGCCATCTTCTTTGTCTCTCTCTGCCGGTGAAAGTGCGCTGTCAAAACCGACGGGTCTGGCCATCAACAAATTGCCCGAGCCCGAACTCAAGCGCCGGCTCGCATGGCAAACCGGTCAACTCGCCTTCCAGGGCGATACGCTCGCTTTCGTGATTGCCGAATTCAACCGCTACAACCGCCGCCAGATCAGAATCGCTGATCCGGCGCTGGGACAACTGGAGGTCGCAGGCAATTTCAAAGCCACTGACCTGGACAGTCTCATCGCGGCCATCCGTCGAGCGCTGGATGTGCGCGTGGAAGAAAGGCAGGGCGAGATCTATCTGTTCGTCCGTTCCAGGAGTGCTCTATAGGAAAACTTCCCGAGCGTCGTCTAAGCCCACAACGACCCTTGGCGATTCGCCGGAGAAGCCATCATGATGCTGCGTAAACTTGATTCCGTGTTCATCTGCTCGCTGCTGCTGTCCGTATGTGCATTCGCCGCGGAGCCACGTAACTTCGAGATTCCCGCCGGCGATGCCGCACAGGCGCTGCGCGATTTCAGCGCCCAGTCCGGACTGCAGATGCTATTCGAGTACCGCTCCGTCAAGGGTCATCAAACCAGAGCGTTGTCGGGCGAGTTCGATGCTCAATCGGCCCTGGCGGCGTTGCTGCGCGACAGCGGCCTGGCTTTTGAGTTCGTCAACGAACGCACCGTTGCGATTCGTGCGCGTCGGAAGAATGCGGAAATCGATTCCAGCGCCGCGCCAACTCCGGCAGCTGCAACGCTGCAGCTTGCTCGCGTCGAGGACGGTGCTTCAAAGGCTGCAGGCGACTTGCAAATCGCCTCTGAAAGGGAATCGCGGAATGGGGATCGAATTTCTTCAGCTGGAAATTCAGATGTGCAGAACTCCAAGGGTATTCCGGAGATCCTCGTCAGGGGGTCTCGTTCGTTGAATACTGATATCCCGCGCACCGAGGATGATCCGCAGCCCTATGTAGTATTCGATGCGCAAGAGATCGAGCGCTCGCAGGCAGTTAATCTGGAGGATTTTCTGCGCACGCGGTTGCCAATGAATGCTGCCTCTGGCAGCAATGCCCAGATGACAGGCGTAGCCAATACCACCTCCAGCATCGACCTGCGCGGCCTTGGCGCCGATCAAACGCTCATTCTCGTCGACGGACGGCGCATGCCCGGGCTGCCTCGCGGCATCAGCGAGGCTGGCGGCCCCACCTTCCAGGTGCTGCAGCCCGATATCAACGGCATTCCGCTGGCGGCGGTGGAGCGCATCGAAGTGCTGCCTTCCACCGCCGGCGGCATCTACGGCGGCAGTGCCACGGGCGGTGTAATCAACATCATCATGCGCCGCGATTTCAGCGGTCTCGAAGCCAGGGCGAGCTATGCCAATACCTTTGATACCGACGCTGCCGTCAAGCGGCTGGATGCGAGCGCGGGTTTCAGTCTGGAGGGTGGGCGTACGCAGATTACACTTGCCGTCAGTAGTTCCAGCGCAAACACCCTCACGCTGGGAGACCGGAATTTCGCCGCACGTGCCGTAGCGCTGCAACTGAAGAACAACCCCGACGCCATCACGGCATCCACGGCCCCGCCGCCTGGCGCCACTGTCAATATTCGCAGCGCCAGTGGCGATCTTACGCTGGATTCACGCTACGGTGGTGCGACGCTGGGCTCGAACATCACCCATTTACCACTGGGGTATGCGGGTCCGGCTTCCGACAACGGTGCGGCGCTGCTCGCCAATGCGGACAGCTACAACCTCGATCTGCCGAACGATCCGAATGGGCTCCAGCGCAGCCTGGTGTCCGCCCCATCCATAGAATCAATATCGATGAATCTGCGGCGTAGTTTCAGTCCACACTTTGACGGCTTTCTGGATCTGTCCTCCCTCGGTAACAAAAGCCGTTCTCTGGGTGGCTACTATGCTACGCCGAACAGTGTTTTTGCTCTGCCTGCGGATGCTGACAACAATCCCTTCGGGCAGGATATCAATGTCAGTTTCCCTACGCCGGGTCTGGCGCGGGAGTCGCGCACCCGATCAAGCACCGAACGCATTGGCGCCGGCGTTATCGGGCGTCTGCAGGCCTGGACCGGCGAGCTCGCCTATAGCTGGAACCGCTCCAGGCTCCAGAGCACCGGCTCCCAGCTGGTGGTGGATGCGGCCGGTGAGGCTGCATTGCGTACAGGTTTGCCGGTGCCAGATGGCCGGCCGGCGCTGAACGCCCTGCAGGAGGGCAATACCTTCCCGATCGATTTCGCCCCCTATCTGTTGCCGGACCCGAACTACTTCGTTGGACCAATGGACACCGTACTCAAGGATGCGACGCTACGGTTGTCCGGGCCGGTGATGCGTCTGCCCGCCGGGCGATTGAATTTGTCCTTCCTTGCGGAGCGTCGCGAAGAGACCATCGAGTCCGGATTTATTCAGTCCGTCAACAGCGTGACGCGCGAGCCGTCGTACGGATTTATGCCGGAGCGCTGGCGCAACGCCAACTCCTACTATCTGGAAGCGCGGCTGCCGCTGATTGCATCGGCTTGGGGCTTTGCCTTCGCACAGGAGCTGGAGCTGCAGGCCTCGGTGCGGCGCGATGACTACGAAACGGTCAGCAGCGCGCGTTCGCAATACAATGGTTTGCCCTCCAAAGAAGGCCCGTTTCCTCTTATCGTCAATTCAACCAGTCGATTTGCCTCCACCGACTACACGCTGGGTCTGCGCTTCGTGCCGTCCAGATCCCTGACCGTGCGCGCGAGTTTTGGCACCGGCTTCCTGCCACCGTCGATTCTGCAGATCTCATCCAGGGAGAATATTTTCAATTTCCCCTTCGGTCTGACCGATCCCAAGCGCGGCAATACCGATACTTACGTGGGCCAGCCTTGGGCGTTCATTCTTGGCGGAAGTCCGGACGTCAAGCCCGAACTTTCCGAAAGTCTGTCGGCAGGCTTGATCTTTACGCCGATGTTCGCGCCGGGACTGCGGTTGTCGGTCGACTACACGCGCATCGAAAAGACCGACGAAATCCAGTCGCTGCTTGGCAAGGAACAGTTCCTGCTCGACAATGAGGAAATCTTTGCACACAGGATCACCCGCGGCGCCAGGCTTCCCGGAGACCCGGCGGGTTGGGCCGGCCCCGTTACGGCACTCGACGTCACCAACATCAATATCGCGAACACCGAGGTCGAAGCGTATGATTTCCAGCTCGACTACACCGTCGCGAACGAACGCTTTGGTGAGTTGCACGGCTATGCAGTGGTCACCTGGGAGCCGCGCTTCCGCAACCGGATTCTTGCTACCGACCCGCTGGTGGAGAGGGTCGGTTTTACAGGCGGTCCGCTCGAGTGGCGCGGCAATTTCGGCCTGAACTGGCAACGAGGGGCGTGGGGCCTAGGCTGGAATGCGCAGTACTACGACTCCTATCTTATTTATGGTGCTCTGCCTTCGCCGCTGACTCCTGCCCAGGTGGCAGCGCGGGAGAACAGCGTTCTTGGCCAGGGTTCAGCCACTGTGCCGGATCAGATCTATCACGATCTGATCGTTACCTATCAGTTTGGAGGCTCTGCCTGGGCTGGCGGGCTGCTGGCCAATACCGAGTTCTCGGCAGGGATCCAGAACCTGTTCGACAAATTACCGCCGATCCTCGCCAGCACCAGCGCTACCGCCGCCGGCTACAGCACCTACGGTGACCCGCGCCTGCGGCGCTATGCCCTGTCATTCAGGAAGAGCTTTGGGTTTCAGTAGTGTGAGCCCGGACCTGGCGCGCTTCCAGGGCAAAAAGGTCCGCATTCGACTCCCCTGCCAGCTGGAGCCTTCCCGCGCCGCAAAAATGCGTTGACACTCCCCAACCTCGAAACCACAATACGCGGCTCATTTTTCGGAGGGGTACCCAAGCGGCCAACGGGAGCAGACTGTAAATCTGCCGGCTTATGCCTTCGAAGGTTCGAATCCTTCCCCCTCCACCAGTCGAGCGGGCGGAGGGCCGGGGGGTACAGGCAGCGTTGAGGCAGGGGCCAGACAGTTTTTGGGGGTAATTCGGGCGGTTTTCGGCGGAGGCGGGTGTAGTTCAATGGTAGAACCTCAGCCTTCCAAGCTGATGGTGTGGGTTCGATTCCCATCACCCGCTCCAAGCCGGATTGACCGAGGGAAGTTATCCACAATTCAGGGGGGGAGGATTCCCATAAATTGTGGATAACTTCCCTCGGTCAATCTACCGGGCCCAGGTAGCTCAGTCGGTAGAGCACGTCCTTGGTAAGGACGAGG
>JAJFKF010000024.1 GCA_021773365.1 Gammaproteobacteria bacterium | reverse complement strand
AGGGCTTCCGGGGATGTGAAAAACCATGGATGGTTTTTCCCAAGGCCCCCAGGGATGGGGTCTTGCTGCCGGTCCCCGGAAGCCCTGCCCGAGCCCTGACTCCAACAGGACCCCGACGCCCCCACAGGCCTATTCACCCATGAGCCACCCCCGCCACATCGCCATCATCATGGACGGCAACGGCCGCTGGGCCGAGGCACGCGGCCAGCCGCGTCACGCCGGTCACCGGGCAGGGATCGAGCCGGTGCGTGTGACGGTGCGCAGCTGCGGCGAGCTGGGCATCGAGGCGCTGACGCTGTTTGCCTTCTCCAGCGAGAACTGGCGGCGCCCGCCTGAGGAGATCGGCCAGCTGATGGACCTGTTCATGGATGCGATGGAGAAGGAGCTGCCGGAACTGCACGGCAACGCGGTGCGGCTGCAATTCATCGGTCGGCGTGAGTCCCTGACGGTTCGCCTGCAGGCGCGTATGGCCGAGACCGAAGCCCATACCGCCGGAAACCAGGGGCTCAAGCTGAACATTGCCGTGGGCTACGGCGGGCGCTGGGACATCGTCCAGGCCAGTCGCGCACTGGCGCGCCGCTGCCAGAGTGGTGCGCTGAATGCCGCCGACATCGACGAGGCTGCCCTGCAGGGGGAGCTGTCGCTGCAGGGGCTGCCGGAACCGGACCTGTTCATCCGCACCGGTGGGGAACAGCGCATCAGTAATTTCCTGCTCTGGCAGCTGGCCTATACCGAGCTGTATTTCTGCGACACACTGTGGCCGGACTTTGACCGGGCCGCATTCGATGCCGCGCTGGCCTTCTTCGCGGGCCGTCAGCGCCGTTTCGGCATGACCGGCGCCCAGGCTGGGACCGCCTGATGCTGCAGCAGCGAGTCATTACGGCAGCGGTTATCGGTGCGGTGCTGTGCGCAGTGCTGCTATGGATGCCCTCGCAGGTGGTACTGGCGGCACTGGCTTTCGTCATTCTGACCGGCGCGTGGGAGTGGGCACTGTTTCCTCGCCTTGCCACGCCCCTGATACGTGGAGCGTATGTGCTGGTGGTCGGCCTGGCGCTGTTCGCCGCCTGGCATTTTTCCCGTCAGAACGCCGATGTGCTGCGGGGGGTGCTGTGGCTGTCGCTGGGTTGGTGGCTTGCGGCCTTCCTGTGGATGGTGGTGGCGCCGGCAAGGCACAACCGCGCAACAGCCGCTGGCAGTGGCCTGCTGGTGATGGTGCCGGCGGGGCTGGCTCTGGTGTCATTGTACCGCCTGCCGCAGGGACCGGAGCTGGTGCTGTTCCTGCTGCTGCTGGTGTGGGCGGCCGACGTGGGCGCCTTTTTTGCCGGCCGCCAGTTCGGACGCGTGAAGCTCGCCCCCCGTGTCAGCCCGCACAAAACGTGGGAGGGGCTCATCGGTGGCGTGGTAGTCTCCGCCGTAGTGGCCGTGGCCGGCGTATGGTGGTTCGCCCGTCCGCCCCTGGCGTTTATCAGCCTGTGCCTGGGCGTGGTATTGATCTCGATCGTGGGCGATCTGACTGAAAGCATGTTCAAGCGGTATGCCGGTGTGAAGGACAGTGGCAGTTTCTTTCCCGGACACGGGGGAGTGCTGGACCGCTTCGACAGCGTCTATGCCGCCGCTCCCACCTTCCTGCTTGGTCTCTACTGGCTGGAGCCTTCCTTGTGAAGGGCGTTGCCATCCTCGGCTCCACCGGTAGCGTGGGCGTGAGCACGCTGGATGTGATCCGACGCAACAGCCAGGAGATGCGCGCAGTGGCGCTGACCGCGCTGTCCAACGATGAACGTCTGTTCCATCAATGTCACGAATTTCGTCCCGATGTGGCGGTCCTGGTCGACCGCGATGCGGCAGCCCGTCTCGAGAAGCAGGTGAAGGCGGCCGGCCTGCCCACCGAAGTGCTGGGCGGGGCGGAATCGCTGAAAGTGGCCGCCCGGTGGCCACAGGCGCAGAGCGTCATGGCGGCCATCGTGGGTGCTGCCGGGCTGCTGCCCACCCTGGCGGCTGCGCGCGCCGGCAAGCAGCTGCTGCTGGCGAACAAGGAGGCGCTGGTGATGGCCGGGAACCTGCTGATCGAGGCGGTACACGCCGGCGGTGGCGTACTAATCCCGATCGACAGCGAACACAACGCCATCTTCCAGTGCCTGCCGGGTGACATCCGTGCCGGAGTTCGTCCGCCGGGCGTGCGGCGCGTGCTGCTGACAGCCTCCGGCGGGCCCTTCCTGCGCCTGCCCGTGGAGCGGTTGGTACGGGTGACGCCGGACGAAGCCTGCGCGCATCCGCGCTGGGCCATGGGGCGCAAGATCTCCGTCGATTCCGCCACGCTGATGAACAAGGGGCTGGAGCTGATCGAGGCCTGCCATCTGTTCGGGCTGGCGGCCGACGAGGTGGATGTGGTGGTTCATCCGCAGAGCATCGTCCACTCCATGGTCGAGTACCTGGACGGTTCGGTACTGGCCCAGCTTGGCAACCCGGACATGCGCATCCCCATTGCCCACGCCCTGGCCTGGCCGCAGCGGCGCCCGTCAGGCGCTGATCGGCTGGATCTGGTCGCCATCGGCCGGCTGGATTTCGAGGCGCCGGATATGGAGCGATTTCCCTGCCTGGCCTATGCCCAGGCTGCTGCGCGGGCCGGCGGCACGGCCCCGGCCATCCTCAATGCGGCCAACGAAATGGCCGTCCAGACCTTCCTTGAACGGCGGCTGAACTTCGCCGCGATTCCGGAAGTCATTGAGGCTGTGTTCGAAACCGTTGAAACTATCGGCAATGTCAGCGATCTCGAGGTGATACTCCAGGCCGATGCCCAGGCGCGCAGCGCCGCGGCTGCGGTTATGCAGCATCCGGTTACGGAACTACACGCATGACGGTTCTTGTCGACATTCTGTCCTTCGTGGTGGCGATCAGCATCCTGGTCGCCGTGCATGAATTCGGCCACTTTTGGGTGGCGCGGCGCCTGGGATTCAAGGTACTGCGCTTTTCCATCGGCTTCGGCCGCCCGCTGTGGATGCGCACCGGCAAGGATGGGGTGGAGTACGTCATCGCCGCCCTGCCGATCGGCGGGTACGTGAAGATGCTTGATGAGCGCGAGGGGCCGGTGGAGCCGGAGGATCTCCCCAAGTCCTTTACCCGGCGGCCAATCTGGCAGCGCGTCGCGGTGCTGCTGGCTGGACCGGCCTTCAATTTCATCCTCGCCGTAAGCGTCTACTGGGTGCTGTCCATGTGGGGCACGCTGGAGCAGCGCCCCGTGGTGGATGCCGTGACCCCCGGTTCCCACGTCGCGCAGGCAGGCTTGCGTGCCGGTGACGAGATCGTCTCGATCGGCCAGAAGGCTACGCCCACCGCCCAGGCGGTGATGTTCGAGCTGATCCAGCGGGTGCCCAATGCCGGGCGTATGCAGCTGATAGTCCGCGGCGATGAGGGCCGGGGCGCTGAGCGCACGCTGATCCTGCAGATTGACGATCCGGCCGAGCGCCGCCGCCTCACCGAGCCCGGGATGCTGCTGCAGGGGCTGGGATTTGATTATTGGGCGCCCACACGCGCGGTGATCATCGAGGAAGTCGTGGCGGACAGCGCGGCCGAGCAGGCCGGGTTGAAGGCGGGCGACCGCATCCTGTCCGTGGACGGGCGGCCGGTGCGCCACTTTCAGGGATTTATCCGCGAAGTGGCGCCACGGCCGGGCGAGACCGTGCAGCTGCGAATTCAGCGGGATGGCGCCACGCAGACGTTGGCGGCCAGAATCGGGCGTGGACGCAATGAGGCCGGTCGCGAAGTGGGGCAGATCGGCATCAAGGGCCGTGCCGATGCGCCGGCCGACCTCAGCGAGATCGAGCGCATGCAGGTACGCCAGCAGTACGGGCCGCTGGCGGCGGTGGCGCATGCCGGCGCGAAGACCTGGGAGATGTCGGCGCTGACGGTAAATATGCTCTGGAGCATGGTAGCCGGCAAAGTTTCGGTGAAAAACATCAGCGGTCCCATTAATATCGCCGCCTTCGCCGGTGAGACCGCGCGCATCGGGCTGAAACAATTCATAACCTTTCTCGCCATCGTCAGCATCAGCCTTGGTATTCTCAACCTCATGCCCATCCCGCTGCTCGACGGGGGGCAGATCGTCTACCAGCTGATCGAAGGCGTGAAAGGCAGCCCACTGTCCGAACGGTCGCAGATCTTCGGTCAGCAGGTGGGTATCGCAGCGCTGGTGCTGCTGATGGGCCTCGCTTTTTATAATGACATCACATCGCGATTCCTGAACTAACCATGCTCAAGCAATCGATTACCTTCGCATTGGCGGCGATGGCGGCCCTCGTCATGGTTCAGCCGCGTGCGTTTGCACAATCAAACACGATACAGGCCAGCCCGCCTGCCGCGCAGGAGCAGGTGCAACCCCAGGCCTCCCCCGCGTTGCCACCGGAGCCGGTCGATCCCGACGCCTTCCGTGTCGGCAATATCCGCATCGAGGGCCTGCAGCGTATCTCCGAGGGCACGGTGTACAACTACCTGCCGGTGAACATCGGAGATGTGCTGGATGAACAGCGCCTGCGTGAGGCGCTGCGCGCCATTTACGCCACCGGCTTCTTCCGCGACGCGGAGTTGCGCCGCGACGGCGATACACTGGTGGTGGCCGTGCTCGAACGTCCCTCCATCGAAAGTTTCGAGATCGAGGGCAACAAGGACATCAAGACCGAGGATCTCACCCAGAACCTGCGTCAGGCGGGCCTGGCTGCCGGCAAGACCTTCGACCGCTCGGTGCTGGACGAAGTCACCCGCTATCTGACCGACCAGTACTTCAGCCGCGGCAAGTACGGCGTTCGCATTGACACCGATGTGACGGAAGTGCCGGGCAACAAGGTGAAGATTGCCGTCAACATCCGCGAGGGCAAGCGCGCCAAGATCCGCCAGATCAACATCGTCGGCAACAAGCAGTTCAAGGACAAGGAGCTGCTCGGGGAGTTTGAGCTGAAGACCCCCAACTGGCTCAGCTGGTACAAGCAGGGCGATCGCTATGCCCGCGAATCCCTGCAGGGCGATCTGGAGAAACTGCGCTCCTTCTACATGGATCGCGGCTACGCCAACTTCCGCGTGGAGTCCACGCAGGTGGCCATCGCGCCGGAGAAGGACGATATTTTCGTCACCATCAACATCGATGAGGGCGAGGTGTACAAGGTCAGCGAAGTGAAGCTGGCCGGCAACCTTGTGGTTCCCGAGGAAGAACTGCGCAAGATGATTCTCGTGCAGCCCGGACAGACCTTCTCCAACAAGCTGGTGACCACCTCGCAGGAGTACCTCAGCTACCGCCTGGGGACCGATGGCTACGCCTTCGCCGAGATCGATCCGGTGCCCACGCCCAACGAGGAAACCAAGGAAGTCTCGCTGACCTTCTTCATTGAGCCGGGCAACCGCGTGTACGTGCGGCATGTGAATTTCCTCGGCACCGACAGCATCAACGACGAGACCCTGCGCCGCGAGATGCGCCAGCTCGAGGGCGCGTATCTGTCCAATCAGGCCGTGGAGCGCTCCAAGGAGCGTCTGCAGCGGCTGGCCTACATCAAGTCTGTCGAGACCGAAACCACGCCGGTGCCTGGATCGCCTGATCTGGTGGATGTGGATGTGAGCATTGAGGAAGGTCTGCCCGGGCAGTTCAGCGGCGGCATCGGCTACTCGGAGTCATATAAATTCCTGCTCAATGGCAGCTTCGTACACAGCAATTACCGTGGCCGCGGCGAGCGGGTGGCGCTGGAGCTGCAGACCGGGCGGTTCAGTAAGGTGTACAGCTTCCAGCACACCAACCCCTACACCAGCATCGATGGAGTGAGTCGTTCCACGAGCTTTGCCTATCGCGACGTCACCCAGTTCGTTTCCGCATCCTCTGACTTCTCTACCAAACAATTGTCGGCCGGACTGACCTACGGTTACCCGATCTCCGAGTACCAGGGTATGCGGCTGGGCTTTTCGTTGCAGCGGGCTGAACTGCTGACCTCCGCTTCCGGTAGCGCCTCGCAGGCCGTGGACTGGGTGCGTCAGAACGGTGATACCTTCGTGCGCATAGGCAACTTTGGTGGTCTGCCGGTGCAGTTCTTCGGTACCCGGTTCAATGCACTGGAGCTGACCGGCGGCTGGGCCTACGACTCGCGCGTTCCCTTCCTGTTTCCCATGCGCGGCATGCAGCATTCGATCGACCTGTCCTACACGGTCCCGGGAAGCGACGTGGAGTACTGGAACGTAAGCTACGACTACAGCCAGTACCTGCCGCTGTGGCGCAATTTCATTCTCGCCACCAAGGTCGAAATTGGCTATGGGCGCGCGCTCGGCGACACTACCGCGGTGCCGCCGTATCGGAATTTCTTCGGCGGCGGGCCGAATTCGGTGCGTGGCTTCGAGGAAAGCCGCCTGGGTCCGAAGGATAATTTTGGCAACCCCTACGGCGGCAATCTGAAGGTGATCGGCCGCGTCGAACTGTTGTTCCCGCTGCCGCGCAAGTGGCAGAGCAGTGCGCGAGTGGGCCTGTTCTACGACGTGGGCAACATCTTCTACCAGGGTGGTGGCGTGCAGTTCACCGATCGCGCCGGCTTCCCGGTTGATCTTTCTTTCGACGTTGAAGAGCTGCGCAGCTCGGCCGGCATCGGCGTACAGTGGCTGGCCCCGCTGGGCCTGTTCCGCTTCAGTTATGCCATTCCATTGAAATATCGCAAGGGTACGGAGTTGAACTATGGTGATCAGCTTGAGGGGTTTCAGTTCTCCATTGGCCAGGCGTTTTGAGCGCGCGGCGGAATTCAGCAGCGTGAGCAGGGCGTATGGTCAGGCGGAGCGCGTGTCCCGCGTAACGATGCGTACGGCCGCTGCCGCAGCGCTGCTGTCGTTGCTTGCCGGCTGCGGCAGTTCGGGCGGTATCGGCGAGGACGAGACCGCAACATACCTTCGTGTATTCAATGCCCTTGGCGACTCGCCCTCGCTGCAGTTCTTGGTGGATACCACGGTGGTGGCCACCACGGGCTTCGGCAGCGGCTCGGCCTACAGCGTGGCGCCGGGCGGAGATCACAGCCTGCAGCTGCGCGCGGTGCGTGCCAGCCGTCTTGCCGGCGATACCGGCACCACCGATCCCATCGCACTTGGAACCGCCGTCAGCCAGACTTTCACCGACAGCACGGACTACACGCTGATTGCCGCCGGCACGGTAGCCACGCCGCAGCTGTTCACCATCGACGCGCCCGACCAGCGCGAAGCGGTGGATGAGACCAAGTTGATCTGGCGCATGGTGCATGCGGTGGCCGGTGGGCAGGTGGTGGACCTGTACCTCACCGCGCCGGAGGCCGGAATCGCCGCGCCCCAGTACGTTGCCACGCTGGGCTTCAAGGATGCTACCGAGTCGCGCGAACTGACACTGACCCGCCAGTCGGGTGCTGATGAGAATGATGCCCTGTACGTGAACATGACCTTTGAGCTGCGCGTCAGCGGCACCACCCAAGTGCTGTACAACAGTGGTCCGCAGACGCTGAACGAGCGCAACCGCCTGCTGTTCGCGATTGCGCCCAATGTGGCTGCCCCCGATGGCAGTTCTCTGCAACTGGCAGTGCTGGGCAGCGACGGCAGCGGTGGTTTGTTGCGCGATCCGTCAGATCCGGCCACGGTGCGTCTGGCGCACCTGTCGCATGATACTGGCGCCCTGGACCTCACGCGTCTCGGCAGCCCGCAGCAGACCCTGGCGCAGAACGTGGCCTTTGGTGATGTTTCCCTGCGCACCGCGACGGCCAATGGCAGTCTGGATCTGCTGGCCCGTCTCAATGCCACGCCCACGGAGATCGTCTTTATCAACGAGTTTACCGCCACACGCGACCAGGCCTACTCGGTGTACGCCATCGGTCCGCAGATGGCGATCGACGGATTGGTGCTGTTCGATGACCGGCGCAGCGTGCCCACCCAGATGCGCGTGCGCTTCGTACACGCCGCCGGGAGCCTTGCCGACAGCAATGTCGATGCCTACTTTACCCTCCCGGGCAAGGCCATCGATTTCAATCCCGATGACGACAGCGACACCACCGATGATGCCGCCACTTTGCGTCAGGTCGCCGGGCTGGGATACCGTGCCGGCAGTGGCTATGTATCGCTGGAAGGCGGCAGCTACGACGTGTATTTCGCCACCGCCGGAGCCACTACCACCGTGCTCGGGCCCGTGCCCCTGCAGCTGGCCAACGGCTCCACCCAGACCCTTGCACTGACGGACTCGGCCATGGCCAGCCTGCAGCTGCAGGTGATCGTCGATACCCAGGACTGAGCGGCCACGGCGGCGGGATTCGTTTCCAATATCATGTCTGCATGACTTAGTGAGGATTGAACTGCGATGTACAACAAAATGATGAGACTGAGTTTGGGGCTGCTGGTGGTGCTGTTGCTGGGCGCAGGTCCCGCGGCGCTGGCAGCGGAGATAAAGATTGGCGTGGTCAACGTGCGCCAGCTGATGGAATCTTCCCCGCAGGCGCGGGTGGTCAAGCGCATGATCGAGGATGAATTCGCGCCGCGCCAGCGCGAGCTGGAAGGCCAGCAGAAGGAGTACCAGGCCCGCGCGGAGAAGCTTGAACGCGATGCGGCGGTAATGTCCGAGAGCGAGCGCACCAAGATACAGCGCGAGCTGCGCGATACCCAGCGCGACTTTGAGCGCCGGGCCCAGGAGTACCAGGAGGACCTCAACGTGCGGCAGAACGAGGAAATCGGCCGTATGCAGCGCGTGCTTCTGGAGGAAATCCAGAACTACGCCAAGGCGCAGGGCTATGACCTGGTTGTGGGCGATGGGGTGCTGTACGCCACCGAAGCCCTGAATATCACCTCCAACGTGCTCAGCGCGCTGGAGGCCAAGTCCAAGGGCGGCGGCGGGAAGTAATCCTGTATCGCCTGTTGCCCCGGGGAAGGGAGGGGTATGCCAGCGCCTATGACCACACTGGCAGCTCTGGCGGTGCGCTTCGGCTGTGAGCTGCGTGGCGACCCCGATATCGAGGTTGACTCCGTGGCCACCCTGCAGGGCGCCACGGGCTGCTCCGTGGCCTTCCTGGCCAACCTGAAGTATCGCCGTCATCTGGCCGCCACTGCCGCAGGCGCCGTCGTGCTGCAGGCCCGATTCGCCGCCGAGTGCCCGGTGCCCGCGCTGATCAGCGCCAACCCCTATGCCACCTTCGCGCGTATCGCCGCCGAGCTGCACCCGCAGCCGGCCAGCGCGCCGGGTGTTCATGCCGCGGCCCACGTCGATCCCGGCGCCCATGTCGCCACCAGCGCCAGCATCGCTGCGGGCGCGGTGATCGAAGCCGGGGCGAGCATCGGCGAACGCGCAGTCATCGGGCCGAGCTGCGTCGTCATGCGCGATGCCCGGGTCGGCGATGATTCGCGGCTGGTTGCCGGCGTTACGCTGTGCCGTGGTGTGCATGTCGGCGCGCGGGCACTGCTGCATCCCGGCGTGGTCATCGGCGCGGATGGCTTTGGTTTTGCCCCGGAGCCGGAGGGGTGGGTGAAGGTGCCCCAGATCGGCGGCGTGTGCATCGGCGATGATGTGGAGATCGGCGCCAACACCACCATCGATCGCGGCGCCATCGAGAACACGGTGATCGAGGACGGCGTGAAGCTCGATAACCAGATCCAGATCGGGCACAACGTGCGCATCGGCGCGCACACTGTCGTCGCCGGCTGCAGCGGTATTTCCGGCAGCACGGTGATCGGGCGGCGCTGTATTATCGGGGGCATGGTGGGTATCGCCGGGCACCTGACCCTGGGCGATGACGTGCATGTCACCGGCCTGACGCTGGTGAGTCGCTCGCTAAGCGGGCCCGGGGTGTATTCCAGTGGCTGGCCGGCCGAGGAAACGCGTCGCTGGCGGCGCAACGTGGCGCAACTGCGGCGCCTGTCGAAACAACATGACGATGAGGGTGACGATGCCTGAGGTAACCAAACCAGTTGAAACGAAGCCGGTGGGATCAATACCCGGGCAGCCCTACATGGATATCATGGGTGTGCTGCGTCAACTCCCGCACCGCTATCCTTTTCTGCTCGTCGATCGCGTGCTGGAGTGCGAGAGCGGCAAGTCCATTCGTGCGCTGAAGAACGTCACCGTCAATGAGCCGTTCTTCACCGGACACTTCCCGCACCGGCCACTGATGCCGGGGGTGATGATCCTGGAGGCGCTGGCGCAGGCCGCAGGCATTCTCGCCTTCGTTACCGCGGGCATTCTCCCGGACGAGCACAGCCGCTTTTTCTTTGTAGGTATCGACAAGGCGCGTTTCCGTCGGCCGGTGGAGCCCGGCGACACTCTTATTCTCAAAGCGCAGCTGAAGCGCTCGGTGAAAGGAATCTGGTGCTTCACCACCGCCGCGGAAGTCGAGGACAAGGTGGTGTGTTCGGCGGAGATGATGGTGGCGCCTGAAGTCAAAAACGGTCGCAACGGCAACGCCGGAGCGGGTGCATGATCGATCCGCGCGCTGTAGTCGATCCTGGCGCCAGGCTGGCGGAGGATGTGCAGGTCGGCGCCTTCGCCGTCATCGGTGCGCAGGTCGAGATCGGACCCGGTTGTCGCATTGGTCCGCATGCCGTGCTGCAGGGGCCGGCGCGACTGGGGGCCAATAATCAGGTCTTTCCGTTCGCCTCCATTGGCGCTGCGCCGCAGGACAGGAAATACCGCGACGAGGACACCCGGCTGGAAATCGGCGACGACAATGTTTTTCGCGAATGCTGCACGGTCAATCGCGGCACCACCGCGAGTGGCGTGACAAAAGTTGGTAACGACAACCTTTGCATGGCCTATACCCATGTTGCGCACGACTGCGTGGTGGGTGATCACTGCATCATGGCCAACTACGCCACGCTCGGTGGTCATGTGGAACTTGGTGACTGGGTGATCATGGCGGGTTACTCCGGCATCCATCAGTTCTGCAAGGTGGGTGCGCATGCCTTCCTGGCGAACAACACCGCAGTGACGCGCGACGTGCCGCCCTATGTGCTGGTGACCGGCCAGCCTGCCAGACCGCACAGCATCAACTCCGAGGGCCTGAAGCGCCGTGGTTTCAGCGAACAGCAGATACGCAACCTGCGCAATGCCTATAAAGCCCTTTATCGCTCCGGGCTGAAACTGGCGGAGGCGACACAGCAGCTGCAGACACTGGTGCAGGACCAGCCGGAGCTGGAGATTTTTGTCGGGTTTCTGGGGCAGGCCACCCGCAGCATTGTCCGGTAGTGGCCGGATCCGGTAGTGAGCAGATACTGGAGCGCGCGTCGATGTTGCTGAAGTTCGCGTTGGTGGCGGGTGAGCACTCCGGCGATCAACTCGGCGCCGGGCTCATCCGCGAACTGCGCCGTCGTTTTCCCGACGCGCGGTTCTATGGGGTGGGCGGACCGCTGATGATGGCGGAGGGTTTCGAAGTCTGGCAGCCAGCCGAGCGACTGGCCGTAATGGGTTTCTTCGAAGTGCTTACGCACCTGCCTGGTTTGTTCTTGTTGCGGCGGATGCTGCTGCGGCGTTTCACCGCTGAACGGCCCGATGTGTTTGTGGGCATCGATGCGCCGGCCTTCAATCTGGGTCTCGCCGGGCGATTGCGGGGACGCGGCATCGCCACCGTGCAGTATGTGAGCCCGCAGATCTGGGCCTGGCGGCGCGATCGTGTGCACACAATCGCCAAAGCGGTGGACCTGGTGCTGTGTCTGCTGCCCTTCGAGGAGGCGCTGTACCAGTCGGCGGGGGTTCGCACCGCCTTTGTCGGGCATCCGCTGGCGGATCGCATACCCCTTGAACCCGATCGCGCGGCTGCCCGCAGGCTCCTGGGCCTGGATGCGCAGCGGCCGGTGCTTGCGCTGCTGCCCGGCAGCCGCATGGGCGAGGTCCGGCGACTGGGTGCAGACTTCGCTGGTGCTGCGCAGTGGCTGCATGAACGCCGTCCGCAGCTGCAGTTCGTGGCGCCCATGGCCGGAGCAGGCGTGCGTACGGCGTTTTCACAGGCGCTGAGCGCTGCGGCGCCCGGGCTCGCGGTGCAACTGGTGGAGGGACAGGCCCAGGCCGCGCTGGCCGCCGCGGACGTTGTGCTGGTAGCCTCTGGCACGGCCACCCTGGAAACGGCGCTGAGCAAGCGACCCATGGTGGTGGCTTACCGGATTCATCCCCTCACGGCCTGGCTGGTGCGCCGCTTCGAGATCATGAAAACGCCGTTTTTCTCGCAGCCCAATCTTCTGGCCGGCCGGCGCCTGGTGCCGGAATTCGCGCAGGAGCAGGTGACGCCCCAGGCGCTGGGTACCGCGATTCTGCAACAGCTCGACGACGCGACCCATCGCGCCGGACTCCATGAGAGCTTTACCGATATCCACCACCAGCTGCGCCGCGATGCCAGTGCCCGCGCCGCGGAAGCCATCAGCGCTCTTCTTCCCAGTTCCCCTGCCGGGGAGGGTGCGCCAGGGTGAAGGAGGTTTCCTTGCCCAGTCACCAACTCATCGCCGGTGTGGACGAAGCCGGGCGCGGTCCGCTGGCCGGACCCGTGGTTGCTGCTGCCGTCATCCTCGGGCCGCGTCACCACATTCGCGGGCTCGACGATTCCAAGGTGCTCAAGGCGGATGTCCGCGAACAACTCGCTGCGACAATCCGCCATCGCGCGCTGGCCTGGTCCGTCGGCTGGGCCGACCGCGAGGAAATCGACGCCATCAATATTCTCCAGGCCACCTTCCTCGCCATGCGTCGCGCGCTGCTGGGTTTGCGCATCAGTCCGCACGCCATCAAGGTCGACGGCAATCGACTGCCCTCGCTGGAGGGCGTGTGGCCGCAGTGCCCGGCCACTGCAGTAGTGCAGGGTGATGCCACCGTGCCGGTGATCAGCGCCGCCTCCATACTGGCGAAGACCTACCGCGACGCCTGGATGCGCCGGCTGCATATGCTGTATCCGCATTACGACTTCGCCGGCCACAAGGGATACGGTACGCCCGCTCATCTGCAGGCGCTGGTGCGCCACGGCGTATGTCCGCTGCACCGGCGTTCGTTTGCGCCGGTGCGCGCCAACTGCGACGCCGGCCGCGAACCGCTCGCTGCGTTCACTGCTCCGGACGCTGTGGCCGCGGGGATGACGCGATGAGCGAATTCGTGCATCTGCGTCTGCATACCGAGTACTCGTTGCTCGACAGCGTGGTACGGGTGCCGAAGCTGATGGCCGCCGTTGCGCAGGCGGGCATGCCGGCCATTGCACTCACCGACGAGTGCAACCTGTTCTCGATGGTGAAGTTCTACCGAGCCGCGCAGAAGCAGGGGCTGAAGCCCATCGTCGGCGTGGATCTGCGCCTGACCGAAGCGGCCGAGCGCATGGAGCCGGCGCGATTGACGCTGCTGTGCCAGAACCTGGAAGGGTATCGCAACCTGACGCGGCTGGTGACCAACGCCTACCTGCACGGCGAGCGCCGCGGCCTTCCCCTCGTGCAGCGTGAATGGCTGACCGCAGACAGTACGCGCGGACTGCTGGCGCTGTCCGGTGCTCACGCCGGGGACGTTGGTCAGCTGTTGCTCAACAATCATCGTGCGGAGGCCTGCGCCGCGCTGGAGCACTGGCTGGCGCTGTTTGGTGATCGCTTCTACCTCGAGATTCAGCGCCTGGGACGGCCGCAGGACGAGGAGCACATTGTCGCGGTGCTGGAGCTGGCAGCGCAGTATCCGGTGGCCGTGGTGGCGACAAACGACGTGCGCTTCCTGCGTCGCGAGGATTTCGAAGCCCATGAAGCGCGTGTGTGCATCCGCGAAGGCACGCTGCTGGGTGATCCGACGCGCGCGCGGCGCTACACCGAGCAGCAGTACCTGCGCTCGCCGCAGGAGATGGCGACGCTGTTTGAGGACCTGCCCGAGGCGCTGCAAAACAGCGTCGAGATCGCCCGGCGCTGCAGTCTGGAGCTGAAGCTGGGTGAATCGATACTGCCGGAGTACCCGGTGCCGGAGGGCATGACCACCGCGCAGTATCTGCAGACCGAGGCCGCAAGAGGGCTGGCAGAGAGGCTGGGATCCCTTGCTGTCGACGCTGCGCCCTATCACGAGCGTCTCGCCAGCGAGCTGCAGGTCATCTGCAGCATGGGATTCCCGGGCTACTTTCTCATCGTTGCTGATTTCATTCGCTGGGCACGCAAGAACGGCGTGCCGGTGGGTCCGGGGCGCGGCTCGGGTGCCGGCTCGCTGGTGGCCTGGGCGCTGGGTATCACCGATCTGGACCCGCTGGCGCATGACCTGCTGTTCGAGCGCTTCCTCAATCCGGAGCGGGTGTCCATGCCCGACTTCGACATCGACTTCTGCATGGAAGGACGCGACCGGGTCATTGACTACGTTGCCGAGAAATACGGCCGCGATCGCGTCTCGCAGATCATCACCTACGGCACCATGGCTGCCAAGGCGGTGGTGCGCGATACCGGGCGCGTGCTCGGCATGAGCTATGGCTTCTGCGATCGCATTGCCAAGCTCATCCCTTTTGAGCTCGGCATGACGCTGGACAAGGCACTGGAGCAGGAGCCGGAACTGAAGCGCCTGTATGGTGAAGAAGGCGATGTGCGCGAGCTGATCGATCTGGCCCGCTCACTGGAGGGCCTCACGCGCAACGCCGGTACTCACGCCGGCGGCGTGGTGATCGCCCCGTCCGTGCTGACCGACTTCGCCCCGCTGTACTGCGAAGAAGGCAGCACCAGCGTGGTCACCCAGTTCGACAAGGACGACGTGGAAGCCGCCGGCTTGGTTAAGTTCGACTTTCTGGGGTTGCGCACGCTGACCATCATTGATTGGGCAGTGCACATCATCAATGCGCAGACGGACGCCGCCGCCGGCGGGCCGCAAGCGCCGCTCGACATCACGGCCATCCCCATGGACGATGCGGCAACTTTCTCGCTGCTGAAAGGCCAGCGCACCAACGCGGTGTTCCAGCTTGAGTCGCGCGGCATGAAGGACCTCATCCGGCGCCTGCAACCGGATCGTTTCGAGGACATCGTGGCGCTGGTGGCGCTGTTTCGTCCCGGACCGCTGCAGTCGGGCATGGTCGATGATTTCATTGCCCGCAAGCATGATCGCACCGGGCAGGCGATCGACTATCTGCACCCGGACCTCAAGCCCGTCCTGGCGCCCACCTACGGCGTGATTCTCTACCAGGAACAGGTGATGCAGATCGCGCAGGTGCTGGCCGGCTACACGCTGGGCGGCGCGGATCTGCTACGCCGGGCCATGGGCAAGAAGAAGCCCGAGGAAATGGCCAAACAGCGCTCCATCTTCATGGAAGGCGCAGTCAGTCGCGGTGTGGATGCACGGCGGGCAGAACACATCTTCGATCTGATGGAGAAGTTTGCCGGCTACGGCTTCAACAAATCCCACTCCGCCGCCTATGCATTGCTGTCCTACCAGACAGCGTGGCTCAAGACGCACCATCCGGAAGCCTTCATGGCCGCAGTCCTGTCCTCGGATATGGATCGTACCGACAAGGTGGTCATTTTCTTCGAGGAGTGCGCCGATATCGGTCTCACCGTGGAGCCACCGGATGTCAATGCCTCCGTGTATCGTTTCACAGTCAGTGGCCCGCGCCGTATCCGCTACGGTCTCGGCGCCATCAAGGGCGTGGGTGAGTCTGCAGTGCAGGCCATTGTCGGCGAACGCGAAGCACACGGTCCGTATACCTCGCTGGAAGATCTATGCCGCCGGCTTGATCTGAACCGCGTCAACAAGCGGGTGCTGGAGGCGCTGATCCGCTCCGGCAGTCTCGATTCATTCGGTGGCACGCGCGCTTCGCGGATGCACGGCCTGGCCACGGCCATGCAGTACGGTGAACAGAATACCCGCGCGCTGTCTACCGGCCAGGAGGACCTGTTCGGCCTGGCGCCGGCGGCGGAAACCGCGGCAGCGTTGCAGCAGGAACCGGCGCCCCTGCTGCCGGAGTGGTCCGCAGCCCAGCTGCTGGCGGGAGAGCGCGAAACCCTGGGCCTGTATCTCAGCGGCCATCCCACCACCGAGTACGAACAGGAACTGCGCTTTCTCACGCATGGCCGCCTGGGCGACCTCGCCGGCGCCGCGCGCCCGGCGAGCAATGGCGAAAGCGGACGCTGGCAGCCCGGCCGCAATGTCACCGTGGCTGGTCTGGTGCGTGAAATCCGCAAGCGCAACAACCGCACTACGATCATTCTTGAAGACCGGAGCGGGCGCATGGAAGCCACCTTCTTCGACGAGATCTACCAGCAGCACCGCAAGGTTCTGCTCAAGGATGCCATCGTGCTGGTAGAGGGCCAGTTGCGCTTTGATGAATTCATCGAAGCCTGGCGACTGAACGCCAGGAAGGCGCTGGATATCAGCGAAGCCCGTGAACGTCAGGCCCGCCGCCTGGTCCTGTTCTGGCCGCAGGCATTGACGGATGCAGGCGCAGTGCAGAAACTGGCCGGGTTGCTGCGCCCCTATGCGGGCGGGCAGTGCGCCGTGGCGGTGAAGTACAACAACACCCACGCCAGCGCCACGCTCCTGCTCGACGAGCAATGGGCGGTGCGCCCGGCCCCGGCGCTGATCGACCAGCTCAGCGACCTGCTGGGCCGTGAGAACCTTCGGGTGCTATATGGTCCCGGTGGCAACCCGGGCCGCAACTCGGGACCTGGCACAGGCGGCAGCCGCGGCCGCAACGAGCAGACGGCACACTGATTACAAGAGCACTGAATATGGATCTGAATTTCCTCGACTTCGAACAACCCATCGCCGAACTCGAAGCGAAGATCGACGAGCTGAAATTCCTTGGCTCCGACGCCGAAATCAACATCGGCGAGGAGATCATGCGCCTGAAGGCCAAGAGCAAGACGCTCACAACGAGCATCTTCTCCAACCTGACCCCCTGGCAGATCACCCAGGTCGCCCGCCACCCCCAGCGCCCGTACACCCTCGACTACATCGGCCAGATCTTTACCGATTTTCAGGAGTTGCACGGCGATCGCATGTACGGCGACGACATGGCCATCGTCGGTGGCGTCGCGCGCCTGGACGACAAACCGGTGATGATTATCGGGCACCAGAAAGGGCGCGATACCAAGGAGCGCGTGCGCCGCAACTACGGCATGCCCAAGCCTGAAGGCTATCGCAAGGCGTTGCGCCTGATGCAGCTTGCCGAGCGCTTCCGGCTGCCGCTGATCACGCTCATCGATACCCCCGGCGCCTATCCCGGCGTCGGCTCTGAAGAGCGCGGCCAGAGTGAGGCCATCGCGCGCAATCTGTTCGAGATGAGTCGCCTGGAAATACCGATAATCAGCACCGTAATCGGCGAAGGTGGTTCCGGAGGCGCGTTGGCCATCGGCGTATGCGACCGTTTGTTGATGCTGCAGTACGCTGTATATTCGGTGATCTCTCCCGAAGGCTGCGCCTCCATTCTCTGGCGCAGCGCCGACAAGAAGGAACTGGCGGCCGAGGCCATGGGCCTCACCGCCGAGCGACTCGATCAGTTTGGTCTGGTCGATGAGATCGTGCGCGAACCGCTGGGCGGCGCGCACCGCGAACCCACCCTGGTGACGGAAACGTTCAAGGAAGCGCTGGTGCGCAACCTTGCCGATCTGCAGGCGCTGCCGGTTGAGCGGCTGCTGGAAGCGCGCATGCTGCGGCTGAAGAATTTCGGTGTGTACTCCGGCAACTAGCGCCGCGCTGGCGCGCAGCCTCGCGCATCCGGAAAGTTCCCGCTACTGTGTGGCCTTCAGCGGCGGGCTGGATTCCACCGCGCTGCTGCATCTGATGCGGCAGTGGTGCGAGCAGCACCCGGCGGCCACTTTGCGCGCCCTGCATGTCAATCATCACCTGCTGACCGCAGCCGATCAGTGGGCGGAGCATTGCCGTCGCATGGCGGCGCAAATGCAGATCCGGCTGGAAGTCCTTGAGGTGAAGGTCGGGCAAGGGGCCGGCGTATCGATCGAGGCCGCGGCTCGCGATGCCCGTTACGCGGCCTTGCGTACTCATCTGGGTGAAGGCGAAGTGTTGCTGACTGCCCATCACCAGGATGATCAGCTTGAGACCGTGCTGTTGCAGTTGCTGCGTGGCGCAGGTGTCGCCGGGCTCTCCGCCATGCCGGAGAAGGCGGATTTTGGCCGCGGCTGCCATGTGCGTCCGCTGCTCGGCTGTTCCCGTACTGACCTGGAGGCGCTGGTGCGTCAGGCCGGCCTGGCATGGGTGGAGGACACCAGCAATGCGCAGCTGCAGTTCGACCGCAACTATATGCGCCAGCGCGTGCTGCCACTGCTGCGTGAGCGCTGGCCGCAGGCGGCCACCACGGTGTCCCGCACCGCCGGACACATGGCTGAGACGCAGACGTTGCTCGATGAACTGGCACGCCTGGATCTGGCCGGTGCGCAAGAGGGTGACTGTCTTCCGGTCTCCGCGCTGCAGGCGCTCACCCTGCCGAGAGCGCGCAATGCGCTGCGTTACTGGATTCGCGTGGCGGGCGTGCGCCCGCCGTCAACCGTCAAGCTGCAGGAGATCCTGCGCCAGATGTTCGAGTCCCGACCGGATGCGACACCGCGGGTCGCCTGGGACGGCGCGGAGATCAGCCGCCGCCGTGGACAGCTGGTTCTGACGCGACCCGGTTGATTGCAGGCCGTGCGCGGCGATCCGCCGGCACGCCGCGGTCGGCGGCCGCCACCGCGGATCGGTACCGCGTCCAGCCCCTTTGCAAGGGGACAAACACGCAGGTAATCGACCTGTCGGCCACAGCGCCGTGTTGCTACCGTTGCATTCCCGCCGCCCGATGCAGGGCTGCCCAGGTGAACGCAAGGAGACAGTTCATGGATGAGAATCGCAACAAGGCGCTGACCGCCACTCTCGGCCAGATCGAGAAACAGTTCGGTGCCGGAGCCATCATGTGCCTGGGCGATGGCACTGCGGTTGCGGATCTGGAAACGGTGTCTACCGGCTCCCTGGGTCTGGATATCGCCCTCGGTGTCGGCGGCCTGCCGCGCGGCCGGGTGGTGGAGATTTTTGGTCCGGAGTCATCCGGCAAGACCACGTTGACGTTGCAGGCAGTGGCGGAGGTGCAACGCCATGGCGGCACGGCTGCGTTTGTCGATGCCGAACATGCGCTGGACCCGGCATACGCGCAGAAGCTCGGCGTACGTCTGCAGAATCTGCTGATCTCACAGCCCGACACCGGCGAGCAGGCGCTGGAGATTACGGACATGCTGGTGCGCTCAGGCGCGGTGGATATTGTGGTCATCGATTCGGTGGCTGCACTGACACCCAGGGCGGAGATCGAAGGTGAGATGGGTGAGATGCAGATGGGGTTGCACGCGCGGCTGATGTCCCAGGCACTGCGCAAGCTCACCGGCAACATCAAGCGTACCAACGCACTTGTCATTTTCATCAACCAGCTGCGTATGAAGATCGGCGTGGTGTACGGCAATCCGGAGACCACCACCGGCGGCAATGCGTTGAAGTTCTATGCCTCGGTGCGCCTGGATATCCGCCGCACCGGTGCCGTAAAAAATGGCGAGGAAGTGGTGGGCAACCAGACCCGGGTGAAGATAGTAAAAAACAAGGTGGCGCCGCCCTTCCGCCAGGCCGAGTTCGAGATCCACTACGGCGTGGGTATTTCCCGCGAGGCGGAAATCATCGATCTGGGTTGCGCGCACGGCCTGATGGAGAAATCCGGCAGCTGGTACAGCCATGGCGGCGAGCGCATCGGCCAGGGCAAGGAGAACGCACGCCAGTTCCTGCAGCAGCACCCGGAAATCGCCACCGCCATCGAGCAACAGGTGCGCGAGAAGCTGCTGCCGCCGCAGCAGGTGAACGGCGAACTGCGGCAGGCGGCTGGTTAGCCCGCGTTTCTCGTGCTCAATGTGACCTCTCTGCAGGTTGCGGATGGGGAAGGGGTTTTCCGGGGCGTGAAAAACAGGATGTTTTTCCCGCAGCCTACAGGGATGTATTCACGGCGGCCCGGAAAACCCCTTCCCCACCCGCAACCTGCCAGGCACTGACTCTATCGCGTGAATAACGCGCGCTAGCAGGGTGAGGGAGCCTGCTTGTGGTCTAATGTCGCCCCAGCATGGGGAGATTCTCAACTGTCCCGGGCGCGCTGCGCCCGTCACGGCGGCAGCTGGTACGCATTGCCATTGGCGTGCTGCCGCTGCTCATATTCATTCCCCATGCCCTCGGCATCTGGCCCGTTGAACTGCTCACCCGCGTCGAGAATTATTTCTACGACCTGCGCGTACGCCTCACCCTGCAGGAAGGCGTCGACCCACGCGTGGTCATCGTCGACATCGACGAGCTCAGCCAGGCGGAGGAGGGGCACTGGCCCTGGCCGCGCGACAAGCTGGCCACTCTGGTCAATCGCCTGTTCGACGACTACGAAGTGCGCGTGGTGGGCTTCGACGTCATGTTCCCTGAGCCCGAGTCGCCACTGGCCCTGCGGCTCATCGATGATCTCACCGACGATGCAGATATCGACGAGGCCCGGCGCGCCGATCTGCAGGCGCGCCGCGCACAGTATGAAACCGACCGGTTGTTCGCCGAGTCGCTGATCGCGCGCGATGCGGTGCTGGGCTATGTCTTCAAGCGCCAGCTGGCGCCCGGCGAGCCAGCCGCCAAGAATGTGCTGCCGCCGCCGTTTGATCTGCAAGGACAGTCGGTCAGGGAGGTGGACTGGGTGCGTCCGGCTGGCTACACCGGCAACCTTGCCATGTTGCAGGAGGCGGTGGCGGGTGGTTTCTTCGATACGCCGCTGGTGGATATTGATGGCATCGTACGGCGTACGCCAGTGCTGCAGATGTATGACGGCCGGCTTTACGAATCTCTGGCTTTCGTTGTCGCGCGCCTGGCGCTGGGTTCCCCGCCGGTGCAACTGGAAATTGTGCAGGAGGATGCCGGCGTCAGACCGCGGCTCGATGCCATCAGGCTGGGAGACGTACGCATCGCGGTTGATTCGCGTGCCGCGGCGCTGATCCCGTTCCGCGGTCCCGTTGGCAGCTTTCCCTATGTTCCGGCGACACGGGTGCTCAAGGGAACGGCCGATCCGGAGCTGATGCGCAATGCCATCGTGCTCATCGGCACCAGCGCGCCCGGCCTGCTGGATATCCGTCCGACGCCGGTGGCCAGGGAGTACATCGGCGTGGAGGCGCACGCCAACATGGTGGCCGGCATTCTCGACAGCGCCGTGCCCTTCATTCCCGCCTACACCACGCAGGTGGAGATCATCGGCCTCATCGTCCTCGCCCTGATAGCCGCTTTCTGGCTCGGGCGTCTCTCGCCACAGGGTGGCCTGCTGCTGGTGGCCGGATTGATCGGCGCCTGGGGAGGGGCGAATCTGTGGCTGTGGAAACACTCCGGCGCTGCACTGCCCGTCGCATCGTTTGTTGCCTACATACTGGTGGCTGCGCTGCTGCAGCTGAGCTACAGCTACTTCGTGGAGATCCGCCGCAAGCGGCGCATCATGGGCATCTTCAGTCAGTACGTACCCGGCGAGGTGGTGCGCAAACTCGAGCCCGACGATGCGCGCCTGACGCTGGAGGGCCAGAGCCGCGAGATGTCGGTGCTGTTCTCGGACGTGCGCGGATTCACCACTATTTCCGAAGGGCTGGAGCCACGCGAGCTGACGCGGCTGATGAATGAGTTTCTTACGCCCATCACCGAGATCATCCAGAGGCACAACGGCACCATCGACAAGTACATGGGCGATGCGGTGATGGCTTTCTGGGGCGCGCCGCTGCCGGACGCGCAGCACGCGCGCAACGCGGTGCATGGCGGGCTGGCCATGCTCCGGGCGATGCATGAACTGCAGCCGGTCTTCAAGGCGCAGGGCTGGCCGCAGATCCGCATCGGCGTGGGTATCAGCACCGGCGTCATGAGCGTCGGCGACATGGGCTCGCAGTTCCGCGTGGCCTACACGGTGCTTGGTGACATCGTGAACCTGGGCTCACGGCTGGAGGGACTGACCAAACAATACGGCGTTGACATCATCGTCAGCGGCCCGACGGCTGACGCCGTTGACGATGTGGTATTCCGGGAGCTGGATCGGGTGCGGGTGAAGGGCAAGAACGAGCCGGTGGCCATTCTGCAGCCGGTGGGTTTGCGTGGGCATGTCGCGAGCGCCGAGCTGGAGGCGGTAGAGGCGTTCAGCTCCGTACTGGAGAACTACCGCGCCCAGCGCTGGCATGAGGCGCTGGAGGTGCTGAATGAGCTGGTACGGACCGATCCGCGGCCGCTGTACACCATGTACCTGGAGCGGATCGCCCGCTGCCGTGCCTTTCCGCCGCCGGATGACTGGGATGGGGTATACGTGTTTGAAACCAAGTAGGGTATTTAGGTATGGTGCTGCGCCGCCACGGCTGATGCCGGCTCAACCCACTTACAATTAGAAGGAAGCTGCATGCGGGCTGTGACCTTGTCGATTCTTGTGACGCTCGGCACACTTTCCCTGCGCTGCGCCTGCGCCGATGTGCTGGATGACGCCCGCCAGTTACTGGCTGCCGGCGATGCCGGTGCGGCCTACCAGTTGCTGGCCGCGCAGGAGCTGGACTGGGCCGGCGATCCCGCGTACGACTATCTGCTCGGCATGGCCGCGCTGGACAGTGGCCGGGCAGGGGAGGCGGTTTTCAGTCTCGAGCGAGCCGTGGCCGCTGAGCCGGATTTTCCGGGCGCGCGCATGGAGCTGGCGCGGGCGCAGTTCGAGTCCGGCGATCTGCAGGTCGCGCGCAACCAGTTCCAGTACCTGCTGGGTCAGTCCCCGCCGCCACAGACCCGCGCCGTCATCGAGCAGTACCTTGCCGCCATCGACCGTCCCACGCGCCGCGCCGGCTTTGGCGTACGACCGTTCTATGAGTTCGGGGCGGGGTATGACACCAATGCCAACGGCTCCACTTCCGAGCAGACCTTCCTGGGCTTCATGCTAGATCCGCGCAATGTCGAGACTTCGTCCGGCTTCATGGAACTGGCTGCCGGCCTGAACCACGCCGCTCCGGTGGGCGGACGGCAGGACACGGCCTGGGTGAATGGCCTGCGACTGAGTCATCGCTTCAATCCGCAGGCGGATTTCGTTGACCAGAGCATCGGATCACTGAACAGTGGAGTGAACTGGGCGCGTTCGCGCTGGCGTGGAAACATCGGTGTCAGCGGCTATTTCGGCCTGCTGGATGGCGATGACCATGAGTGGGGCGCCGGGCTTGATGCCGGAGTGGCTCGCCGGCTGGCGCAGAGCTGGGAGCTTGGATTGACGATGCGGCGTGGAGTGCTGCGCTATCGCGATCCGGCTCTGGAGCTGCTGGATGTGGACCGGTTGCTTGGAGCGCTGTCGTTGAGCCGGCTCAACATCGGCAGTCGGGCGGGACGGTTTGGCGCGATCCTGCTGGGCGGCGTTGATGAGGAACGGCTGCAGGCCTCGGCGTTCGGCAATGAACGGATGGGTGCGCGGGTGTTTGCCGGTTGGGCGCTGGCGCCGCAGAGCGGCATATACCTGGAAGCCGGGTATATGGAGACGGATTTTGATGATACGCCGGGGTTTTTCGGCGTAGTGCGCAGGGACGAGGAGTTCAGTGCGCTGGTGGCTACGGAGTATCAGAACTGGCCGCGCAAGGGATGGGTGGTGAATCCACGCATCCGCTACGTGCGCCGGGATTCCAATGTCTCTTTGTATGAGCATGATCGGTGGGAGATCGGGGTGTTTGTTCGGCGGAGCTTTCAGTGAGCGACGCTCGCGGAGGATGAGATGCAGAAGAAGACAAGAATGAGTCGTTTCCAGGGCGCGGCGCTTGGTATTGCGTTGCTGATAGCGTCGGGGCCGGTGTTGGCTGCTGCCGGGAAGGCGGTTTTTGTGACCGGACCGGTGAGTCTGGAGCGGGAGACAACGGTGCCGCTCAAGGTGAAGGACCCAGTCGAAGTTGGCGATATTGTCGTGACGGGCGAGAAGGCGCGGGCGCAGTTGCTGATGGCCGATAGCACCAAGATCGCGCTGCGGGCGGGGAGCCGGTTCCGGATTGATGACTTTGCATTGCCGCCGGCGGTGAATGCGCCGGCGGAAGCCACGGTGGTGAAGACCGACGGGCGCAGTGTGGCCAGTCTGCTCAAGGGCGGCTTCCGCACGCAGACGGGAGCCATCGGCAAAATCGACAAGAGCGCCTATGAAGTGCGCACGCCAATTGGCACGCTGGGCATTCGCGGTACCGACTACACGGCAGTGTTCTGCGCCGGTGACTGCAACGATGCGCCTGGACTGGCGCCGGGCGCCGTAGTGCGCGACGGGTTGTATCTGCACGTTACGGCAGGACGCATTGTGTTCCGTGGTGGGAGCCGTGAGATCGAAGTAGGCGCTGGTGAAACCATATTCATCCCGCTCAGTGGTGCACGGCCCGAACCGCTGCAGAATCCGCCAGCCTTCCTCATCGAGGACGGCGCCGGTCCGCTGAAGCTCGGCGCATTGCGCAGCAGCGCCAAAGGCATTGCCGTGCAGGCGCGGGAACTGGACAACAATCGCCGCGGACCGCAGTCGGTCCCCGGTGCACAGCCGGAGGGCGCCGCAGGCGGCGCCGATACGGTGCGCCAGCCGGTGACCGGTACCGATCCGAACGGCAATCCGGCAGACATCACCGGCGGTAAACCCACCCCGCAGCGCCGCGACATCGCCTTCTCCATCCTGCAACTCGCGCAGCCCATCGACATCGCCGCGGTGGAGAGCAACGTCCCCGCCAGCTACGACACTGATTTCTCCGGTGACGTCACGCGCTTTGCCCAGGACCTTGCGCGCGGCATCGGCATGTTGAGCACCATCGACATCGGCACAAGTACCGTAGTCGAATCCGGCGCCCTGGCCGGCACCTCGCTACGCTGGGGCCGCTGGTCCGGCGGCGCCATCAGTCTCTCAGTCGCCGACCAGACATTCACCGAAGACCTCAGTCAGCGCAGCCTGCACTGGATAGACAGCGGCAATGCCGCCACACCCCCGCAGATGCCCACCACAGGCATCGCCACCTACACCGCAGTGGGCAACACCAGTCCCACCGACAACGCCGGTAATGTGGGCGTCCTGAACGCCGCCACGTTCTCAGCCAACTTCACCGCCCAGACCGTCACCAGCACCCTCGACCTCACCGTCAACACCCTGAACTGGGTCGTCGCCGGCACCGGCACCATCGGCAATCTCCAGCTCGGCGACGAACCCCACCAGTTCTCCGGCGCCTATACGGGCACCATCAACCCCGTCCAGAGCGACGCCAGCGGCTCCTTCGCCGGCTTCTTCAGCCAGGGCGGCGGTGGCACCCCGGGTATCCCCGGTACCGTGGGCCTGACCTACTCACTGATCGACGGCTCAGACGCATTGCAGGTCAACGGCACCGTGGCACTCAAGAATCCGTAGATGCCCTTGTTTGTGCGTTCCACCAACATTGCGGGCGGAATCTGTATCGGGGAGGGTTTTCCAGGATCGTCAAAAACCCAGGATGGTTTTTGCCGAAGCCCCCCATGGATGGGTTCACGGGCGGTCCTGGAAAGCCCTCCCCGATGCAGATTCCGCTTCCCACGAACATTGTTCGCAGGCTCGCTCGGCTGACAGGTACAAACCGTGGGGGAGATCTACAAAGTAGCCATCATCGGCGCAGGCCCAGGCGGCCTGAGCGCCGCCGCGCATGCCGCCGAACTTGGCCTGCCGCACATCCTGCTGGAGTCCGGCCCCGCTCACGCCAACACCATCCAGCGCTACCAGAAAGGCAAGCACGTGATGGCCGAGCCCAACGTGCTCCCCCTGCGCAGCCCCCTGCCGTTCGAAGCCGGCACCCGCGAAACCATTCTTGAACGCTGGCGCACCGGTCTGGAGCAGCAGGGCGTCAACGCCCGCTATGACGCCGAAGTAGTCAAACTCACCGGCAGCAAGCCCCGCTTCGACATCGAACTGAAAACCGGCGAACGCCTCGCCGCCGAACATGTCATCTTCGCCATTGGCGTACAGGGCAATCCCCGCCGCCTCGGCGTACCCGGTCAGGACCTGCCCTGCGTGCAGTACACGCTCGACGACCCCGACGAATACAGCGAGGAAGCCATTGTGGTGGTAGGCGCCGGCGATGCCGCCATCGAAAACGCCATCGCGCTTACGCGGCAGAACAAGGTGTTCATGATCAACCGCGGTGAGGAGTTTACCCGCGTCAAGGAAGGCAACCTCAATCTGGTGCTCAAGGCCGTCGACGAGGGACGCATCGAATGTTTCTACCGCGCCAGCTGCGCAGGCGTCGAAGCGGTTGCGCAGGGCGCGCGTCCCTACGCCCTGATGCTGGATACCGCCCACGGCGAGGCGCGCATCGAGTGTAATCGCATCATTGCCCGCATCGGCGCGGTGCCGCCGCGCAAGTTCGTCGAGTCCTGCGGCATCGTCTTCCCGAACGAGGACTTCACGGCGCTGCCGCAGCTGAGCGCGCAGTACGAATCGAATGTTCCGGGCCTGTATGTCATCGGTGCCCTCGGCGGCTACCCGCTGATCAAACAGGCGATGAACCAAGGCTACGAGGCGGTGGAGTATCTGCTCGGCCGCTCCATCCAGCCCGCCGACCACCCGCTGCTGGAGAAAAAATTCTCTGTCCTGCCGTACGGCCTGGCGGTGGATGACACCCTGGCGCTGATGCAGGCGCGCGTGCCGCTGTTCGCTGCCATCAATCCGTTGCTGTTTCGCGAACTCATCCTCGGCAGCAACGTCGCCACGCCGCCGCCGGGGGAAGTGGTTTTCCGCAAGAACGACTACACCAACAGCTTCTTTGCCATTCTCGACGGCAGCGTGCATATCGATACCGCGGACGGCCAGGAGGGCGCCCCGCAGGTGACGCTGCACGCCGGAGAGTTCTTCGGCGAAATGAGTCTGCTGTCAGGTCGGCGCCGCTCCGGCACCGTGCGCGCCGGCCCGGGTTGCGTGCTGGTGGAATCCCCCCGGCGGGAAATCCTGAAACTCATCAACTCCGCCGATGGCGTCAAGCGCGTCATCGACGAACACTTCGTCGTGCGTGCCCTGCAATCGAGTTTCGCCCCGCAGGCCAGCGCCGAGGAACTGCGGGTCGTGGTGCATGGCGCGTGCCTGAACCGCTACAAACCCGACCAGGCCCTCTTCGCCGACGGCGATGCCGCCGACTGCCTGCACCTGATCCGCAGCGGTTCGGTATCCGTATCCCGCAACATCGGCGGCCGCGAAGTGGTGACGTCCTATGTGGCTGCCGGCAACTACGTCGGCGAGATGGGTCTGCTGGGCGGCACCCGCCGCAGCGCCACCGTGCGCGCCACCGTGGCCACCGAGACCATCAGCATCGATGCGCAGGCCTTCAACCTCCTGCTCGACAGCAACCCGGCGCTGCGCGAGGAGGTGCAGGCCACCATGCGCAAGCGCCTGACCGAGAACATGCGCATGCAGGATCAGCCCCAGGCGGGCGACTTGATATCTTTTCTGATGAGTCAGGGCCTGGGTGAGGCCACCGACGTATTGCTGATCGATGCCGAACTGTGCGTGGGCTGTGACAACTGCGAGAAAGCCTGCGCAGAAACCCATGATGGCACCTCGCGCCTGAATCGCGAAGCCGGCCCCACCTTTGCGCAGGTTCATGTGCCGACCTCCTGCCGTCACTGCGAAGACCCGCACTGCATGAAGGATTGTCCGCCCGACGCCATCCGCCGTGCACCCAACGGCGAGGTGTTTATCCGCGACAATTGCATCGGCTGTGGCAACTGCATGAACAACTGTCCCTACGGCGTCATCCAGATGGCCGCCGAAGCACCCGCCAAACCCGGCCTGATGTCCTGGCTGCTTTTTGGCAGCGGACCGGGGCCGGGCCAGCAGACAGCTTCAAAGACGACAGGAAAGGACACGCCGAAGAAGGCCGTCAAGTGCGACATGTGCAAGGACCTGTCCGGCGGGCCGGCCTGCGTGCGTGCCTGTCCCACCGGAGCGGCGATCCGCATCAGTCCCGAGAAGTTTGTCGAGCTGGTGAGCGAATGAGCGCCTTCTCACTGCGGCAATCTTTGATCCTGGGGTGTGCGGGAGAATGGGCCGGACAAGTTACCCACAGTTTAAGGGCGGAGATTCCCCATAAACTGTGGATAACTTGCCCGGCCCATTCTCCTCACAGGTCATCAAGATCTCTCTTCAGGAACTACCGTGACGCCGGCTGCGCCGGTGTGGTCAGCAGAGTTATCCATAGTTTCTGGGGAATCTCCGCCCTTAAACTGTGGATAACTCTGCTGACCACACCGGCGCCCACCACCTGTCCCAACTCGATTCCTGCAACACCTGCATAACCATGCACGACTCCATCCTCGCCTATGCCGGCAAACGCTACCTCTGGATAGCCCTGGTCCTGTCCGCCCTGAGCCTGGCGATCTACATCTGGCACGACCCCGTCGACACGCCCAGCGGCGGCACCTGGCTGGGCTACACCCTCGGCGGCATCGGCGCGGCGCTGATCCTCTGGCTGCTCGCCTTCGGTCTGCGCAAACGCAGCTATCGCTCCACGCTTGGCACTGTCCAGGGCTGGCTCTCTGCGCATGTCTACCTTGGCACCGCGCTGCTGCTGATCGTCTCCCTGCACAGCGGCTGGCAGTTCGGCTGGAATATCCACACCTTTGCCTACGTGCTCATGTGTGCCGTGATATTCAGCGGCATGTTCGGTGTGTTCGCGTACCTGCGCTATCCGGCACAGATGAGCGCCAACCGCAGTGACCTCACGCGCGTCCAGATGCTGGAGGAGTTGGCCAGTCTCGATCAGCGCGCCCTGCGGCAGGCCGCACCGCTGCCACATGAGTTCACTGAAGTCCTGCAAAGTAACCGCGACCGTACCCTGATAGGCGGCAATCTGTGGGCGCTGCTCGGCGGCCGCGACCGTTCGCGCATCGTGTTGCCTGCCGGCGGGTGGGCGGCGGTGTTGACCAATGACGATCAGCGGGCAGTGATCGACTGGCTGAGCGGGCAGCTGTCGCGCAGCTCCGCCGGCGAACAGACACGGCAGATACAGGAATTGCTGACGCTGCTCGGCGCCCGGCGCGTTCTGCTGCGCAAACTGCTGCGCGATGCGCAGATCCGTGCCTGGCTGCAGATCTGGCTGTACGTGCACATCCCCCTGTCCATTGCGCTGCTGGCAGCGCTGATCGCGCACGTGGTCAGCGTGTTCCTGTACTGGTGAGCCGCTCATGCGCGCCCTGATCCGCTTCCTCACCCGCAGCGCCACCGGTACGGTGGAGCAGCGCGAGCGGGTGTTCGAGGGCGACAGCCTGACGCTCGGTCGCGCCACCGACCGCGTACTGCACCTGAAGGACCGGCGCGTGGCGCTCAAGCATGCGCGCATCCTGCACAGCGGCGGGCGCATCCTCATTTCCAGCAGTGCCACCGCCGGCGTCATCGTCAACGGTGCCGTGCAGCGCGACGCGCAGCTGCGGGTGGGCGATACCGTCGGCATCGGATCGAACCTGCTGAAGCTCTTCGACCCGCCCGCGGGATTCGATCTGGCCTTCACCGTCGAGCTCGATCCGGCCGCGCGCGCCGTGGAGACGGCGCCGCTGACACCCAGGCTGGACCTGCGTCTGCGCACGCGGTGGGTGTCATGGGCGCTGTTTGTCGGCGTGCTGGCAGCCTGTCTGTTCATACCGGCGCTGGGTGTGAAGGATGCGGACCTGCAGCAGGCGCTGCGCACCATGCCCTTTCCGGATGATGGCTGGTGGCGCAGCGGCGCATTGCACGCCGCACATGGCACGCTCGACAGCACCTGCGAAAAATGTCACGAGCAGCCCTTTGTCAGGGTTCGCGACGGGGCCTGTCTGTCCTGCCATGCGGGCTCGCTGCACAGCCATGCCGAAAGTCACGCCACTTTCGCTGATGCGCGGTGTACGGACTGCCACGCCGAACACCAGCCGGCACAGCTGCTCAGGGCGGGCGACCAGCTGTGTGCGGGCTGCCATGAAAATACCGAAGAAAACCATAAGAATCATATAGATATGAAGTTTATTGCAACTGATTTCCTCACAGACCACCCGCCCTTCCGCGAGGCGGATGCGCTGCTCGGCGGACAGGATCGGTCGGGCCTGAAATTTCCGCACGATGTGCATCTCGATCCGGCCGGGCTGAAGGCGCCGCAGGGCACGGTGGTGATGGGCTGCGCGGACTGCCACCGGCCGGAGCCGGGCGGGGCGCGCATGCAGCCCATTCGCATGGAGACGCATTGTCAGAATTGCCACCGGCTGGATTTCGATCCGGCCGATCCGCAAAGGCAGGTGCCGCATGGAGACGCCGGACAGGTGCTGCAGACATTGATCGAGTACTACAGCGCACGCTACCTGGAGAGCTATCCCGATCCGCTGGCGCTGGCCCGGCCTTCCCGCATGGCGCAAAGACCGGGTGTCGTGCTGAATGCTGCCGAGCGCGAGCGTGCCCTGGAACTGGCGCGCGCGAAGGCACAGGTCACCGCGCGCGATCTGTTCGAGCGGCGCGTGTGCGCAAGTTGCCACGAGGTGCGTGCGGAAGGATCGCGGTGGCGGGTGGAACCGGCGCAGCTCATCGGGCGCTGGATGCCGCGGGCGCGCTTCGATCATTCCAGACATGCCACTGCCGCCAGTCCCTGCGAGAGCTGCCATGCGGCGAAGGACTCGGGGGCGGCTGAGGACGTGTTGATGCCGGACATCGGTCAGTGTCGCCAGTGCCACGCAGGCAGCCGCAGCGCACACACCGCGGAAAACCTGGTGCCCAGCGCCTGCACGCTCTGTCATGACTTTCATGTTCCCTCACGTCCGCCGTGGCCGCATGAGGTTTCCGCGCAGTGAAGCCTGTCTGGGGAGCGCTGTTGGTTTTGTTCGTTGCCGGATGCGGTGGCGGCGGCACTGACAACTCACCAGTCGGCGCGGTCGATCCGGCCACACCTTCCTGTTCCGGGTCCTGTGCCGGACCGGCGAGTTTTTTGACACAGGCCGATGTCGGGCGCGTGCTGGCACAGGCCGTGTTCGAGGCGCAGGCGCGCGGCGCGCGCGCCACCATTGCCGTGACCGACCGGGTGGGCAATGTGCTGGCAGTGTTTCGCATGACTGGCGCCGCGACCACCGTGACGGTGCGTTCGACTGCGGCTGGCGCCACGCCCGACGGCGGACTGGAGGGTGTCAGCATCGTGCCGGACAGTATGGCGGCTATTGCGAAGGCCGTGACCGGTGCGTACCTGTCCACCGAAGGTCATGCCTTCAGCACGCGTACCGCCGGGCAGATCGTGCAGGAGCATTTCAATCCCGGCGAGGTGCTGTCGCCCTCCGGGCCCTTGTTCGGTGTGCAGTTCAGTCAGTTGCCCTGTTCAGACCTGGTAGCGCGCTTTGCCGGCGGCGCAGCGGATGCCGGACCGAAGCGCTCACCGCTTGGTTTGTCGGCGGACCCCGGCGGATTGCCACTGTACAAAGGCGGCACGCCGGTGGGAGCAATCGGCGTCATTGCCGACGGCGTATACGGTCTGGATCTGAACGTCTCTGACACGGATGCGGATTTCGATGAACAGGTGGCGGTGGCGGGCAGTTTTGGTTTCGCCGCGCCTGATGAGCGGCGCGCCGGGCGCATCGTGGTGGATGGCAAGTCGCTGCGCTTCAGTGATGCGGATTTTGATGATCTGGCCAGCGCACCGGCGAGCGCGCCATCCTTTGCGGCGCTGAACGGTGTTGCCGGTGTGCTGCTGGCAGTGCCTGGCTACGCCACCGCCGTGGTGCGCAGTGGCACGGCCTTCGGCCAGCCGGCTTCCGGCGTGCGCGCCGATGCGCTTGACTATCCGGGGCTGGATGCGTTTGTTCTGGTCGATACTGCCAACAGCGAGCGGTACCGGCCCATCGGCGGCACCGAGGTGCTGGATGCACTGACCACGGCGGAGGTGCGCCAGATTCTGCGCGAGGCCCTGCAGGTGGTGGCGCGCACCCGCGGTCAGATTCGACAGCCCGCCGGGTCCGCGGCACGTGTCACCATTACCGTGACCGATTCCAATGGCGTGATCCTGGGACTGGTCAGCAGTCGCGACGCGCCCGTGTTCGGCATCGATGTCTCGGTGCAGAAGGCGCGCACGGTTGCCTTCCTTTCGTCGCCCGCCGCCGCCGCGGCGGTGTCGGCGCTGCCGCCCGCTGAGTACCTCGACGGCGGACTTGCGGTGCTGCGCACGGAGCCGCTGGGCCAGTACGTCAGTGCAGGCCGCAACTTTCTCGGTCTGCCCAATGTCTTCGCCGACGGGCAGCTGGCCTTCACCGCCCGCGCGCTGGGCAATCTTTCCCGGCCCTACTATCCCGACGGCGCCAACGGCGCGCCGGCCGGACCGATGAGCAAGCCGGCGGGGCAGTGGAGTCCGTTCTCCACCGGCCTGCAGCTCGACCTGGTGCACAACGCGCTGGTGCAGCACGTTGCCTTCGTCGCGGGCCTGGCGCCCGACGTCGCTGCGAACTGCACCGGCACCGGCGGTTTCAGCGGCGGCTTTGTGCCTGGAGCGGCCATTGCAGCCGTGGCAAACGGCCTGCAGATCTTTCCCGGCGCGGTGCCCGTTTATCGCGGTAGTACGCTGGTTGGCGGCATCGGTGTCTCGGGCGACGGCGTTGACCAGGATGACATGATTGCCCTGCTGGCGGTGCATCAGGCCGGGCAGCAGCTGGGCACCATCAACAATGCTCCGGCCCATCTGCGCACCGACGTGCTGACGCCCGCCGGTGCCCGCCTGCGCTACGTCAACTGTCCGCAGTCTCCGTTCCTGGATTCATCGACGCAGGACGCCTGCAGTGGCAAGTGATTCTTGTCGTCGGCCGGCCGTGCTCCGCGATGTTTGTCTGGGCATGTTGCTGCTGTCACCGTGTGCCGGCCTCTGCGCTCAGGAAAAACCCAGGCTGCCCGGCGGGGATGATGTGCGTTGCCCGAAGGAGGTGCCGGTAGATCCCCGGCGTCGCAGCCCCACAGTGCCCATCCTGCGCTGGGAGCCGTTCCCCTGCGACCCCTCGCGCCTGCCGCTGACGGATGCCGGCAACTCCGGCACCACCACGGGACTACCCGACCGCTGGCGCCTGGCCTCCATGCTCGGTTACCCGGAGAATCTCCTCGACCCCTACAACGGTAACAACTGGCTGAAGGGCGACCGGCCCGCCTGGGGCGAGGACTGGTTTGTCAATCTGATCGTGGTTTCCGACTCAGTCATTGAGCAACGTAGCCTGCCCACGCCGGTAGCCGGGGCCGTTGCCGGCGGGCCGGGCAGCCTGGACACCCTGGGCAATGGTGAGCAGCTGGGGCTGGTGCACAATCTCGTTGTCGAGGGCGTCATTTACAAAGGCGATACGGTCTTCAAGCCACCGGACTACGAGTTTCGCTTCACACCGGTGTTCAATATCAACCACGCCAGCGTGCAGGAGCGTGGCGTACTCAAGGCACGGGCGATCGCGCCATTGAGCCGTACTGAAGGCGTCATCGGCATCCAGGCACTGTTCATCGACAAACATCTGCGCAACGTTTCATCCCGCTACGACTTCGATAGTCTGCGCGTCGGTATCCAGCCCTTCACTGCCGACTTCCGCGGCTTTCTTTTTCAGGATAGTGCGCCGGGTATTCGCCTGTTCGGCACCCGCGCCAACAACCGCTACCAGTACAATCTCGCCTGGTTCCGCAGGCTGGAGAAGGACACCAACAGCGGCCTGAACAACCTGGTGGAGCTGGGCGGCGATGCCTTTCGCGACGACGATGTGTTCGCGGCCAATGCCTACATGCAGGATTTTCCGGTTGCCGGTTTCACCTCCCAGGCCACGCTGGTCTACAACCGCAATCGCGAGGGCGGCGAGACGCGATACGATGACAACGGCTTCATCCAGCGTCCGGCCTCGATCGGGCAGGAGCGCGGCCGCGACTACGACGTGGTGTACCTGGGTCTGAATGGCGATGGGCATGTCGGTCGCTGGAATCTCACCGCTGCGGCTTACGCTGCACTGGGCAGCAGCACCCACGGAGTATTTGTCGATACGGAGCAGGAGATCCGTGCGGCCTTCGTCGCCGCGGAAGTTTCCCGTGACTACAACTGGATCCGCGCCCGCGCTTCCCTGGCCTACGCCAGCCCGGATAGGGACCCGTTCGATGATGTGGCCAGCGGTTTTGACGCCATCTTCGAGAACCCTTTGTTTGCCGGCGCCGACACCAGCTTCTGGGTGCGCCAGGCCGTGCCGCTGATCGGCGGCGGACGAGTGGCGCTGTCCGGCCGCAACGGCCTGCTCAACTCGCTGCGGCCAGGCAAGGAGTTCGGGCAGTCGAACTTCGAAAATCCAGGATTGGTGCTGTTCGGGCTGGGCGCAGATCTGGATCTGACGCCTACGCTTCGCCTCAGCGTCAATCTCAATCAGCTGATGTTTGCCGATACCGCGGTGCTGGAGGTGGCGCGCAACCAGGCCGGGATCGGACGTGACATCGGTCAGGATCTGTCGGTGGCGGCAACCTGGCGGCCGCTGGCCACGCAGAACATCGTGGTGCGCCTGTCCGCCGCCGCGCTTATTCCGGGCGGCGGATACCGCCGTCTGTTCGGTGGCGCCGTGCCGTACTCGGTGCTGGGGAATATTGTTCTGAGCTACTGAAAGCTATTGATCTGTATAGGTATTCCATAGCCGGATCCCATTCCTTTGTTGTCCCCTTTGTGCTTCTCAGTCGTCTGGGGGTTCGAAGTGGTAGAAAACCCATGAATCCGGAAGAAACCGATCCCTGCCCCGACAGGACCCGGCCGGACGGCGGTACGGGCGATGGGCGCGCGAGTCATGCGCAGCAGATCGAGCGGCTGTTCCGTCAGCATAACGAGGCGCTGCTGCGTTTCCTGGCTGCGCGCACCGGTTCCTCGCAGGAAGCCCGGGACGTGGCCCAGGAGGCCTACGTCAAGCTGTTGAACCTCGACAGTCCCGGCACCGTGGGTTATCTGCGGGCGTACCTGTTTCAGACCGCCGCCAATCTGGTCAAGGACCGCAGAAAGCAGCGCAGCCGGCATGCGCGTATCGATCCTCTGGTGTTCTTCGACCGGGCCGCCGACGTGCCTTCACCGGAGCCGCTGTGGGTTGCGCGCGAGCGCCTGGAGCTGATCGAGCGCGCGATCGCGGAGCTGCCGCCCCTGTGCCGGGCGGCCTTCGTGCTGCGCAAGTTCGACGATCTGGCCCTGGATGACATCGCCTTGCGGCTGAGCGTCAATGTCCGCAGCGTCAAGCGCTACATCGCCCGCGCGCTGCTGCATTGTGAAAGTCGCCTCAATGCCGCGGGTGATACCGCGAAGGAACGGCCATGACCGTGCCAGGGCAGGAAGGGCAGTCAGCAGCGCTGCAGCGCGAGCAAGCGGCAGAGTGGTTCGTGAATCTGCAGGGTGGCGATGGTGCTGATTTGCCGGCCGATGAACTGCGGCGTTGGGAGCAGTGGATCGCGAAACCTGGAAATCAGGTGGCCTTTGAGCGGATAGCCGCGGTATGGACTGAGGCCGGCGCACTGCAGCGCCCGGCCTTGTCCGCCGGGATGGAGGCGGGCAGTGATCGTCGTGGTCGGCGGTCCTGGATGATGGCCGCCGCCCTGACTGCCGTCGCCATGGGTCTGGGTAGCGGTGGTGCTTACTGGCTGACAAGTCGCATGGCCGATCGGAACGCGGTGCATGTGACCGGTCGTGGCGAACACCGGGAGGTATCCCTGACTGATGGCTCCGCAGTTCTGCTCGGCGCCAGCAGCAGGTTGATAGTTCGTTATTCCGCTGCGGGGCGCGTGGTCGAACTGGAAAGGGGCGAGGCACTGTTTAATGTCGCCCGTGACGTCTCGCGACCCTTCGAGGTGGCAGCTGGCGGGACCACGGTCACTGCGCTTGGTACGGCCTTCAATGTTCTGCACAGCGGTGAACGGACCGTGGTGACGGTGACTGAAGGCAGGGTGGAGGTGAACTCTGGAGGTCCGCAGCCGCCGGCGCAGCTTGCCAGTGGCGAGCAACTCAGCTGTGACGCGGCCGGGCATGCCGGAGCTATCGTCAGTGTTGATCCTGCCGTGGCTGCCGGCTGGCGCGATGGCCGCAGGCATTATCGGCGGGAAACCTTGCGCCGGGTGGTGGAGGATGTGAACCGGTATTCATCGCGGCATATCACCGTTGATCCGGCGGTTGCCGATCTCGAACTCACCGGAGTGCTCATGTATGGACAGATTCCGCAGTGGACTGAAGGTTTGCAGCGTATCTTTCCGGTGGAGATTGTGGCAGCCGGCGACAACAGCCTCATGATCCGTCCCCGCCAGCCTGCCGGTCATTGAAACGGAGTGCTGTCCCTTGCTCCCTGCTCGGTCGTCATGAAGAGCAATTCATGTCGAAGGGGAACGTTGTAATGGGCGGTCATCTGCGTATCGTGTCTTTTCTCGTTTGTCTGCTGTTGTCGGTTGCGCCAGCATATGCGGGTCCCGACAGTTCAGGGCTTGAGCGTGAGGTCACTTTCAGCATCGCGCCGCAGCCGCTGGACGAGGCGCTGCTGGAGCTGTCGAAGCAGGCGAACCTGCAGCTGATGCTGGCGGCGAAGGCGGTCGGACCACGACGCAGCGCGGGCCTGTCGGGCCGATTCACTGTCCACACGGCGTTGAACTCCCTGCTCAAAGGCACCGGCTTGACGTTCACCGCGGTGGGCAACACGGTCACCATAGAACCGGCGGGCAGTGCCGAGACGGTGCGTGCGCGGGACGACGTTGGTCTGCGCCTGGCACAGGGTGAGACGGTCGGTAGCGAGGAGGTCGTGATCGATGCGGCAAAAACAGATGCCGAACTGGTGGTCAAGGGCGTCAAGGACACCGGGGTGATCAATCAGGGCGTCATTCCGCGCCAGCTCAACCAGGCGTTGCGCTATGAAATCGTTGATCGCGCCGAGATCGCCAGGAGTGGCGCTACCAGCATCTCGGATTTGTTTCGCGATCTGTCCAGCAACGCCAGGCCGGGCACTGATACCCAGACCTTCCTTGCGGCCCAGCTTGCATTGGCGTCCGGCGCCGTCGCGGTCAACGACACCGTGGACCTGCGCGGTCTGGGCGCGGCGCAGACACTGGTGATGGTCAACGGCAGGCGCTTGTTCGGCGGCGACGGCGAAGGCGCCGATATCGGCCGTATCCCGATCGAAGCCATCGAACGCATCGAGATTCTGCCGACCTCAGGTTCGGCGATCTACGGCGCCAATGCCGTCGGCGGCGTGATCAATGTCGTGCTGCGCAAGGACTATTCAGGGACAGAGTTGTCGGCGTACTACGGCACTGCCGACGGCGCCGCGCCCGAGAGCCGCCTGACACTGCATCATGGACAGCGCTTCAACGACGGTAGTACCAATCTGTCCGTCATGGCCGAGGTGCACGCCATCGATCCGTTGACGCTGGCGGAGCGCAGCTACCAGGAGCGCATACTGGCTCACGTGACGCCACAGTCGCCACGGTACTTTCTGGAGATCGGGCGCAACTTCACCGCGCCGCGTGCAACCATCGCCATCGCCGGTGCGGGTGGCCTGGGTATCCCGGCCGCGCCGGACGCCACACTGGCCGCTGTCCCCGCTGGCAGCGACGGGGTGAATCTGATGCCGGATACTTTCTCGGCAACAGCCGGGATGGCGAATGTCAGCACGGGCCGAACGGATGAGGCCCGATTACTGCGCGGATCGGACGCCTACTCGTTGTTCTCAACCCTGGAACATTCCATGCGCCAGGGTCGCATGGGCGCCTATGCCGAACTCAGCTGGCGTTACGCGGACACCAGCACCGGCCATGTTTCCGGGGTGCTGCAGCCGCTGCGCCTGAGTCAAACTCATCCGCTGAATCCGTTCCGCGATGATGTCACGCCAGGATTCACCGGGCGCGTCATCAACGTCTCCTTCGATCCGGTAGATCTGCCCGCCGACAGCGCGACCAGCCATCAGCGTACCCTGCGCACGGTGGGTGGACTGAAGGGGCAGCTGGAATTTGCCTCCGCGCGGACCTTCAACTGGGCGATCGACGTGTCCTGGGATCGCAACGAAACCTACTCGCGCAATGTCAGTTACCGGCGCAACCTGTCGGCCGCCGTCAATGCCGGCTTCTACAATCCGCTGCGCGATCTGACCTCCGCTGCGCTGATTTCGGGTGCTGAACTGGATAGCTTCCTGTGGGAATCGGTCGGCCGCACGCGTCTGGACATACTGGCTACCAACTGGCGGGTGAACGGCGATCTGTTCAATACCCGGGGCGGCGAGGCCAGGTTCTCGCTGGGCCTGGAGGCCCGGTCGGAGGACGCCCGATACCACCAGATCAGCGAGGCAGGCAGCCACAGCATGCTGCCGGGCGCCTTCTTCGTGGCGGAGGTCTACGACGAGAGTACGGATCGACAGGCTGTGGCCGGCTACGCGGAAGTGGTCGTGCCCCTGGTGGGCGAGCGGAATCAGCGCCCGTTGCTGCGGGAGCTGGAGCTGGTAGCCGCGACCCGGCTGGAAAAATACGATGACTTCGGCATGGCCTCGCCGCCCATGGTGGGCCTGAAATACAGGCCGTTCAGGGACGTCATTCTACGTGGCAGCTACAGCGAAGGTTTTCAGCCGCCGACACAGGCCGCCTTGCAGGCGCCCGTGGAAAGCTACTCGATCATCGGCTATGGCTACCTTGACCCGGAGAGAAACTTCGAGGAGATCGAAGGTGAGGCACTGTACGGCGGTAACCCGGGCCTGCTGCCCGAGACCAGCGATACCTGGGACGCCGGTGTGGTCTACATGCCGCGCTTTATCCCTGGACTGTCGTTGACGGCCAGTTACTTCCGCTACGACAAATTCGATGTCGTGGCCAACCTGGCCCTGGAACAATTGCTCGCGCTGGTGCCCGAACGCATCGTTCGCGGTCCCGCTCTGCCCGGCGAGCCGGCAGGGACACCCGGTCCGGTGCTGCTCATCGATGGGACAGCCATCAATCTTGCGCGGCAGTTCATCGATGGCTGGGATTTCAAGCTGGACTATGCCCATGATCTGGGCGGCGGCCGCAGTTTCGGCCTTGGTGGCGAGGCCACGCGAACCGATCGCTACAGTATCCAGGAGGTGCCCGGAGCGGAGTTCATCGATCGTACCGGTCAGTCCAGCCTGTTCACCGGTACCGGGCCGCTGCACTGGCGCGGCAAGGCCTCGCTGTGGTTTGCCGCCGGCAACATGAGCTGGACATGGACCACGCGCTACTTCGATTCCTACGTGGGCGATACCACCTTTGCCACACCCGACAATCCCTTCGGCAACGGTCTGGACGGGGCGCGCATACCCAGCTCGATCGAGCACGATCTGGTATTCAACTTTGAATTGCCAGCGACGAGCGGAACCACAGGCGCGGCTTTGCTGAATGCGCTGCAGGGAACGCGCTGGACCATCGGCGCCCGCAACGTATTCGATACCACGCCGCCACTGGTGTCCGCACGCTATCAGCTGTGGTACAGCGGTTTCAACGATCCGCGTGAGCGGGTGCTCTATCTGCAGGTGCGCAAGGGATTCTAGCGGCTGCCGCGTTCAGGGCGGTCCAGCCGCAGTTGCTGCGGCTTCGCCCTGTCGCGGAACTCCAGGCTGAATACCTGTTCGCCGACATGAAAGTTCACGTGATTGGTCTGGTCCCTGAACACGTCGGTGAGAATCTCATTTCGAACCCGCAGGACCGGCGGCAGAGCAGGCAGTTTCACTTCCTGGTAGACGAGCACATTGTCGCCATCGACCTCAGCGCCCAGCGTGGTGAGGTCGATGGCTCCCTTGTCGGGATCAACCAGGCCAAAGCGCTTGCCGACATATAGCGCGATCCGCGCCCGCTGCCGCGCATTCTCCGGGGACAGCGCAGCGTAACCCTCACGATTGGCGCCGTGGTCATCGTCATCGTGCTGGCCGTCAGCGGTGGAGCCGGCCAGCGCCAGTTCCGCGTCGCCGGTGTGCAGGCGATGGGTGATCTCCAGCAGTCCGCGATCGGCCCGCCACACGATGGTGGTCATCGCCATGCGCAGGCGATGCGCTGCCAGGGGTGTGGCAGCGCACAGGGCCAGCGCGGCGCTGGCGGCGAGGAACTGGCGACGTGTTGCCGCCGCGCCCGTGTCCTTCATCGTTTGTCCTTCACTGTCCTGCTGTCGGCGCCAGCGGTACCGCCTTTTCCGCCTCGCCCTGGCCGTCCTTGCCGCCCTCCAGCTCCACCATCAGATCCTTCATCAGGTTGCGTTCCGACTGTTTGTCGCGGTACAGCTCAAATCGCGAGCGTTCAATACGGCTGGGGTAGTGATTGTTGCCGTAGTCGGCGTCTGCAATCTCGTGGCGCGGATCGAGTTCGACCGACACAACACGGCGCGGGCGGATCAGCAGCTTGGTGGCGGCGCGGTCGTCCTGACGCCAGAACTCTGCCGGGATCATGAGAAACTCTGTCGTGCCGTCTTCGTACTCGAGCTGCAGCGGCAGCGGCATCACCAGTCCACCGCGGTTCTCGAAGTCCACGAAGTACACGTACTCGCCGGCTGTCACGGCGCGATCGAGCGCGACCCGTTCCCAATCCTCCAGGTCCTTGCGGAACTTCTGGTACTCGTTGCGCGCTTTGTTGGTGGGGGTGTACGGATCGTGCTCGTTGTAGAAGTCGGCAAGCCCGGGAATCCTCTGCAGCCGTGTTTGTATTCCTTCCTCGCGATTGCGTTTCGGCGTCAGCGGTTCAGGCGTGTCGGCGGCGGCCTTTTCACGCTGCAGCGCCAGCTCGCGGTCCGGGTCCTGGCTGGAAACCTGGTACTCGCGCACGCCGGTAATGGCCATGTCCACATGATCGGTGGTGAAGAACCAGCCGCGCCAGAACCAGTCCAGGTCCACGCCCGAGGCATCCTCCATGGTGCGGAAGAAGTCCGCCGGCGTCGGACGGCGGAAACGCCAGCGGCGCGAGTACTCGCGCAGGGCGTGGTCGAACAGATCGCGTCCCAGGATGGTCTCGCGCAGGATGGTGTAGGCGGCGGTGGGCTTGGCGTAGGCATTGGGGCCGAACTGCAGCACCGAGTCGGACTGGGTCATGATCGGCACCTGTTTCTTGCTGACCATGTACTCGGGTATGTACTCCAGCACGCCGGCGTAGGGTTTGCCGCCGCGGTTGTAGGGATACTTCTCGTCCCATTCGAACTGGGCCACGGTCTGCAGGAAGGAATTCATGCCCTCGTCCATCCAGGTCCACTGGCGCTCGTCGGAGTTGACGATCATGGGGAAGTAGTTGTGTCCCACCTCGTGAATGATCACGCCGATGCAGCCGTACTTGGTGGCGGCGGAGTAGGTGCGCTCACCGGTTTTTTCGTCGATCTTCGGCCGATAACCGTTGAAGGTGATCATCGGGTACTCCATGCCGCCGCGCGCCCAGGTATTCACCGACTGCGAAGTGGGGTAGGGGTACGGGAAGGAATAACGTGAATACACCTCCATGGTGTGCACCACCGCCTGGGTGGAGTAGTGCGACCACAGCGGCTCGGCTTCGTTGGGATAGAAGGACATGGCCATCACGAAGGGCGCCTCGGGGTCGTCGATCACTTTGCTCTGGTCGTAGCCCATGGCGTCCCAGATGTACTTGCGCGAACTCGACCAGGCGAAGTCGCGGACATTGTCGGCGCGAAAGTGCCAGGTGCGGGTGCCGCCGGGTGTGCTCTTCTCGTTGGCCAGCGCTTCCTCGGGCGTGACGATGAACACCGGTGAGTCGGCCGTGCGAGCCTCATCGAGGCGCTTGCGCTGCGTGGGTGTCAGTGTGGAGCCGGGGTTCTGCAGCACGCCGCTGGCGCTGACGATGTGATTGTCCGGAACAGTGATCTCGACATCGTAGTCGCCGAATTCCAGCGTGAACTCACCGCGGCCGAGGAAGGCGTGGTGCTGCCAGCCGGTGTAGTCGGTGTAGGCCGCCAGGCGCGGAAACCACTGTGCCAGGAAGAAGATGTCGGTGTCGTTCTTCGGGAAGTGCTCGTAGCCGTTGCGGCCGCCCACCGCGTCACGGTTAATGATATTGAATGTCCAGTCGACGCTGAAACGCGTGGATTGCCCGGGTGCCAGCGGGCGCGGCAGGTCGATACGCAGCATGGTGTCGACGATGGTGTAGGGCAGCGCGCGGCCGCGTTCGTCGGCAAGGCGCGTGATCTCGAAACCGTACTCGCGGTCCTGAAAGGCCTGGTGGCGGCGCAGGGCGTTGTAGCTGAGGGAGTCTCCCTCGCCGGTCTTGCTGCGCCGGGTACCGCTTTTCCCGGCGGTTTCGGAGCGGCGGGCGAGGGAATCGTCACGGAAGCGGTTCTGGTCGAGCTGCAGCCACAGATAGCGCAGCGGATCAGGTGAGCGGTTGGTGTAGGTGATGGTCTCCGCAGCGTCGATGCGCCGGGCCTTCTCGTCCAGGGCCACCTTGATGTTGTAGTCGGCGCTCTGCTGCCAGTACTGCGGGCCCGGGGCGCCGGAGGCGGTACGGTAGACATTGGGGGTGGGTAGCTCGATGTCGAGCTGCTGGAAGGGGTCCGGCGAGGCGGCGGTGGCTGGAACGGGGGTCAGGGCGGAGGTCAGGATGCCGGCCGCGTACAGGGCGATGAGTGGAAGTGTTGTGGATGCGCTGGCGGCGTGGGCCATGAAATCCCCCGGAGGTGGCAATAAAGCGCCGGATCATAGCATTGCATCGCGGGATGGCTGGGGCGGGTCGGTGCGTGCGTGTAGAACGGGCGTCAGTTTTCCCAGGTAATTATGGAGCCGGTCGGCGCGGCCAGCGTCATTTTGCGGCCACTTTGGCTGCAGGTCCGCCGTGTCACTGCCATTTGTCGGTGTCTAAGCGCCAATTGCTCAGGAGATGCCTTGGTCCTGCCGGGCTCGGTCTACAGGGTCGGGGAAGGCTGGCTGTCCCGCTGATTCGTGAAGTAAGTCGTTCGAGTTTCGCCAAGATCGAATCGCGGTGGCAGTCCAAGTAAAAGGTTTGCAGGTCTTGTTGTGTTGGGCGACAAAGTGTTCAATCCTGGCGATCAGCTCTTTCACGCTGGTGAAGGAGCCGCGGCGGATGGCCTTATCGGTGATGAGCCCAAAGAAGCGTTCCACTTGGTTGAGCCATCGAGCCATCGAGCCATCGAGCCATCGCAAGGCAACAAATACGCACCCTCGGATATCTACCGAACGCTTAAGTAAGTGCCATTGGCCCTAAACCTAAACATGCGAAATCCTGTATCGCTATCGTCGCTGTCGTCGATCGGGCCGCAGCCGGCACATGCCCGATTGTGTGGCGCAACGTGGCGCGGGGCATGTGGGCGGCGTACCGCCTCTGAAAATCACGCAACCGTGTCGATTTAAAAATACCATTCTGATCCGTCTTAGCAGTAGGGAAACGGCGATTCGCATTGCCAGTGGCCTTCAGACCCTCATCCCGGCTTGATTAAGAGGTGCAAGATGAAGAATGGAACCATAAAACTGTCGCAATTCCTTGCAGGGGCGGCAACGGTGATGTTCTGCGTCGCGGGCCTTTGGTCCGCACAGGCACGCGCGGCCGAAACTAAGAAGGTTTTCAGTATCGATGCTAAAACAATGGCGCAGGCATTGATTGAATTTTCTGAGCAAAGCGACGCCAACTTGGTGGCGCCGGGGGAATTGATCGCCGGTAAGCTCGCACCGGCGGTTAAGGGCAAGATGGCGCCTCAAGAGGCGCTGGAGCGGTTGCTGCGCAACTCCGGGCTCGGCTATGCTTACGGCGCCGACGGCGAGATCAAGATTATCCGTATGGATACGGCTGCCGCCGCGGCGGCTTCCTACAACATCAAACTGGCCTATGGCGCGGGCAACAACCCGGCGTCGGCACCGGTGTCCGCCTCCGGCGCATCCGCCAGTTCGCAGGTGGGTGATCAGCGCAACCAGATCGTGGTGACCGGTACGCACATCAGGGGCGCGGCGCCGGACAGCGTGCCGGTTATCATCCTTGACCGTGACTACATTGAGAAAACCGGCTACTCCACCACCCAGCAGCTCATTCAATCCCTGCCGCAGAACTTCGGCGGTGGTTCCAACGAAAACCTGATCCGCGGTGTGCCGAACGATTCTTCCGCGGGCCGCAATACGGCCGCCGGCTCGAGCGCCAATTTGCGCGGGCTCGGTTCCACCTCGACGCTGGTGCTGATCAACGGCCGCCGGCTGGCAGGCGCCGGCTCGCTGGGCGGCTTCGTGGATATTTCGCTGATCCCCATCAATGCCATCGACCGGGTCGAGGTGCTGACCGACGGTGCTTCGTCCATTTACGGGGGCGACGCGGTCGCCGGCGTGGTGAACTTTATCCTGCGCGATGACTACGATGGCGCAGAAACCTCCCTGCGCTACGGCACCGTGACCGAGGGTGCGCTGGATGAGATGCGTGTGGGCCAGACGCTGGGCAAGGACTGGCGCTCTGGCAACGTGCTGCTGTCGGGAGATTACTACAAGCGCGACAGCCTCAGCGCACTGGAGCGGGATTTTTCCCGCGCGATCGGCGAGCCCATCGGGCTGCTGCCCAAGCAGGAGCGTTACACGGTGCTGCTCACCGCGCGGCAGGCGCTCTCCGATCGGGTGCAGCTGAACGCGGACGCGCTGTACGCCAATCGCGAGACGCAGATTGACCGGGTCTTTGACCCGATCTCTCCGCTGTTTACCAGCCATGCGGAAACCGAGCAGGTCAACGTCGCCGCCGGATTGGAGATTGATCTGTGGCGGGGCTGGGTGCTGGAGACCAATGCCACCTACAGTGAATCGGCGAGCGCGGAGCTGGAGAGCAACGGTACGCAGACTTTCCGTACGCAATCGGAATTGTGGCATGTGGACGCGAAATCCAGCGGCGCCTTGTTCAATATTCCCGGCGGCAGCGTGAGGTTTGCGGGTGGCCTGGCCTATCGCGAGGAAGATCTATCCAATCGCAGTCTTACCGTGGTTGACGCGCCTCGTCGCGGCGGCACGCGTGAGGTGTTGTCGGCCTTCGGTGAGGTGTTGATTCCGCTGGTGGGCGCGGACAACGCCATTCGCGGGATCTCCAGGCTGGAGCTGAACGTGTCCGCGCGTTACGAGGACTACAGTGATTTCGGCACCACCACCAATCCGAAGTATGGCCTGTACTGGTCCCCGCTCCGGGGGTTCGCCGTTCGGGCCAGCTACAGCACTTCGTTCAATCCGCCCGACCTGGGCCGGTTGAATACTCAGGACCTGGCAGTCGACGTGTTTTCCAACGACATCATTAACGCGGCTCTGGGTCCATTCTTCAATTTTGATCCTCAGGTTTCCAACCCCGATCCGGCGCTGCTGGTTCAGGGTACCGATCCGAATATCAAACAGGAGACCTCGGATGCCTGGACCCTGGGGTTCGAATTCAAGCGCAATGCCGGGGAAGGCCTCTTTTCTCTACGCGCCAACTATTTCGATATCGAGTTCTCCGATCGCATCAACCTGGTGCAGGTGCCGATCAGCCCTTTCAATATCTACAATGTCGGGCTTTCCCAGCCCGGCTTCTTCCCGGCGGGCGTGCTCCTCAGCGGCAGTCAGGTCAACCCGCAGGCGGTACAGGCCACCATCGCCCAGGCCATCATGGAGCGTGGCTTCCGCGATCAGTTCCGGCTGATCACCTCCGGGGCCGATCCCATCGCGCCCAATGATCCGGCCACGCTGGAGCGCATCGATTTTGCCAGTGTCGGCCTGATCGCCAATCTGTTCGAGACCAACCTGTCGCGGGCGGTCGTCAGCGGCTTCGATATGGAAGTGGACTATGGTGCGAGCACGGTCTGGGGTGATTGGCTGTGGCGCCTGTCCGGCACTTACCTGACGGACTATGAAACCCAGGCGTCGATTTCCACGCCGGTGGTCGAGGCGCTGAATTCAATCTACAACCCCGCCGACCTGAAAGTTCGCGCCGGCGTGTCGTGGAGTCGCGCTGGCTGGAGCGTCTCCTCGGCCCTGAACTACGTGGATAGCTATTCTGTGGACGGAACTTCCGGATCGAACAAGATCGATTCATGGACCACTATCGATCTGGATATCGCCTATAGAACCGCGGACCGGCTGGCATCGGTCGGGCTCGACAACACGCGCATCGCGTTGAGCGTGCTCAATCTGTTCAATGACGAGCCACCCTCCGTCGGTACCCCGAACTACATGTTCGCGATCTTCAACTACGACCCGACCAACGCCAACCCATTGGGACGGTTCGCCTCGGTGCAGATCGTGAAGTCATGGTGACCACTGTCCACCGTTTTGCAGGAGTTTTTGCATGAATCCAGGTCGTTGCATGTCGCTGTATGCGGGTTTGTCAGTTCTTTTCATATTCGTCACGGCGGCTTGCGCGTGCACGGCGTCCGGCGGGGAGCGCCGCGATGCAAGTAGCGCAGAGCAGGTTCATGAAATCGTCTCCATCGATCCCGCCGATACGGACTTCAGCGATCTGCAGGTCCTGGGCGCCGATATCGGCACTGCGCGTATCGTGATGCTCGGCGAGCAGTCACACGGCACCGGCAGCACGTTTCTGGCCAAGACGCGGGTTCTGAAATACCTGCATGAGGAACTCGGATTTAATGTGCTGGCTTTCGAGAGCGGCATGTACGAGATGGAGCAGGCGCGGGCACTGGTGGCCGCCGGGCAGGCGCCGAGTGCCGTGTTGCCGCGGGCTATATTCCCGGTGTGGATGCAAAGCGTGCAGATGCAGCCGTTCATGGACTACCTTGACGCCGAGGCCAAGGGCGCGCAGCCCATGCAGCTGGCGGGATTCGATCTGAATTTTACCGGCGCGCTGGCCCGTGACGTACCGCAGGCGCTCGATGCGCTGAATGCCGAACTGGACGGCGATCCGGCGGGGCTGGAGCGCGTACGGGACGTATTGAAAGGTTTGTTCGCAGGCGGTGGCGCCGCCCTGAAGGCACTCGAGATCCCGGCCCTGCAGGCCGACGTTGCCGCGACCATTGCCCGGCTCGACGCATCGGCGGCACCCAGGGCGCCGTTCTGGCGCCAGCAGTTGAGCAGCATCGAGACCATGCTGACCTTTCTCAAGGGCATCACCACACAGGAGCAGGGCGCCTACAACCTGCGCGACCGGCAGATGGCGGCCAACCTTTCATGGCTCGCCAATGTCGCCTATCCCGAGGAGCGGATCATCGTGTGGGCGGCGACTTCGCACATCATCAAGGATCGCACGGTCGTGGAAACCACTGTCGCCCCCGACATGATTCCCATGGGCAGCTATATTCACCGGGAATTCGGCCGCGATGCCTATGTGCTCGCCTTCAGCGCCTATCAGGGCCGCACCAGCAGCTTTGCCAGGCGCGAGGTCTATGACCACGATCCGGCGCCGGCGGACAGCATCGAGGCGCGAATCGCCGCGCGCGGACATGAGTACGCGTTCGTCGGCAGGCGTGGACTGCAGCGGCTGTTCGGCGGGCAGCAGGTGGGCCTGTTCCTGGGCTTCGCGCCAATGAAGGCCCTGTGGCCGCAGGTGATCGACGGCGTGCTTTTCATCAAGGACATGCAGCCCAGCGAGTTCCTGACTGAAAAGCCCTAGTACCTCGACGCAGTGATTTTGACCGGTTGAGCGGGCGAGAGTACCGGTAGGGATTGCGGGCTGAGGAGTAGCCTGATGCTGCGTGGAACGCCGGGCTGTCGTTGGATGAAGCCTCCCCGTTCCAAGGTGAGGATCAT
>JAJFKF010000023.1 GCA_021773365.1 Gammaproteobacteria bacterium | reverse complement strand
GGCTGTGATGTCTTGTTGGTCGGTTCTCGGGACATGGCTGCCACGTGTAGTACTCCTTGATGGCTTCGTGACTACCCACGGAACATTTGGGTAGTCGACTACCCAAATGTGCCGTGGGAAGACACTAGCATTGCCGTGACTGCCTGACCGAGAATCGAAGCCAGGGGAGAACGCAATGAATCGGAATCGTAAGTACCATGCAGCCTGGATCGCAGCCCTGCTGCTGGCTGGTCCGGCTACTGCGGCGCAACAGCCCCAGGCGGCGCAACAACTCAGTTTGCAGATTTCCGCTCAGCCCATGCGCGAAGCCCTGGCTGCTCTGGCCGCGCAAACCGGTGTGCAGCTGATCTTCCCCGCGGATGTAGCCGAAGATCTGGCTGCACCGGCCATCAACGGTAACTACACTGTGCGTGACGCCCTCGACGTGCTGTTGGCAAACTCCGGCTTGCGGCAGGACTGGATCAATGCTCGCACCGTAGCCATACGTGTCAAGGAAATCGGCACGCAGCCTCCCGATGCGGCGGCGACTTCAAAGGGTGTGCAGCGTAGTACTGCGTCCGCGCAGCGCATGGCCCGCGTTGAATTCAGCGACGATCAGTCGACATGGGTAACAGCGGACATACCCAACAGCAGGCCCTCGCTGGACGAGCATCGTGTGATCGATAGCAAGGGCATTCCGGAAATGCTGGTCGAGGGCGTGCGCACTTCCAACACTGACATTCGCCGTACTGAGGACGATGTGCAGCCCTACGTGGTGTTCAAGGCCGATGATATCGAGCGTGCCATGGCGCCAGATCTGGGAACCTTCTTGAGAACTCACTTACCAATGAACCAGGCGCGCGGCAGCGAGGCGCAGAATCTGGCGAGTTCGCGCGGCAATCAAAGCAGGGTCGACTTGCGCGGTCTGGGTGCCGATCAAACCCTGATCCTGGTCAACGGTCGGCGGATGCCGGGCGTGAGTGACGGAGAGGATTTTGGACAGCCGGATATCAACGGTATTCCGTTGTCTGCTGTGGAGCGTATCGAGATTCTGCCCTCCACGGCGGGGGGGATATATGGTGGCGGTGCTACGGGCGGGGTGCTGAACATCATCCTAAAACGCAATTACTCCAATCTTGACCTCACTGCTCGCTACGACGGTACCTTTGCCGGCGGTGGTGTACGCCGCCGCCTGGATGCCGTCGGCGGGTTTGCACTGGAAGGTGGTCGCACCAGCGTGATGGTCATGGCGAGCTACCAGGACGGTAATCCGTTGTATACCGGCGACCGAAATCTTGCCGCCCGCGCCCGTAACCTGCAGGATGCCAACGATCCCGATGCGTACACCGCTTCAACCTACCCCGTGCACGGCTACACCACTAACATAAAAAGCGTTAGTGGCAGGAATCTGGTGCTTGTCGACGGCATGCAGTCGTTGGGGTGGCCAACTGCATCTGTGCCGCTGGGTTATGCAGGTCCGGCAAGTGACGAAGGTGCGGCCTTTTTAGGCACCTCAGGGCACTACAATACCGACTTCGCCGAGGATCCAGCTGGCCTGCAGTATTCCCTGGTTGCCGCACCTACCGTCCGGTCGGCCGCGGTGAACCTGAGGCGCGAGTTTACCGATCGAATTGAAGCCTTTCTGGATGTATCGCGCTACGACAATCGGGCTGTGAAGGTGGGTAGCGGCACAGTTGCAAGCGCCACCAATGTTGTCCTGCCCGTGGGCCCGAATAATCCATTTACCGAAGCTGTCAGGTTGGCGATTCCCATACCCGGGTACGATGCCCGCAGATTGCTTACGCGATCCGGATCTGAAACCGAGCAGATCAGTGGCGGTCTCATCGTGCGTCTGCCGCGTGAATGGACCTTGCAGGGCGAATACAGTTGGAGTCGCTCGACATTCACCTACGACTACCGTGCTGCATTTCTGACTCAGGACGGCCTTGCCGCACTGCTCGACGGTCGACTTGATCCTCTGAGTGACGTCAACGCCTATCCGATGGATTTTTCCGCCTACTATCCTGATGAGGCTGGCCAACGTAGTGGTGCCGTGTTGAAGTATCCCACGTTGCATAAGGATGCCACGTTGCGCGTGGCGGGCCCGTTGCTGCATCTGCCCGGTGGACCGCTGCGGCTTGCAGCCGTACTTGAGAATCGGGAGCAGTACGCCTCGGATCAGCTACGAACCGACTACAATCCTGGTCTGGACCCGGACTACACCTACTATGCCGCAGGCGGCACCACTACCAGGAGTGTTTATGCCGAGCTGACCGCACCGATGGTTTCGGCTGGCAACGCTCGGCCGGGACTGCGTGGTCTCGATCTGCAGGCGTCTTATCGCTACGATGGAACCCATATCCGTACGCGGCCGTTCGACGATATTTTCGTGCCTGTACCTTCTGCAGACGGACCGTTTTTCGATACTCCGTTTCAGACCAGCGATGTCAGCGGAAATCAGTACACGCTTGGACTTCGCTATACGCCAGCCGGAAGCTTGGCGTTTCGTCTGAGTTTCGGCGAAGGGATTCTGCCGCCTGCGCCCGTGCAGCTCTCCGAGGCCTTGCTTCCTGTGGAGTTTGTAAATTTCTCCGGGTTGATCGACTCCAAACGCGGCGATACTTTCGTCACTGATGAGACAGTTGAGAGGTTCTCGATTATCGGCAGTCTATTGCTGCGCTCCGAGCGCTCGCAGAGTTGGTCGGCGGGGATAATTGTCACGCCGGATATTTTGCCGGGGCTCAGACTTTCCGTGGACTACACCCGCATCGAGAAGACCGATGAGGTTACCACGCTCAGCGATCAGAGCTACCTTGACCTGGAAGATAGCTTTCCAGGCTATATCGTGCGTGATCCGCTGACGCCGGCCGACCAGGCATTGGGCTACACCGGTGGGGTGATTCGCGAGCTGAATTTCGGTTATGTCAATCTCGCCTACAGCCTGCTGGAGGCCTACGACATTCAGGCCGACTATAACTGGAGCACGCGTTTCGGCGAGTTTGCGGCCAACGTGGTGGCGACCTGGCAGCCGCACTTTGAACAACAGGCGACGCCAGAAAGCGATGTAGTCGATCAGGTGGGCTACAGCAACGGCCCGCTGAAGTTGCGTGCCAATGCCGGACTGCGCTGGAGCCGCGGCGCCTTGAGCCTGGGTTGGAACATGCAGTACTACGATGCCTCCAGGGTCTACAGCACCACGGCCTCCACGTCGCGCCGTAACGCGACGGTGCGCGGTCAGGGTTCCGAGTGGATATCCACTCAGACCTATCACGATGTATTCGGGCGGTATCGTTTTGAGAGGTCCCCCAGCTTCGCCCATGGGCTGCTGCAGAACACCGAGCTGCTGATTTCGGTGCAGAATGTCTTCAACCACAGCCCGCCAATCCTGGCGAGCGCCAGCTCATACTTTGTAGCCGGCTACAGCACTGAGGGTGACCCGCGCCTGCGGCGCTATTCGATTGCCATCACCAAGCGCTTTGGGCGTTGATGCCGGTAGAGGTTTTCATGACTCATCGAGTTCGCGCATGTTCCTATTCGCCCGAAGACTCTGGAGTAAGGCCCACGGCGGTGGATAAGGTGATGGCATCTCCTTGCTGCTGCAGCCGCACGTCGCCGTTCCGGGTCAGGAAGTCCAGCAGTGATTGTGGCTCATCGGCTTCGAAGCGACCGCTCATGCGGCGCGTGGCCAGTTGCTTATCGACGATGTTCAGCTGTATGCGATTGTAACGATTGAACTCGGTGGCCACCTCGGCCACGGTGGCCGAGCGGAACACCAGATGCCGTTGCCGCCAGGCGAGTGCCCGATCCATTTCAGGCGTGGCGAGCTTTTCAATATGCCCGTCAGTTTCGATCGCGGCCTGCTGACCAGCATCCAGCAGCACTGGTGTTGCCGCTGCCGATGATACCCCGTGCTCGCGCGAGTCGGCCGCGATCCTTACCCGTCCCTCGACCACGGATACCGTGGTGCCATTGGCGTGGCGGTATATATTGAACTCGGTACCGATCACCTGCACGGTGGTCAGGCCGCTGCGCACCAGGAATGGACGTACTGAGTCCTGCGCGACAGAGAACAGCGCCTCGCCTTCAAGCAGGCGCACGACTCTCGCCTCATCGGAGAACTTCACCTGCACCCGCGATCGTGTATTGAGGTGCATGACCGACCCATCGGCAAGCTTCACGGTGCGCTGCTCGCCAGTGTTCGTGCTGATGCTGCGCGCATTGAAATTGCCTTGCCACCATGCAACGCCGCTGGCGACCAGTACCAGCGCCAGCATGGCCATCGCGGCGCGCCGGTGGGGCCAGCGCCGCGATGGCGAGCGCAACTGTGGTTGCGACTGCGCAGCGCGTCTGCCGGGCAGTGCGACCACCGCAGGCGGCGAGTCAGCCAGCAGTGCTTCGGCGTCGATATGGCGCTGCGTATCCAGGGTGCCGAGATCGGCATCCGTGGCCGTGAGCAGCAGGAACTCCGCGACATGCTGTGGTGAGCCTTGCAGCCATGCAGTGAATTCCGCGTGGCATTCGGCAGAATCGTCTTCCTTGAGCCGGAACACCCAGCTGCCGGCCTCCTGCGCGATGATTTGTTGCCTTGCACCGTTCATGAGCTGCGTGCGCCCGTTTGCGGCGGATTGGTTCTGAACTGGGCGATGGCATAACCCAGGTAGATGTAGACCGTTTTCTTGCTGATACCCAGCCGGCGGGAGATCTCTTCCGCCGACAGTCCCTCGCGCTTGTTCATGATCAGGATGGCCTGCCAGAGTCTGGGCATTGCCCGCAGCTTGCGCTCGATCTGTTCGGCGCAGATCGCCCGGGTCTCCAGTTCATTGCGCCATACATCCGCGCCGTTTTCGTTGGCCAGGTCGGCCAGCTCCGAATCACAGGTAACCAGGCCGCGTTTCTCGCGCATGCGGAACTCGTAGACAAAATTCGATGCCAGCCGGTAGAGAAACGCCTGGGGATTGCGGATCGGCTCGCGCTGCGAAATCTGCCAGAAGCGCATGAATACCTCCTGCGCCAGGTCGCGCACATCCTCGGGGCTGCGCAGGCGAGGGCGCAGGTAGCGGTGAAGCGCGGGACCATACTGCTGCAGCGCCAACCGTGCGCTGTCGGGCGGCGTGCGGATGCTGCGTGTGGGATCATTAGCAGTCATGACAGTATGCGTTGGAGTTCCACCTGACCCCATAAGACTATGGCAATGGGGAGAACTTCCATACATTTTTCTGCGTATGGAAGTTTTGCCAGTTCGCACAGTCACTACCGCCATACGAAGTACGCGGAGAGCGGCATGATGAGCACGGCCCGGGCATTGATATTGAGCATGGGATTCACCATCGGGTTGGCGCTGTGTGCTGGCTCTGCTGTAGCGAAGAAGCCGGAGGCATCCCGTCAAATGGCATTTGATATACCCGCCCAGGAGCTGCGCGATGCGCTGAATGACTTCGGTCGCCAGGCCGGGCTGTCCATCGCCTTCTACGACGATGCGGTGGCAAATCACGCCGCCCGGGCGCTGGCGGGAAGCTTCACGCCGGAGGCGGCGCTGGCGCTGTTGCTGCGAAACTCTAACCTCTACTACGAGTTCGTCAATGAGCGTACCGTGGCCATTCGTGCCGCGGATGCAACGCATCAGGGCGATCCGCGAGCCTCCACGGAGGCAGCTGCAATCCGTATGCGTCGCAGCGGCGCCAGTAGCGAAGATATGCAGCTTACCCTGAGTGAATCGACGGCCGGATCCACGAAGACCAGGCTGGCCGCACACTCCAGCGGTGAGGAGAGTGCAGAGCGCACCACTTCGTCCACGGATCAGGCACAGACCAGACAGGGTGTGCCGGAAATGCTGGTCAGAGGCGCGCGTACCTCCAATGCTGATATTCGGCGCACCGAGGATGATGTGCAGCCGTATGTCATATTCGACAGGGAAGAGATTGAGAGCTCCATGGCGAGTGATCTGGAGACGTTTCTGAAAGCTCGCTTGCCGATGAATCAGCTGTACAACAGCGAATCACAGGCGGACGTTTTGTCTACTCGCGGCGGGCAGAGCTCGATCAATCTGCGCGGCCTGGGGTCGGATGAAACCCTGGTACTGGTCAATGGCCGGCGCATGCCGGGTGTGGCCTCGGAGCTGGAGTTCTTTCAGCCCGACATCAATGGCATTCCATTGTCCTCGGTGGAGCGTATCGAGATTCTGCCGTCAACTGCCGGTGGCATCTATGGCGGCGGCGCCACCGGCGGGGTAGTCAATATCATTCTCAAGCGCGACTATCGCGGCGTGGAGTTAACTGCAACCTATGACAACACCATGGATGGCGGCGGCGCACGGCGGCGCGTGGAGGGCAACGCAGGGTTCGCGCTGGAAGGCGGCAGAACCCACATCATGCTGAGCGCCAGCTACCAGAACTCCAATCCGCTGCTGGTCGGCGACCGGGATTTTCATGTCGGCGCACGCGAACTGCTGCTAAAGAACTACCCTGATGTGATCAATGATCCGGCCTTTCCAATACCTGATGGCTATACCACCAACATCAAAAGCGCCAGCGGCAACGACCTGGTACTGGTGCAGAGCGGGCAATCATTGGGCTCGCCCGTGGCGTTCGTGCCCATCGGTTACGCCGGACCGCAAAGCGATGGCGGCGCCGCTTTTCTCGGCACCGCCGGAAGCTACAACCTTGACCTTCCCGATGCGATCAGAAACGGCAGCCGCAACTCCCTGCTATCCAATCCGACTGTCCGCTCGGCTTCCGCGAACCTGCGACGCGAGTTTACCGACCGTATCGAGGCATTTGCCGATCTCGCCTACTATGACAATCATTCGAGTTCGCGCTATGCCCGGGATATCAGCAGCCAGCGACTGGCGGTCGGGCCGAACAATCCCTTTACCGAGTCGATCCGCATCATCGTGCCGTTGTCCAATCTCGACTACGGCACAGACGTCACCTCGAAGTCCAAAACTCACCAGATTGCCGGTGGGCTTATATTCCGCTTGCCTCGTGACTGGACGATGCAGCCTGAATACGCGTGGAGCCGTTCAAGCAGTGGTGGTGTGTACTCCGCCAACCAGGTGACCAGCCAGGGCCGGGCGGCACTGGCCAATGGCGAGCTGAATGTATTGCGTGATGTCAATGCATTTCCGCTGGATTTCTCGCCGTACTACTTCACGCCAGTGCCAAACCTCATCGGCGATTACAACATGGTCCTGAAGAATGCCACGCTGCGGCTGGCTGGTCCGGTGTGGACACTGCCCGGCGGCGCGGTCGTATTGTCGACCGTAATGGAAAATCGACAGCAGATGACCCGGGAGTCGGTCTCCACCAGTTACAGCGTGCCTGACATGCCGACCTATCGATACCATCCGCCGGTGGGCTCCACTACCGATGCGATCTACATAGAGACCACTGCGCCGTTGATCTCGGCCGCCAACGCGCGGCGAGGCGTGCAGGGTCTGGATTTGCAGTTGTCCTATAGATACGACAGCACCACGGTACGCCATCGTGAGTATGACGATACCAGCGTGACCGTGGGCTCACCCAGTGGCCCGTTCGAGGATACCCCGGTTCACAGGCGCACCGACCGGGACAACCAGTACACCTTTGGATTTCGCTATCGGCCGATAAAGGGGCTCGCGCTGCGCGCCAGTTACGGTGAGGGTGTTCTCTCGCCCTCGGTGCTGCAACTTGCTCCGCGCGAGCTGAATGTGCCCGGGATTCTGCGCATCATCACCAGCGATCCGAAGCGCGACGGCGAAGCACTCAGTTCCTGGCAGTCCTATACCACCGTCGGCAGTTTCGATCTGGTCCCCGAGCAGTCCAGAAGCTGGTCAGCCGGCATGATCTTTACTCCGGAGTTTCTATCTGGTTTTCGCCTGTCACTTGACTACACGTTGATCAAGAAGACCAACGAAATCGGTACGGTCTCCTATCAGACGATACTGGATCTGGAAGATTTCGGTTTTTCCAATCGAATAACACGCGCTGAGCTGACGCCGGAAGACCAGGCGATGGGTCACACAGTCGGCCCGGTTCTGCAGATCGACAGCGGCAGCGTCAACATTGCGCGCAGCGAAGTGGAGGCGTATGACATTCAGGCTGACTACACTTGGGAAACTGCCTTCGGCACCTTTGCCGCGAACTTCATAGCCAGCTATCAACCGCATCTCAAGCAACAAGTGCTGCCCACCTCGCTGCAGAACGAGCTGGTCGGCTTCGCGGGCGGCCCCTTGAAATGGCGCGCCAACGGTGGAGTGACCTGGAATCGCGGCCCGTGGACAGCCGGCTGGAACATGCAGTATTACGACTCGTATTTTGTCTACGGAGCCACCAACTCGGCTGGTGCGCGTGACAGGCAGGCGTTCAATCAGGGCTCACCGACCATTCCCACGCAAAGCTATCATGATGTTTTTGCCCGCTATCGCTTTGACGATGGCTTTCCCTTCGCGCAGGGCCTGCTGGCCAACTCGGAGATCCTGGTGTCGGTACAGAATGTCCTCAATGACAGCCCGCCGATCGTGGCCAGTTTCGATGTCGTGACCTACAGCTTCTATGGCGATCCGCGCATGCGGCGCTATTCGATTTCGTTCAAAAAGCGCTTCGAATAGCGCACCTCGCGCAGAGGCCTGCCCAGGGGTAAGCGGTGTCAGCGTACGAGCACGATGTCATCTTGCCGGTCGATTTCAATGTCCCCTTCGCGCTCAAGGAATGTTATGAGCGATTCAGGGTCATTGGCGTCGAATGCGCCGGAGTAGAGCCTGGCTGACAGCGTCGGGTTGTCAATGAGGATCTGGCTGCGATTCCAGCGGTTGAATGCTGCGGCGATGTCCTCCAGGCGGTCATCGGCAAACACCAGCCTGGTTTCCATTCGGCCAAATGGGCTCGAGGTGCTGGTTGCCGTGCGCCTTTCTATCCGTGCATTGCGATCGATACGTACTTCCTCGCCGGCGGCCAACCGTACGGATGAATTTGCGGTCAAGACCTCAACCAGACCGTCGAAGACCGTTACCACGGTACTCCAGGGTCGCCGATCTACACTGAATTGCGTGCCCAGAGCCTGGATGACCGTATGGTCGCTGTGTACGCGAAACGTCCGCTGTGGATCGGGTTGTACCGTAAAAATTGCTGCACCCTGCAGGTAGATGTCGCGCGCGTCGTCCGAGTATTGCACTTTGACGTGCGTGCGTGCGTCCAGTCCCACGGTTGTACCGTCGGCCAGTTCAATCGTTCTCTGTTCGCCTATTGCCGTGGTGAACTGCGTGTCAGCCACAAGGGACACAGCCCACCAGCCTGCCAGTGCAACAACAGCCGCGGCGGCCGCTGCCACCCCGCTCCAGCGTCGTCGCTCCCGCAGGCGACCTCGCGTACCAGCCACAGCAGTCTTGTTCTGCCGGGCGTTGCTCAGCGGAATGACATCCTTCGCTCCAGCCAGCAGTTGGTCGACATTGATGTGGTGATGTCGGTCAATATTTGTCAGCAGCCTGTCGACCGCCGTAACTTTGAGGAAGGAATCGACATGCAGGGGGGAGGCGACGATCCAGCGCGCGAAGGCCGCTCGTTCATCGGGGCGGTCTGCTTCGAGCCGGTCGAGCCATTCAGCCGCCTCGACAGCGAAACTGAGATTTGCCTGTTGATTTACCGTCATGATTTCTCGTTCCATGCGCTGGCCGTGATGCGCGCCTTGGCCTCATAGAGGTATTTCTTCACTGTATGGGTCGATATGCACAACTTGCGTGCGACCTCTTCGTAGGACAGGCCGTCGCGCTTGCACAGCACCAGCACGGCCTGGTGCATGGGTGGCAGCGTCTTGAGCATCTTCTCAACCATTCGCTCGGCGTTCAGGTGGTCAGCGAGCTCATCAGGCAGTGCCCGCTCCGGGTTCTCTGCGGCGTGTTCCACAGCCTGGGAATCGAAGGTCACCGGATTCTGTTCAGTACGCAGGCGAAATTGATACGCAACGTGGGAGGCAATGGTATAGACATAGGCCTGCGGCCTTTGTACCAGTTCGCTGTCCTTCAGGCGCAGTACGCGCAGGTAAACCTCCTGCGCCAGATCGCCGGCGTCCTGCTTCTGGCCGCGCAGCCTGTGCACGAGGAATCTATGCAGCTCGGCCCTGAATTGCTCGTACACCGTGGCTGCAAGCGGGGCGGCTGGATTGTTTTTGGTTCCCACTCTTAATACGGGCGATCGAGAGGCAAGAAGTGGGTAGTCTATTCACGCGACTACCCCGTTTCCCAGTCTTTTCGGCTCTGTAAAGGGTACGGACGGCAAATGACCGTTCGGCCCGAATCCGAATGGGGACAAATTGATGTATACCGCACGATCCGCGACTTTTGCGTTCATCCTGGGGGTTGCCGGCATGGTGCCAGCGCAGCACTCGGCTGCCACCTCGACCACGGAGCCGAGTGCTGGCGGGGAGATTGCGCTGAATATTGCCGCGCAGCCCATGCCGCAGGCTCTGGCTGCCCTGGCCGCGCAAACGGGCATGCAGATGATCTTCCGCTCCACCGAAATTGCCAGGAATCTGGATGCCCCGGAGATCATTGGTAGATACACGCCGCGTGCTGCGCTGAAGATGCTATTGAGCGATTCCGGGTTGCGCGAGGAATGGATAAACGAGCGTACGGTGGCAATACGACCGGCGGAGCACAGTGAGCGTCCGAGCGCTTCTGGTGCTCCCGATGCGAGTAGTACGCATCGCATGAACTCACTAATGCTGGCACAGGCCGGATCTGCTGAGGCACAGACAGAAAGCGGTAAGGAAGGCGACGGGGCTGTATCGCGCGATGCGAACAAGGGCACTCCGGAAATCCTTGTCAAAGGCAATCGTTCCCTCAATGCCGATATTGAACGCAGTGAGGATGCGCCGCAGCCGTATGTGGTCTTCGACCGGGAGGAGATTGCCCGTTCCCAGGCAGTGGATCTGGAAGATTTTCTCAGAACTCGGCTGCCGATGAATACCACTCCGGCGCGCAGCGGCCAGTCTCCAGGCGATTCCACCAACCTCTCGAGGATCGATCTGCGCGGCCTGGGTGCGAACCAGACGCTCATTCTGGTGGATGGGCGAAGAATGCCCGGAACTGCTTCGGGCGGTATCCCGGACCAGCCTGACATCAATGGTATTCCGCTTGCAGCCGTAGAACGCATCGAAGTACTGCCTTCGACTGCCAGCGGCATCTACGGCGGAAGTGCCACCGGCGGCGTGGTGAACGTTATTCTCCGGCGTGACTATCGTGGCATGGAGGCGAAGATCACTTACGGAAATACCTTCGATGCGAAGGCTGATTCCATGCGCCTGGATGCCACCGGAGGTTTTAGCCTGGAAGGCGGGCGTACCCAGGTGATGATTGCAGCCGCCTATGCGGATTCGGGGAATCTGACGGTGGGCGAGCGTGATTTTGCTCAGCGTGCGATCTATTTGACCGACGACAACAATGAGGCTGCGTTCCCAGGTGCGTTTCTGCCGCCAGTCGGGAACACGGTCAATATTCGAAGCACCACTGGCGCGCCGTTGCAGCTGGATGATGCCTATGGTGCAGCGTTGCTATCTGATAGCTATACCTACGTGCCCCTGGGTTACGCTGGCCCGGGTTCCGACAACGGCGCCGCCCTGGTAGCCAACTCGGGGAATTACAATCTGCAACTGCCGAACGACCTGAATGGAAATAATCGTGGCCTGTTTGCCGCGCCTTCCATGAAGTCCATTTCATTCAACGTACGCCGGGAATTCAGCCAGCGAGTGGAAGCATTTGTGGATCTGTCTTCCTTCACGCATGAGGGTAGCTCCTACTATGCCGCTGTTCCGAGCTCCGCGGCCCTTCCCGCAAGTGCGCCAAACAATCCCTTCCAGCAGAATATCTATGTAAGTTTCCCGACGCCCAATTTATCATTCGAGAATTACAGTGATTCTGCAACGGTTCGCGCCACGGGGGGCGTCATTGTGAGGCTGCCGCGCCGCTGGACGGGTGAAATCGACTATGGGTGGAGCAGATCGCGCTGGAAGCACGTCGGTGGATTCTCCGTCCTGGACGGGGCGGGCATGGGTGCTCTCAGCAGTGGTCTGCCCGCCGCGGATGGCCGTCCGGCATTGAATATTCTGCAGGAAGGCAACACCTTTCCCATCGATTTCACGCCCTACCTGCTGCCGTTTCCCAACACCTTTCGCGGGCCGTATGACACGATTCTGAAGGACACAACGCTGCGTTTTTCCGGTCCGGCGGCGGAATTGTCAGGCGGTCCGTTGAGCCTGTCGGTGTTGGTTGAGCGGCGCGATGAGGTGATCGACGATGCGATTCGCCAGGACTTCAATCCTTTTCTCGGCGCACCGCGTTACTTTTTTTACCCGAACCGCTCGCAGAGTGTCGACTCTTATTATCTGGAAGCGCGCGCACCGTTGATCTCGTCGGGAAACGCTTTTTCCGGTGTGCAGGCGCTGGAGCTGCAAGCATCGGTGCGGCATGACAGATACCGAACGCGAGGTGTGCCGGATGCCGCCAATCTCATGCTGCTCTCGCTTGAAGGGCCGTATCCGCCAGTTGTGTACTCAACCAACCGGGTCAGCTCCACCGACTATACGCTGGGCGTGCGCTATTCGCCGTCGGAGGACCTGACGTTGCGTGCCAGCTTTGGCACCGGGTTTCTGCCGCCCTCGGTAACCCAGTTGGCATCGAGCTCATACGATTTTGGTTTCTCTCTTGGGCTGACGGATCCGCTACGCGGCGATACGGACACCTATGTTGGAGAGCCCTGGACCTACATTGATGGTGGCAACGCCGGTCTCAAGCCGGAGGAATCGGAAAGCTGGTCGGCTGGTTTTATCCTCACGCCGCGATTCTCTCCCGGGCTGCGGCTGTCGATCGACTACACCAGGATCGACAAGGTCGATGAGATTCAAACTCCAGCGCTGCAGTTCGTGATCGATAATGCGGATACTCTGGCCGGTCGGGTCATGCGCGGTGCGAATCTGCCGGGTGACGACCCCAGTTGGGCTGGCCCTATCACTTCGCTGGACGCCACTTTGCTCAACATTGCCCAGACCTCGCTCGAGGCTTTCGACATTCAGTTCGATTACACCGTGCAGGCAGGTACCTATGGGGAGTTTCGCGGGTATGCGCTGGCCACCTGGCAACCGGACTACCGGAATCAGGTTTTCCCTGCCGATCCTGTAGTCGACAGCGTGGGTTACATCGGTGGTCCTCTGGAGTGGCGGGGCAATGTGGGGCTTGACTGGACGCGCGGCCCACTGCGGCTCAGTTGGAATATGCAGTACTACGATTCCTATTTCGTATACTTTGCGACCTCATCGCCGGGAACTATCAATTCGCGTACCCTCAATCAGGGGTCGCCCACCATACCGAGCCAGCGGTATCACGATCTCATCGCGACGTATCGTTTCGGCGATGCCGGGACGAGCGAGATTTCATTCGGAATCCAGAATCTGCTCGACACCTCTCCGCCCATCGTGGCCACGACATCTGCGGGCAGCGAGGGCTATAGCACCTACGGCGATCCGCGCCTGCGGCGGTTTTCGATATCCTTCCGCAAGGCCTTCGGCGCGCCCTAGGGCATTGCCAGCGCAGCGCGAGCCGAAGGCGCGGATTGCAGGTCTCAGCGCGGATCGGGGGATTTGACGGCTTGCCCGTTGCGCTGCCAGTTGACGCTCGGCTCGATGGTCTTGCTGAAGAACACCGCGTCGTATACGCGCGGCCACAGGCTGGTGTTCTCTTTCCAGAAATAAAACCGCGCTTTCAGCGGTTGGCGTAGCCAGTGCCCGGCGGGCAGGCTCTGAAAGTCCAGGAACGCATGCGGCGAGTCCACCTGGTTCAAGTACCACTCCAGTGTGTCGTTGGCCGCCGGAGCGATCGGATTCGGCGCCTCCTGGTCGTTGGCATAGCCATAACTGCCGGCATAGCCGCTAAAACCGATTGTGTAGAGCTGCTCGCCAAGTGCGTAGCTGGCGACATGCCCCATTGGACCGGCCTCGGGGTGTTCGGCATCGAAGCGATCGAAGGCCTCCGCGGTGCCTCGCATGTACTGCGATTCCATGATATGGAAATTGTGCGCCCACACGATGATTTTGTGATTGCGGAACGGCCCGGTGGCCTGCCATACCAGATTCTGTCCCATGATCATGTCGCGGTTGATGGTCTTCTGCTCGACCTTGCGGCCAGTCTCATCACAGAATCGTTCGTAGCCGATCTCGCTGACCAGCAGCTGGCGGACAAAGTCAGCCTCAGCGGCGGATGACCTGGCGCTCACGGCATCGCCGTGTGTATCCAGGTACTCGACCAGCATGTGCATGACCGACATGTCCAGGTCGCGTGGGCCTGGATTGTAGTAATAGTCGCTGTATTCCACGGTCCTGCAGATGCGGAATATCTCCTCGCGTTGCTGCTGCGTCAGCAATTGCGGATCGATGCGATCGAAGAAGCCGAGCAGGAATTCTGGGGCCCACTTTTCCTTGTGTTCGGCGTAGCCCAGGCGGCAGTCAACGCCGGCTGTGCGCATGGGGCGTACGGTAGCCTGCGTGCGCTTCAGGTACTCGAGCAGTTCCTGCACCTGTGCGCTCTGGCTCCAGATGGCGAAGATGTTGTTCTGTGCCGCTTCGTATGCGCTCTTGTCAGCGTCGCGCAATCCGGCGTCCATCATCCGGCAACCGAGCATGGCGCTCTCCCACAGCAGCACATCGAAGCCCATGTATTCGTGCAGGAAGCGCACGATGCGTGATTTGGCCAGGAACGCCGTGCCATCGCCATGAGTCGCCTCGCCTAGCTGCACGATGCGCGCATCGCCGATGGCAGCGGCCAACGGCATCAGATCGGAGAAATCCTCATCGGCGATATCGACGCTGCGCACAGGCTCGGCGTGAGCGCGGATCCAGTCCAGCTTGTCCTGCTGCGACGGCGTGGCGCCGAGCGCCGCAAAGGCCAGCAACAGGCCCGTGAATGCGGAAAAACCTGTGGCTTTCATTTCAGTCCTCATCCAGATGGCGTGTGGTACCGGAGGATCCGGCCCGTCCTCATGAAAACGTGTCCGTCGTGATTATCCGCAGTTGCCCCCTTAAGGGGGTGAGGGTTTTTGCTGCGGGCACGTTTTAACCGTATAGGGAGGCCAGATTCAATGGGGTGGAAGCGGTGTTCGTATACCTATATGTGTCTCCAGGCTCAGGCCCCGCGCACGACCACGGTGTGTCGCGCCGGCTTGAGAATTGCCCTTTGCGGGCGTAGCGTCTGATGCATGGTCGGTGAAGTGCAGTTGCAACGGCATGAAGTGGATGGCGAAAGTGCGGCGCTGGAAGCGTTGTCGCGTCAGTTCCGCCCGGTGCTGCTGAACTACTTTCAGCGCCGTATCGGCGATCCGGCCGAATCGGAGGACCTGGCGCAGGAAGTGTTCATTCGCATGCTGCGGCGCGGGCATGTCGCGGCGCTTGAGGACGTGCGCGCCTATCTGTTCGAGACGGCCTCCAGTGTGCTGATGGACCGCCTGCGCAAGCGCACCGTCAGGCATAGCGCTGATCACGAGACCTTCGATTCCAGTGCGCATGGCGGTGAGGATTTTCCCTCCGAGCGCGTTTTAATTGGACGCGAGACGCTTACCCGCGCTTCGCGCGCACTGCTGGAACTGCCCGAGCGTGCGCGTACGGTATTCGTACTGCGTCGCCTCGAGGGCCTGCGTTACCGGGACATTGCGCGACGTCTGGGCATTTCAGTGAGTGCGGTGGAGAAACACATGGCGCGCGCGATCGCTTGTCTTACGCAACGGATGGGCGGGGAATGAGCAGCAGGACTTTGTCAGCCGCTGAACTTCAAAGCATGACCGCGACCGAGGCGGCGGCCTACTGGTTCGTGCGTGAGGATGTTGATTGCCTGCCGCGGGATGAGCGTCGGGCCTTCGAGGCCTGGCTGGCCGCCGATGCAGATCATCGTGGTGCCTATGAGAGGACCACGGCCATGTGGCGGAATTTCGAGCGCGACAGTGATCAGAGTGAGCTGCGTGTGCTGCGCACAGCGGCACTGGCCAGCAGTCCGGCGCCGGTCATCTGGAAGCGGCTGGCCTTCGCCGCAGCGGCCCTGGTGGCGATTGTGGTGGCATCCGTAATGGGATTGCAGTTCTGGCCGGCGCTGCAGCAGGGGTTGCTTGAGCGTGCGACCGGCGATTTCCTGGCGGACGAGGCAGTGGCTTACTACCAGACTGCTAATACCGAACGTTCCACGGTGACTCTGTCCGACGGCACGATGGTTTCGATGAACCTCGATACCCGTCTTGCGGTGACCTTTACCGCCGAGCGGCGTCGGGTCGAAGTGGTGCGCGGTCAGGCATTTTTCCAGGTGGCGCAGGATGTCTCGCGGCCGTTTGTGGTGGCCGCCGCGGATCGGCAGATTGTCGCCCTGGGCACGCAGTTTGACGTGCGTCTCGATTCGGGTCGCGTACAGGTCGTACTGCTTGAAGGGCGCGTGGCGGTTGAGCCGGTAGCGCTGGTGCCGCAGGTGGCGCGCTCAGAGTCTGATGTGCCGGTGGAGCTGGAGCCCGGGGAGCGGCTGGTGGCCGTTGGTGGAGCGGTCTCGGTGACCCGTACCAACGCCGAGCATGCCACCAGCTGGCGGCAGGGCTGGATCGTGTTCGAGGACGAGAGCCTCGAAGCGGCGGTAGCCGAACTGAATCGTTACTCGCAGCGACCCCTTGTCGTGCCGGATCGCAATGTCAGTCAATTGCGCTTGAGCGGCGTATTCCGCATCGGCCAGCCGGATCGTTTTGGCGCCATCATCCAGGAGTTGTTGCCGGTGCGTACCGTGCCGGGCGACGGTGGAGCCCTGGCGATCGTGCAGTTGGACGTCTCGAGTAATTGAGTCTGCGCGCAGCCGCTTTGCGGTTGGGGGTGTGGATTTTCAGATTCCCCGCGTTTCCAGACACAAGGGCAGATTTTGCCGCGTCTGAATATGGGGAATTCGTCATGGGCACAAAATTCGGCTTTACCTTGGGCGTCGGCCTTGCGCTGTTGCTGGCGTTCACGCAGGCGCAACCGGCTGAAGTCTCGCGCGTTCGCGTCGATATACCCGCGCAGGCGTTGTCAGCCAGCCTTACCCAGTTCGGCCGCGAAACCGGCACCGAGATCGTATTCGCACCGGATGCCGTTGAGCACAAGAAGGCGCCGGCAATCAAAGGTGAATTTGCCCGCGAGCGCGCGATCGCGTTGATCCTCAGCGGTACCGGACTGAGCTACCGGGTGACTGCGCAGGGCGCCTTCGTGGTGGAGCCGGTCACGCCCGTGACAGCCGCACCGCTGAATGGACAGCCGCTGGCCAATCAGATGCGCGTTGCCCGCAGCGCGACCGCGTTGCCGGAGGATGCGGCCGCGGCGGCCACCCAGCCGCAGGACAAGCGTAGCCGCGCCGAAAAGGCTGCGGAATCCGCAGATAACGTAATGGTGGTCACCGGAACAAACATACGTGGCGCCGGGCCGGTTGGTCAGCAGGTGCAGGTCATTACCCGGGAGGAAATCATCCGCTCGGGTGTCGACAGTTTGAATGAGCTGCGCGATCTGAGCACGCAGCACTTCGGTGGCGGTGGCGCCAACCCCATCATGTTCAATCTGGCGCAGAATACGGCTGCGACCACTTCCTCGACCAACAGCACCTACAACTCCAGCTTCAACCTGCGCGGGTTGGGTGCGGGAGCTACGCTGACGTTGTTGAACGGGCGACGAGTCGCGCCTTCCGGCTCCAACGATACCTTCGGCGTGCGCGCCATCCCGTTGAACATCATCGAGCGGGTGGAAATCGTGCCCGACGGCGGATCGGCCATCTATGGTTCGGATGCGGTGGGTGGCGTGGTCAACGTCATTACCCGCTCTGATTTCCAGGGCGTGGAGGTCAGCGCGCGCTATGGCAGCGTCACCAGTGCAGGCTACGACCAGACCGGCGCCAATGCCATCGCCGGGCACAGCTGGGATACAGGCAACCTGGTCTTCTACGCAGGCTATGCCGAAGAAGGTCGGCTGGATGCCGGTGACCGCGATTTTATTTCGCTGGATTTCATCAGGCCCGCTACCTCGCTGCTTCCGGGCGGCGATCGCAGCGGCGTGATGCTTTCATTCACGCAGGCCGCGACTTCGCGGCTGCAGTTTGGCGCCGATGTGCTTTGGTCGGAAGACAACACGGCTTACGACCTTGATCCCCAGCTGCTCGACGGCTTCACTCCCGGCATCGTGGAACTCAGAAGCCGCGCCTCGCACGCCTCGCTGCGCGCTGATTATGCGTTGAACAACCGCTGGGACCTCACCGCCCGCGTGGACCGCTCGATCAACGAGAACATCGCCACCACAGACAGTGAGTACGCCGGGCCGCCGGAGAGTGAACTGGAGAACACCAACACCACCTTCGAGCTTTCGCTCAATGGTGTGCTGGCACAGCTGCCGGCCGGTCCGCTGCAGATGGCTATCGGCGGGTTGCAGCGCCAGCAGGAGTACACGCAGTTCAACACCTACCTGACGATGCCAACGGTCCTCAAGCGCGATGTGAACAGCGCCTATGGAGAATTTCTGGTGCCGCTGGCAAGCGGGGTGAAACTCAGCCTGGCGGCACGCTGGGACGACTATGAAAACGGTGCGAGCGAGGTAACGCCGAAATACGGCATTTCCTGGCAGGCCACCGATGATCTGGGGCTTCGTGCTTCCTACTCCAAGGCGTTCCGTGCGCCTACCCTGCCGCAGTCGCGGGACTCGCAACGCCTGAACTTGCAGTTCGCCCGCTGGGCTGACCGGCCGCCCGCTGATCAGGATCCGCGTGTGCCGGCTGGGCGCTCATATGCCGCGATCCTGCTCCGCCTGGGCAATCCTGATCTGAAGCCGGAAAGCGCCAGCATTTTCACGGCAGGGTTCGATGTCAGACCCGTTGCCATGCCGAAACTGCGCGTCGGCGTGACCTACTTCGACATTCAGTTTGACGACATCATCCTGTCGCTCTTTCCGAATCGGTTGAACGACTCGGCCTTTGCGGGCTTTGTCACGGCATACCCCGGAGCAGCACTGCTGCAGTCGCTGATCGACGAGTCTGATGCGTTCGGCAACTTCACCGGCTTTCCGGCCGATCTGGACGCCGTGCAGGTGCTGCTCGACGGTGGCGCGCATAACGTGTCCAGGCTGGGTACTTCCGGATTCGATATTAATGCCCGCTACGGGTTCGATGTCGGGCCGGGCGTGCTCAGTCTGTCGCTGAAGAGTTCCTATATCCTCAACTATGAATTGCAGGCCACGACGCTCTCGCAGCTGGAAAACAATGTCGATCGGGTAGGGGATCCGCTACGCCTGACCATGCGCGGTTCGGCGGCATACGGCGTCGGCAGCTGGACGTTCAGTCTCGGGGCGAACTACAAGGGCAGCTACGTAAACGATGTCTTCGCCTACGATCCTCCGGCACCCCAGCCGATCGACTCGCAAACGACCTTCGATCTCGGTCTGCATTACGATAGTGCTGCCGCAAATCTGCCGGCGTCCTGGGCGAAGAATCTGCGTGTATCGCTGAACGTGCGCAACGTCACCGATGAGGACCCGCCCTTCGTGCAGGACTTCCTCGGGTTCAATTTCGACGCCTCGCACGGCGATCCGGTGGGCCGCTTCGTCTCCTTGCAGATGATCAAGGGCTGGTAGCCGCGGCAGGAGCCAGTCGCGCTCGCGTTTCGACTTGCGACTGCCACCGCTGCGCGAGCGCTGGCTTGATGGGGCTTCCCTTCGATGAGCCGGCACTGTGTGCCGGCTGTGCCCGGTTGGGTTTGTGGCGACCAGTGGCCGGGCCGCGTTTCCGCTTTCGGGCTCCAGCACGTATAACGGGATGGAGACCCATGCGCCATGACCTTGCACCGCGATCAGCCAGATCTTGATCCGCAGCCGGACGATGTTCCGGCGGAGTCGATCGAGCGGCTGTTCCGGGACCACAACAACGCGCTGGTGCAGTTCCTCGCCTCCCGGCTCAGATCTGACCAGGAGGCACGGGAAGTGGCTCAGGAGGCCTACGTCAGGCTTCTGCAGCTGGATCGCCCGGCGGCCAACAGTTTCTTGCGCGCATCGCTGTTCCGGATCGCCTCCAATCTGATGGTGGATCGCCTGCGTCATCGCGACGTGCAGAACCGCGCCACCCGTGCACAGTTGTTCGAGGAATGGGACACACACAACGAGCCGGAGCGCCAGCTGATCGGTCAGCAGGAGTTGCACAGCTTGCGCGGCTTCCTGGCCGAGCTGCCGGTGAACTGCCGGCGCGCCTACCTGCTGTATCGACTGGAAGACAAGAGCCAGGCCGAGATTGCTGATGCCCTGAATGTCACACCCCGGATGGTCCGGCATCACCTGAACCATGCGCTGGTCCACTGCCGCTTGCGACTCAATGGCGCCAGCCTCGAAACAGTAAGAGCGTACTTCAAGCGATGAATATCCAGACTGTACCTGTCGATACCGTCGAGGCCCGGCGTCTGGAGCAGGCCGCCGACTGGTTTCTGCGGCTGCGGGAAGTTCCCGCCGAAGAAGCGGTATTCATTCAGTGGATGGAGTGGTGCGGCGAGGACTCTCTGAACCTCGATGCCTATGAGGAGATCAAGCAGACCTGGAGTCTGACGACGGCTGCTCCGGCGCGAGCCGGCACCGCGGCGAAGGCGCGCCGCTGGGTGGTTCCCGCCGCGCTGGCCGCTTCCCTCCTGCTGGCTGTCGTTGCCGGGATGCTGTTCTACCTGCGCCCGGCAGGATTGCGTCTGACCGAGCAGTCATTGAGTACACCCATTGCCATGCATAGCGACGGATTGCTGCCCGACGGCTCAAAGGTGGTGCTGGGAGCGGCGTCACGCCTGAGCAGCCACTTCTCCGGCGCGCGGCGGCTGGTGAAGGTAGAGAGGGGCGAGGCCTTCTTTGATGTCGCGAAGGACCCGCAGCGTCCGTTTGTCGTGGAAGCCGGCGATCTCAGGGTGACCGCGCTTGGCACCTCCTTCAATGTCCGGCGCGGTGTGGAACGGATCGTCGTGACAGTGGAGAAGGGCGTAGTCGAAGTCGCCTCGTCCTCCGCACCGCCCTGGCGCGCCGAGGCAGGTCAGCAGGTCAGCTACTCGATCGCAGATGGAAAGCTGGCTACTGCGGACGTGGATCCAATGCTGGCGACCGCCTGGCAACAGGGCGTGCTGAAGTACGTGCGCGAGCCGCTGGCAGACGTGGTAGCGGATCTGAATCGGTATTCCACCCGTCACATCACCATCTCCGACCCAGCGCTGGCGCAGCAGCGTTACACCGGCACCGTATTCGGCAATCACGTTGATGACTGGCTCGGTGCACTCGAGACCGCTTTCCCGGTGCGCGTGATTCAGGAAGAGGGCTGGGTTGCCATCGTTCCGAGATAGCAGTTTGCGGGTGTTTCCTCTTTGTTACGTGACTTCGTTGTTGACGATAGAAAATCCATTTGAGGTATGCACCCGTGAACACGACTCAACATGTCTTGTCTGCCCTGGCTGTCGCGCTTTCCGTGGCCGTGGTGTCGCCAGCAGTCTCGGCCGAAGCGGCCAGGTTCAGTCAGGAGACAAAGTTCCAGATCGGGCCGCAAACCCTGACCTCCGCGGTGATCCAGTTCTCCGAGCAATCCGGCGTGCAGATCGTCACCACCGATACGCGTGTGAGCGGACTGAAAACCAGGGGCGTGAGTGGAAAACTCAGCGTCAATGAGGCGCTCAAAAAACTTCTGGAAGGCACCGGCCTGCGTTTTAAGCAAGTGGGTGAAACTGCCATCGCACTGATCGACGCTGGCGAGGGAAAGCGCGCCCGCAATGTGGCGGCTCCGATGCTGCAGCTGGCGCAGAACGTGGCTGATCCCTCCGCGCATGAGAGTGCTGCGTCCCGCAGCGAGCAAGCTGAAACCTCCAGCGACGAAAAGAAAAAGGTATCCGAAGTCGTCGTGACGGGTAGCCGCATCGCACGCGCCACCAGTCAGCTGGCGGCCACTGTCATCGTGCTGGATGCCGAGGCGCTGCGCGCCACTGGCGAAAGTACGCTGGAGAAGGCGCTGCGCCAGCTGCCGCAGAACATGCTGGGCACTACCGAAGTGGGCGCCACCGTGCTGCTCAGCGGCATGTCCTTCAATGGCGCGCTAAATATCACCGGCGGTTCCAACATCAACCTGCGCGGTATCGGCGCTGAATCCACCCTGGTGCTGGTGGACGGCCGACGCATCGGCAAGTCCGGTGTCTACGGCGGTGCCTCGGACATCACCGGCATTCCACTGAGCTCAGTGGAGCGGGTGGAAATCATGCTGGACGGCGCCTCGTCCGTGTACGGCTCCGACGCGGTGGGTGGCGTGGTCAACATCATTCTCAAGAAGAACTACACTGGCATGGAGGCGAGTTATCAGTACGGTGTGCCGCAAGCCAAGGGCTTCGAGGAACACACCGCAACTTTCTCCGGTGGCAAGAGCTGGAGTGACTCACATATCCGCGGCACGCTGGAGTTCTACAAGAATACCAACCTCGACGCCCTGGAGCGTCCGGAAAATATCTACAGCAATCGCTGGGATTCTCCGGGCGGTATCCAGGGGAGCCTGTTCTACACCTACAACGGGCAGAACTACACTGCCGCTCAACTACCGGGCCTGGGACTGACAACCACCTCGCCAGGGGTGCAGTTCGTGCGGTATACGCAGCTGCCTGAGGGTTACGACGGAATCTCGGTATTGCCGGTGTCGGCGTTCGAGCCGAAGTCCTATACGACTTCCGGGCCGGGCTACAATAGTGAGATCAAGGAAGGTCAGAGCCTGATCCCTGCCCGCGAGCAGTACACGGCACAACTCGGTTATGACAAGGACTTTGAGCTGGGCGGGCATGCGCTGTCGTTCAGCACCAACCTGTACTACTCGGAGCGCGACACCTACGCCGGACGTGGCGCCTTCTGGACCACCTTCCCCCTGCCCGCCAACAATGGATTGCTGCCATTCAGCGGCACGGTCTACTGGGAGATTCCTGAAATCGGCATTCAGCACTACCAGACCAACCAGAAACTGGCGCGGGCCAATTTTGTGCTGGAAGGAGAAATCGGCCGCGGCTGGCATGCCACCCTGGGCGGCGGCAAGACGCGCGACAAGATCGACTCCTACTATCAAAACTCCTCTACCTTTGCCAGACCCGCAGGCTTTAACTATCTAGCCAGCGACGTCATCGCGGCCAATTCCCCGGCGCTGATTGCGTTGCTGTACAACACCAATGAGGCTGTGGTGGCGCTGAACCAGGAGCGCAGCGCTGACTTCGGTGTCAACGGTCCTTTGTTCAAGCTCCCGGGCGGCGAAGTCTACCTGGCGGTGGGAACGGAATGGCGCAAGGAAACGCTGGAATCGCGCGCTGAAGGCGGCGCCCCGACGCAGACCGCTGGCGAATTCAACGTCAGTCTGCCGCAGACCGCGTATGACGGCGTCGTGGGCCGCAACCAGCGTTCGGCCTATGCGGAGTTGCTGCTGCCGATTGTTGGGGCCTCGAATACAATGACGGGCATTCATCAGCTGACGCTGACCGGCTCGACCCGCTACGACGCCTATGACGGCTACGACAGCGACCGGACCTGGTCCGGCGGCCTGATCTGGAATCCGATCAAACAGGTTCGCTTCAACGTCAACCACAGCACTTCGTTCGTGGTACCCACCCCGCGCGAGGGCTTGGCTGATACCCTGTACCGGAATATCGGCCTGCTCTATCGCAATGCGGGTATCAACCCGTTCGGTCTGCCGATGGAAATCGTCGATGCGAACGGTATTCCCACCGGTACTTTTGAGTATGTCGAGACCGATATCTTCTACGGCAACCCGGACCTCAAGCCCGAACATGCCGCGAGCTGGTCGGGCGGCGTGGAGTTCAAGCCCGACTTCGTTCCGGGTCTGACGCTCGGGGTCAACTGGCACGAGACCTCGTACGAGAATCGAATTACCGCGTCTCCCAGTCCGGTGCTGGTGCAGGGCACCGACTACGTCGCTCTGTATCCGAACCTGACGCGTGATACTGCGACGGGGCGGCTAATCCTGGACCGGCGTGCGATCAACGCCTCCTCGATGAAGACTGCCGGCTTCGATTTCACCGGTCGCTACAACATCGAGACTGCCCGGGGCCAGTTCATTGCGACGCTGAATATCGGCCAGACTTCGAAGTATGACCAGCAGGATTTCGTGACCACACCGGTATTCAGCCGCGTCGGCAATGTGAAGTCGTTTGTCTACGCCATCATTCCGAAGTGGCGTTATACAACCAACTTCGGCTGGTACCAGGGGCCCTGGGTCATCAATCTGGACTCCAGCACTTCCAGTGATGTCAGCGCCACCAATACGACACCGACGACTGTGACGCGCAGGACCAACACTGCTGCCTTCATATCCAACCTGTCGGTGGGTTATGACATGGCCGCGAGTTCAAGGAACGCCTCGGTGCCCGAGTGGATGCGCGGCACGATGCTGACGGTCAAGGTACTCAACCTGCTGAACGACCAGCCAGAATCGCGGGTGTTTGACGTGGCGACGGGACAGATCACCACGTACCTCTACAATGCCAACTTCTCTGATCCGCGTGGCCGCATGTTCTACGTGAATATCGCCAAGCGCTTCTGACGACAGTCAGCGCCCCGTGATGGCGTGGCGCTGCTCACGGCTGTGGCAGCCGCGAGCAGCGCTTCCAGTCTGATGGCAGACCTGTAGCCGACCCTGACGATTGGCGGCAAGACGCCGCCAATATCACGCCGATCAGCGGCGTGGAGGCATAATAGCCTGGAGGTATCCACGTTTCCGTGGGAAGTCCATTTGAGAGCATCACCAGCAGGGCAATAACCAGCATATCTATATGATCCAGCAAGTGATTTACTTGCAATAAGCCGTCTGGATAAATTAGTTTGAGCTTCGGCGCTATGGATTGACCGAGGCACTACCACGATGACGGTAATACTGCCCATCCCGGGCTATTCGTCGGCCGAGATTCCGCAAGACGAGGAACAGCGACTCGAGGAACTCTATGACATGGAGATACTCGATACCTCCTCGGATGAGCGCTTCGATCGCTACACGGAACTTGCCGCACAGATCCTGAATGTCCCCATCGCCCTTATTTCCCTGGTCGATCGTGACCGGCAATGGTTCAAGTCCGCCCGCGGACTGACCGTCAAGGAGACACCGCGCAACGTATCTTTCTGCGCGCATGCGCTGAACGAGCCTCAAGGCTGGCTGCTGGTCCGCGACGCCAGCGCCGACCCGCGCTTTGCCGGCAATCCACTGGTTGCTGGTGATCCCGCCGTGCGGTTCTATGCCGGCGCTGTGATTCATGGGCCCAGCGGGCAGCCACTCGGCACTTGCTGCGTCATTGACCTCCAGCCGCGCACGCTTTCCAGCAGTGAAGTGTTCGCACTACAGCAGATCGCAAAGCTGATCGAACAGGAACTGCAGACCCGGGCACTGCTCAATGATCTGAGGAGCAAGATTCAAAGCCATGCCCTGTACGATATGGAAACCGGTTTACCCAATCAGGCGCTGTTCTTCACCCGGCTGCATGCGCTGCTGAAACCACCGCTACCGCGAGATTATGTTCTTGCCCTGGCGTTGATCAGGCTCGATCACTTCGATACCGCGCATGCCGCACTCGGCAGCGCCGGGGCGGCTTTCCTGATCAGCGAAACGGCTTCACGCCTGCGCGACATTCTCGGACATAATGTCCAGCTGGGACGGATTCGCGAGGACAAGATCGCCGCGACATTTCCCGTCTCCACGGCGGAACTGGCCGAGACCATGATGGGAAGACTTCTGCAAGCCATGGAGGAGCCCTTTGTTGTTGCCAATCATTCGATTCCGGTGCGCGTCACCATCGGTGCTGCGGTATGTCCGGATGACGCCACGGATGCGCAAGCGCTGCTGAAGCGCGCACGCACAGCGCTATACGCGGAACCTGCCAGTGATCGTTCCAGCGTTCGATCTTACAACCCGAAGCTAAGCGACAGAGCGGCCCGGCGCTTTGAAATCGAATCGGCGCTGCGCAAGGCACTGGCAGCCGGTGAGTTCCAGCTTGTCTATCAACCGAAGATCACTACCAGGGGACACAGCTATGTGGGCGCCGAGGCGCTGCTGCGCTGGAATCACAGCACACTCGGCGAGATCTCACCGCTGGAATTCGTTCCTATCGCGGAGTCCAGCGGCCTGTCCGCCGAGCTGGGCAACTGGGTCAACCGCGCGGCGTGCCGGCAGATCGCGCTTTGGCGAGACCAGGAGCTCGACTGCCTGGAGATCAGCGTCAACGTGACCAGCATGCAGATCAGGCAACCGGGATTCTGTGAACAGGTGCGACAGATTCTCGACGAGACCGGCCTTGAGGGGCGCCACCTGAACATTGAAATCACCGAAGGCTCGCTGATCGATGATATCGATACGGCTATCACACTGATGCAGCGTTTGCGCAATTGGGGCGTCAGTTTGTCTATCGATGACTTCGGCACTGGATTTTCATCTCTGAGCTATT
>JAJFKF010000022.1 GCA_021773365.1 Gammaproteobacteria bacterium | reverse complement strand
GCCAATGCCTTCCTGCACCATATGGTGCGCAACATCGCCGGGGTCCTGATCAAGGTCGGCAGCGCCGAAGTCCACCCGGACTGGGCCCGGGAGGTCCTCGAATCCCGCGATCGCCGCCTCGCCGGCATTACCGCGCCCGCCGGTGGTCTGTACCTGGTGAAAGTTACCTACCCCCCGGAATATGCGCTGCCTGATCCGCTGGACAGCGCATCGTTTATCATGCCGCCGTACCTACAGGAGCGCTGATGTCCTGGTTCGAAAAAATCATGCCCTCGCGGATCACCACCGAGAAGCGCAGCCGCTCGGTCCCGGAAGGCCTGTGGATGAAATGCCCTGCCTGCGATGCGGTGCTCTACCGTGCCGAGCTGGAGCGCAACATTCACGTCTGCCCGAAGTGCGGACACCACATGCGCATCGGTGCGCGCGAGCGCCTGGCCCGCTTTCTGGATCCCGGCGCCACCGAGGAGATCGGCGCCGGCGTGGAGCCGGAAGATCCCCTGAAATTTCGCGATACCAAGCGCTACCGCGAACGCCTGTTGCAGGCGCAGAAAGTCACCGGTGAGAAAGATGCCCTGGTGGTGCTCGCCGGCACCCTGAAAGGCCTGGAGATCGTCGCCGCGGCCTTTGAGTTCAAGTTCATGGGCGGCTCGATGGGCTCGGTGGTCGGTGAGCGCTTCGTGCGCGCGGTCGAGCACGCCATCCAACATCGCAAGCCGCTGGTCTGCTTCACTGCCAGCGGCGGCGCGCGCATGCAGGAGGCCCTGTTGTCGCTGATGCAGATGGCCAAGACCAGCGCTGCGCTGGCGCGATTGTCGGCCGCCAGGCTGCCCTTCCTCTCGGTCATGACGGACCCGACTACCGGCGGGGTGTCGGCCAGTCTGGCCATGCTGGGCGACGTCAATATCGCCGAGCCGCAGGCGCTGATCGGCTTTGCCGGTCCACGAGTCATCCAGCAGACGGTGCGCGAGACATTGCCGGAGGGCTTTCAGCGCAGTGAGTTCCTGCTCGAACACGGCGTGCTCGACATGATCATCGACCGGCGCGACCAGCGCGATCGCCTGGGCGCGCTGCTGCGCCTGCTGATGTCCCGTCCCGCCGCCACGGCGGACTGACTTGCGGCATACCACGCTCGCGCAGTGGCTGGCCTGGCAGGAGGCGCTGCACCCGCGGAGCATTGACCTGGGGCTGGAGCGGGTGCGGACCGTGGCCGGGCGGCTCGGTCTGCTGCAGCCACGCTGCCCGGTCATCACGGTGGGTGGCACCAATGGCAAGGGTTCCTGCGTTGCACTGCTCGAATCCATTCTCGCCGCCGGTGGCTATCGTGTCGGCGCGTTTACCTCGCCGCATCTGATCCACTACAACGAGCGCATCCGGATTGCCGGCCGGCCGGCGGGTGACGAGGAAATCGTCACGGCCTTCGGGCGCATCGATGCGGCACGCGCGGATATCAGTCTCACTTTCTTCGAGTTCAATACGCTGGCCGCGCTGGCGCTGTTCCATGATGCTGCGCTCGATGTGCAGGTGCTGGAGGTCGGGCTGGGCGGTCGGCTTGATGCGGTCAACGTGATCGACGCGGATGCGGCGCTGCTTACCGGCATCGCATTTGATCATTGCGGCTGGCTTGGCGACACGCTCGAGCAGATCGGACGGGAGAAGGCCGGCATTTTCCGCCGCGGCCGGCCGGCCGTTCTCGGTGCGTCGCACATGCCGCAGTCGGTGCTCGATGCCGCCACGGTTGTCGGCGCCACGGTAATCCACGCTGATTCACGGCTGCTTCAGGGATTGCCGCCGCCGGCGCTGGGCGGGCAGCGCCAGTTCGACAATGCTGCTGCGGTACTCACGGTGCTGCAGGCCCTGCGAGAGCGACTGCCGCTGACGGCTGAACAGATCGCGCGCGGCCTGAGCACCGTCAAACTGCCGGGGCGCTTCCAGATTGCCGGGGGGCAGATTGAGATGGAGCGACCGGAGTGGATTTTCGACGTGGCTCACAACCCTGATGCCGCCGCCGCACTGGCTGATAATCTGGCGGCCCGGCCGTGTGCGGGGCGCACCATCGCGGTGGTCGGCATTCTTGAAGACAAGGATGTTGCTGCAGTGATCGCGCCACTGCTGCCCCTGGTGCAGGACTGGATTGCGACGACATTGCCGGGTGTGCGCGGTCTGTCGGCGCAGCAGATGATCGCGCGGCTTGCCGGCGCGGGAATCGCGTCGGCGGGCTGGTCGCAGTGTGCAACCGTGGCGGAGGCCTGCGAACAGGCTGCCGGGGTCGCCCGACCCGCCGACCGCATTGTGGTATTCGGCTCCTTTTGCACTGTCGGCCCGGCCCTGCAGTGGCGGGGGATGCTGGCGGATCAGCGACCTTGACAGGACATGGTAGGCTTTTGCCCTCAATGGAAGCACCCGTCAAAGAACGTCTGGTCGGCGCCGCCTTACTGGTCGGGCTGATCGTCATTCTCGTGCCCGAGATACTGTCCGGGCCCGGAGAGGATATTCGCGCGCAGGAGGGGGACGAGCCGCTGCGCACCTACACCATTGATCTGTCGGCGCCCGGTGAATTGCCGCAAGAGGTTGAGCCGGCCGCCACCGCCCTGCCGGCCCCGCCGCCCGAATCCAGTGCCGGAACACCACCCGCCAGGGCAGCGAGCACGGGGCAGGATTCGTCGACGGCACCCGGATCGTCGGCCGCTAACCGCACGCCGGTTCCCCCCCCGGCGTCGCCTGAGCCAACGAATGAGCCACCCAGTGCCGGCTGGGCGGTGCAGATCGGCAGCTTCGCCAATGCCGACAATGCCAGGCGGCTGGTCAAGGAGCTGCGCCAGCAGGGCTACACCGCTTTCATCGCCAGTTCCGGCAGCGGCGCCCGGGCACGGCACAAGGTGAGGATCGGGCCGCAGGGTAGCCGTGCGCAGGCCGACCGGCTGGCGGAACGGCTTAAGCGCGAAGGCAGGCAGGTGGCGGTCGTGTCTCATCCCTGATCCCGGAGCAGCGTGTAGAATGCCGCCCGCATGAACGCCATCGACTGGTTCATCGTCGCGGTGATCGTTCTGTCGAGCTTGCTCGGCCTCATCCGGGGATTTTTGCGCGAGACCATCGCACTGGTGGCCTGGCTCCTGGGACTGTGGCTGGCCTGGACGTTCTCCTACGTCGTGGAGCCCTATCTCGGCGGTGTGCTTGCCGAGCCACAGATCAGGGTCTGGGTGGCGCGACTGCTCATTCTCTTCGCCGTCCTGCTCACGGGGAGTCTGGTGGGGCTGATCCTGTCCCGTTTCGTGCGCCACTCCCCCTTCGGTACGCTGGACCGGGGTTTTGGTGTGCTGTTCGGGCTGCTGCGGGGTATGGTGATGGTCGGCCTGGGCGTCATGGCCGGGCAGCTGTTTGAGTTGAACGCCGAGGCGTGGTGGCATGAATCGAGCTTCATGCCTGCGGCGGAGTTTCTGGCTGAATGGATACGCCACCTGGTCGACGACGTCGAACCGATGGTGCGCGGCATCGTCTAAGTATTTGACATTGGCATCACGGGCGAAAGACTGAATGTGCGGCATTGCAGGCATTGTTGGAACCTCGGCGGCCAATCAGCAGCTGTATGACGCGTTGACCGTGCTGCAGCACCGTGGCCAGGATGCCGCCGGTATCGTCACGGCCACCGAGACGGAGCTTTGCCAGCACAAGGAAAATGGCCTGGTGCGCGATGTATTCCAGCAGCGGCACATGGAGCAGCTCAAGGGCAACATGGGCATCGGCCATGTACGCTATCCGACGGCCGGCTGTGACAATGTGCTCGAGGCGCAGCCCTTCTATGTCAATGCACCCTACGGCATCTGCCTGGGTCACAACGGCAATCTCACCAATGCCTCGGAACTTGCCGATGTGCTGATCCGCGAGGATCGCCGCCATCTGAACACCCGCTCCGATTCGGAAGTGCTGCTGAATGTCTTCGCCTCCGAGCTGCAGCGCGTGGGTACGCCGCGGGTTACGCCCGCAGATGTGTTCGCCGCCCTGAGCGCGGTTTATCGTCGGTGCCGCGGCGGCTATGCGGTGGTGGCACTGATCTTTGGTCACGGCATTCTCGGTTTCCGCGATCCCAACGGCATCCGTCCGCTGGTAATCGGTAAACGCGAAAGCGAGAAGGGCACCGAATACATGCTGGCCTCCGAAAGCGTGGCGCTGGACATGCTGGGCTTCAGGCTGATGCGCGATGTGGCCCCTGGAGAGGGGGTGTTCATCGATCCGGCCGGGCGTTTCTATTCGCAGCAGTGCGTGGCTGGCGTACGCCACACCCCATGCATATTCGAGCATGTCTACTTTGCCCGCCCCGACTCCATTATCGACAACATCTCCGTGTACAAGGCGCGCCTGCGAATGGGCGAACGGCTGGCGGAGAAAATCCTGCGTGAGCAGCCCGATCACGATGTCGATGTCGTCATCCCCATTCCCGATACCAGCCGCACCAGTGCCGTACAGGTGGCGCAGCTACTGGGCGTGAAGTACCGCGAGGGCTTCATCAAGAACCGCTACATTGGCCGCACCTTCATCATGCCCGGCCAGGAACAGCGGCAGAAATCAGTGCGCAGCAAGTTGAATGCCATCGATCTGGAATTTCGCGGCAAGAACGTGCTGCTGGTGGATGACTCCATCGTGCGCGGCACCACCTCGGCGCAGATCATAGAGCTGGCGCGCGAGGCCGGTGCGCGCAAGGTGTATTTCGCCTCTGCGGCCCCGCCGGTGCGTTTCCCCAACGTGTACGGTATCGACATGCCAGCGGTTGCCGAACTGGTGGCGAGCGGACTCACCGTGGCCCAGATTGAACGGCAGATCGGCGCGGACTGGCTGGTCTATCAGGATCTGGAGGATCTGGTGCAGGCCGTGCGCCACGACAACGCGCGCATCGAGGAATTTGATACCTCCTGCTTTTCGGGCGAGTACGTCACCGGCGATGTAACGCCGGACTACCTGGAGCGGCTGCAGGAGGAGCGTTCGGACCAGGCGCGAACTCGCAAGCGCCGCCGCGCGCTGCAGGGGCTGTATCCGGTCTGAACGGCGCGTCGACTTTGCTGGTCCGGACCCCATGCCAAAAATTCTGCTCATCGAAGACCAGCCGCCCTACGCGCAACTGCTGCGCCACCACATCACCACCGAGTATCCGGACGCTGTCATCGCCGAACACGATCCGGCCCGTGATGGACCCTATCCGCCGGAGTTGACCGGCGCGGCCTGGGAAGTGGTGGTGCTTGACCAGGGTGTCGATGGTGGCCAGGGTCTGCAGTGGCTCGCCGAGCTGACGCAGCGGCCAGGTTTCCCACCCATCATCTTTCTCACGCCCTCGTCTGCCGACAAACATGTCATGCCGGGTGTGCGCGCCGGTGCCGAGGCCTGCATTGGCAAGGCCAAGATCGATCATCGCCGCTTTGTCGGTGCGCTCGGGGAGGCTGCGCGCAAGCGCAAACGCCAGTTGACGCTGTGGCGGGGCACATCTCACGCCAGGCAGGTCTATCAGTTCGGTGAGATCACCATCCGCGGCCATCGCTACGTGCGTACCATTGCCACCGGTCCGCTGGCCAGCGTTTATCTGGCCGAGAGTGAGCGCGCCGGGGTGCTGGGAGTGCTGAAGGTGCTGCGCGAGGTGCCCGATAGCGCTACGTCAGGTGATAATGGCGCCACCATCGATCGATTCCTGCAGGAGTACGAGGTGGTGGCCAAGGTGCACCATCCGAACGTCGTGCGCATTCACGACCTGGGCATTGCCGATGACCATATCTACATCGCCATGGAGTACTTTCCGCACGGCGACCTGCGCGAGCGGCTGAAACAGCCCATCGCACTGGCACAGGCGGTGGACTATCTGCGGCAGATGGCCAGCGCGCTGGAGGCGATTCACGGCGTGGGCGTGCTGCACCGGGATTTGAAGCCCGGCAATGTGCTGTTGCGCAGTGACGGCTCAGTGGCGCTGATCGACTTCGGTCTCGCCAAGCAGCTGAAGTTCGACATGGAGATCACCGGCACAGGCCAGATTTTCGGCACACCGTATTACATGAGCCCGGAACAGGGGCATGCCAGCGATACTGATGAGCGCAGCGACCTGTACAGCCTGGGGGTGATTTTCTACGAGATGCTCACGGGTCGTAAGCCCTACCTGGCCAAAACGCCCATGGGTGTGATCTACAAGCACAGCCACGCGCCCATTCCGCGTCTGCCATCGAAGCTGGTTCGCCAGCAGCCCTTGCTGAACAAGCTGCTGGCCAAGCGGCCGCAGCAACGCTTTCAGAGCGCCACGGCGCTTATTCGCGCCATCGATGCGCTGAATGCAGCAGTCAGGAAAGCCGGATCGGCCAAACGGGACAAGCAAGTCAATACAAACGGCTGAGTCAGTCCGCCGCCGGTTCCAGCCCCAGCGTGCGTCCCTTGTCTACCGCCGGAACGCCCGATTTCATCCACACCGGCATGGGTGCGTCCATGAGGTAATGGTCGAAGAACTGCTGCATGCGGATCGCGAAGTCCCGTTTGTTCTGGTACTTGGCGATGCCGTGATCCTCGCCGTTGTAGTTGAGCATCCACGTGGGCTTGCCCAGGCGGCGACCGGCCACGAACAGCTCAATGCCCTGATACCAGGGTACGGCGCCGTCCTGGTCGTTGTGCAGAATAAGCAGTGGTGTTTCAATTTTGTCGGCGTTGAAGATCGGCGAGTTCTCGATGTAGCGCAGCGGGTATTCCCACAGCGTGCCACCGATGCGGCTCTGGGTTTTCTCGTACTGGAACATGCGGCTCATGCCCGAGCCCCAGCGGATGCCACCGTAGGCACTGATCATGTTGGACACTGGTGCGCCGGACTCGGCGGCCGCGAACATATTCGTCTCGGTGACCAGGTAGGCTATCTGATAGCCGCCCCAGCTGTGGCCCTGCACGCCGATGCGACTGCGGTCGACAAAGCCTTGTTCGATGAGCGCGCCGACGCCGGGCAGGACTGCATTGACCGCACTTTCTCCGGGGTAGCCAATGCGGTAGGGGATGTCCGGTATGAACACCAGGTAGCCGCGGCTGACGTAGAAAGAGATGCTGATGCGGGAGCGGTTCGGCACCGGTGCATTGTGGCTGTGCAACCGCTCCGACATGCGCTCGTAGAAGTACACCATCATCGGGTATTTTTGTGCGGCGTTGAACCCCTCGGGTTTGTAGAGAATGCCGCTAAGCGGCTCGCCGTCGAGAGCAGTCCAGTGAACCAGTTCGGCGCTGCCCCAGCTGTAGTCCTGCTGCTGTGGATTGGCGGTGCTGATGCGGCGCGGGTTGGTGAACTCCGGTGTACTGACCCAGACGTCAGGGAACTCATTGAAGCTCTCGCGCGTATAGAGCAGCGTTGTGGCGTCCTCGGCCTGCTGCGGGGAGGAAAAAGACCGGTCCATCATCAACAGGCGCCGGGGTTTGCCATCACCACGGATACGATCGCGATAGAAGCCGCTGGACATGCCGGTGAGGTTGAAGGCGGACAGCAGCAGCGGCTTGTCGGGATCGATGAATTTCTCTTCCGGGTCCAGCCTGAGGTGGCGCAGGCGGATATTCGCGTCGCGGCCCACACCTTCGGTGACATTGCGTGGCGCACGCCTGGCGCCGGGGTCCAGGGCCCACAGGTCGTACTTGTCATAGACGAGGAACAGGGCGTCATCTTCTGTCCAGCCGGCCGTACCGTAGGGGGCTGGTATCTGCGGGCGATCGTTCAGTTCATCGTGCAGCGGATGGGGAATACCTGCTCCCAGGTTGAGCGGCCCGCTCGCGTCCCTGCGCGTGGACATTGCGTACCAGCTGCGTTTGCTGCCATTCCACCAGGTGATGTAGCGGGCCTGGGGCGAGAGGGTGGCCTGGCTTTGCAGCTCCTGCAGCACCAGGCGCCGCTCACCGCTGTCGACATCAATCAGGTAGACATCGTTGTAACCCGGTGAATCCCAGGAGATGCGCTGCTGGTATGGCAGGTTGCCGTGACCGATGGCAGTCTGCGCCTCGCCCTCGGCGCCGATCTCAACCTCGGGGACGTCTTCGTCGGCCAGCTGCACGATGCGCCTTGCGGTCGATTGTCTGTCGGTCAGATGCACGATGGCGCGGTAGGTGCGGTTTTTCTCGCGTTCCAGCTGCTTGAGTTGCATGGGCTGCAGCAGGGGGTCACGCCAGTTCCATACGTCGAGCACGACCTTCTCATCGTCGGGCACCGTGGCCTCGGGTTCCGGCGCCGGACGCGGGGCGGTGCCGAACAGCAGGCGGCGCCCCTGTTTTGAAAATTGCAGTGCGCCGTGTTCGCCGATCCACCAGCCGGCCGGAATGCCCGGCGTGCCGGCAGTGGCCAGTGCTTCGGGCGCAGCGGTGCCGATGCGCCAGTAGTACAGCGTAAAAGCGGGCTGGTCCGCTTCCATATCATTGCGATTGGAGAGGAAGGCAAACTGACGGCCGGCTTCGTCGAAGGCGGCCTGCTTGTATACGCCCTTGCCGGTCATGAGGGCAGTACTGTTGCCGGTGGCGGTTTCAACGGCAAATATGCCGTCGGCCGTGCCATCCTTGTTCGATGCGGTGTAGGCCAGCCACTGGCCGTCTTCGGTGAGCTGATACTCGAGTACGTCCGCGAAGCGGGTTTCCGCGCCGGTGGCGAGATTGCGCAGCACCAGCGGAGTGCCCTCGGCCTTCTTGTCCTTTTTTTTCTTCGGTTCTTTTTCCGCCTTTTCCTCTTCTTCCTGTTCCTCCTTCAGTTCCTCCGCTTCCGTGTCCCTGGTCTTGTCTTTCTTGTCCGCCGCTGGTTTCTCCAGCAGATAGGCAACGTAGCCGGAGGCCTTCTTCGGCAGCCTGAAGGACTTCACCTCCTCAACGCGCGTGATGTTGCCGCTGTCGAGGTCGAGGATGCCCAGGGCATCCCTGGGTAGCTCGTCTTTCTTCTTTTCCGCGAGCTTTGCCTGACGAACCGCCGCTTTCTGCGGTTTGATCATGAACACGACATGACGGGCATTGTCCTCAAAGGCAGCGGCCTTGGCCTGGGGAACGAGGTATGCGCGATCTGACTGCAAATGCCGCACGTGCAATGCCGTGTCGCCGTCTTCAGGGCCCTGCGTATACAGCACCCACTGCCCATCGTCGGACAGGGCCTTCTCGCCGATACTGTTCCAGATGTCGTAGGCGTCGGTATCCAGCGGACGTTTTTCTGATTGTGCGAATGCGCCGCAGCTGCCAAGGAGCAGCAGCACTGCGGTGGTGGCTGTGAAACCGGCGGGTGAGTGATGAATTTTCAACTCATGCCCTCCAGCGCGCTGTGAATACCGCGGGCCTGTCTTCCAGGGGCGTTTCGTCCACTTCCAGGTAGTGCGATCCCTGGCTTCCCGGGAAGAAGGTGAACACATCCAGCAGCCGTGCGCCCTGCGTCCCGGCGCGCAGGTCGTGGATATTGTCGCGACGACGAGTGAGCGTGGAAATGCGCCCGGGCTCCAGCACGGTGTCGGCGGTCTGGCGAATCTGAAACTGTTTGTCTCCGGGCGGTATGAGGTCGTCGCCGAGGATCTCGAAATTGCGCGCGCGTACGCTGCCCTCCAGGCCCAGTATGACGCCGTTGTAATCACGATGATCGTGGTAGGGCAGTACGGCGTCCGGCGCCATGTTGATCTGCATGACGGCGAAATGTGGCTTGTAGTAGTGCGAGCGCATCATGCGTCGCGGGCGTTCCGCGCCCAGGGGCTGTGGACCGAGTCGACACAGCAACGAGGCCAGGTGCAACAGGTACGCTTCTTCATTGGGCTCAGTGCCACCCGCCAGCGCTCTGGCGAGGGGGTCGGCCTGGGCGATGAATTCCTCCAGGTTGAGCGGGCCGAACTGCTCGCCGGCCTCTGAGGCGCCCGCCTTGCCACTGCGCAGTACGCCTGGACCGACCAGCAGGGCCAGGGCGGCCGCGCCGCCGATCCTGAAGAGGCTGCGGCGCTGGATGGTCACGCCAGGGGCAGGTTCCTGCCGTGTTTCCACGTTGTGGTGGTCGTCTGGCTCGGCGTTGGCCGTACAGGCGGTGAAGTCGTTGGCAAACCAGCTCATTTTGGTCCTCTACGGTGGTATTGCCCGCCTGCGTGGCGCAAGTGGAGCAGCGAAAGAGCAATGGAGCCTGGAAAGTGCCGGAAGTTCTATCTGCAGCACCAGATCAGTGAGTTAACTGAAGGTGCGCCGCTGGGCGGGCGTTGCGTTATCGCGTGTTTTTAGCGGCGTGGCCGGATGACCAGCGTTGAGCCCCGCGATTCGCAGATCAGCCCTTCCTCGGGGCGCAGGAAGGTGATGAGCGCCTGGGGGTCGTCGGCGTCGAAGGTGCCGCCGTAGCGGCGGGCACGCACGGATTCGTCCTCGATAAGGATCTGCGGCATGCGGTTGTAGCGATTGAACTCCGCCGCGATTTCACCCAGCGTGCTGTCGCGGAATACCAGCCGGCGCTGGCGCCAGGTGCCCACTTCCGCCGGATCGACGCTGGCACGGGTGATCTGGCCGTCGTCCACGATGCGGGCCTGCTCGCCGGCCGAGAGCAGTCGTGGCGTTGCGCCACCGGGCGCCGCCGCTTTCGTCCTGGGTAGGGCGCCGCTGCGCGATACCTGCACCCGACCCTCAATGACCGATACGGTGGTGTCCTGCTCGGCGCGGCTGACATTGAACTGCGTGCCGATAACGCGGATGACGGTGGAGCCGGAGCTGACCTGGAACGGGCGCACCTGGTCCTGCGCAACCTTGAATAACGCCTCGCCTTCAAGCAGGTGAACTTCACGCCGCCGGTCTGTCAGGCGGACCTCCAGACTCGTACGGGTATTCAGATGCACCAGTGAGCCGTCTTCAAGTTCCACGGCGCGCTGTTCGCCGATTGCCGTCGTATAGCGCACGTAGCTGTCTGGCTCCGACCGCATCCATACCATTGTCGCCGCGAGTGCGATGGCTGCGGCTGCGACGGCCGCCGCGCGGTACCAGGTTCTGCGCTGTTGCAATGGGTGGTGCCTGAACGTGGCGGTCGCTGGAGACTCCGGGTGCGGCAGCGGCAGCACGTCCGGATTCAATTCAGCAATCAGCGCCTCCACGTCGATCGTGCGGTCGGCGTCGATATTCTGCCAGGCCTGCTCGGATGCGGTGAGCAGCAGAAATTCCTCGAGATGTCGCGGCGAGGCGCTCAGCCATTGCACGAACGCGGCTCGTCCGGATTCATCCCCCGAAGACAATGCGTCCATCCATTCGGCAGCTTCCTCGGCGATGCGTAGCGTATCGCGGCGCATGGGCTGATGGCGCATGGGCCGATGGCTCATGGGTTTTCTCCCTGCGCCATCTCGTGCGTCCACAGTGTGCGCATACGTGCCTGCGCCTGGAACAGATACTTCTTGACGGTGTGCATCGACAGGCCCAGCCGCTCGGCAATCTGCTGGTTGGACAGATGGTCGCGTTTGCGCAGCAGGAACACCACCCGTTGTGTGGCTGGCAGCTGCCCCAGCGCCCACTCCAGCTGCTGCTGCGCGTCAAGTCGATCTGCCAGTTCGTCCGCGCGAATTTCGGGCGGATGCTCGGCAAGCTGCTCCAATGCCTGGGAGTCAAATGTCACTACCTCGCGGCGCATGCGCAGCTTGAACTGATAGACCACGTGCGAGGCGATGCCGTACAGATAGTCCAGCGGGCTGCGGACCAGCTCGTTGTGCTCCACGCGCAGCATCCGCAGGTACACTTCCTGGGCCAGGTCCGCGGCATCCTCGGCGCTGCCGAGTCTTTGCAGCAGAAAGCGGTGCAGAGCTTTCTGGTACTGCTCCAGGCCGGGCTGTGGCAGTACGGCGCTGCGATGGTGCGATTTTGGGTTCACTTAATGATGAAGTGTAGTCCAGGGGGTCAAAAGGGGTACTCCCCGCATGGAACTACCCCTTTCGGGCCCGACGCAAACACTTCCAATGGCAGGAGAGCCACTGTGGGGAGAAGCGCGACAATGAAAGCTGCAAGACTGGTAATCGCGGGGTGTCTGTTCGGATGTCTGGCACTGCTTGGTGCCGTCAGTCATGCAGATGAGAACGCCACGTCCGTGGCCCTGAATATTCCGCGGCAGCCGCTGCCAGACGCGCTGAATGCGCTGGCCCGGCAAACGGGCCTGCAGGTGATCTTCCCGGCACCGCAGGTGCGCGATGCCACGGCGCCGAAGATCGAGGGTCGTTATACGCCGCAGGCGGCGCTGGATCTGCTGCTGGCTGGCACGCGCCTTGCCTATGAATTCATCGACGAGCGCACGGTGGCCATACGCACGCTGCCGGTGGAGCCGGCCAAGGTTGCCTCTCCGCAGGCACGAACCGTTGATCATCCGATTGGCTCCACCACGCGCATTTCGCTGGCTGAGCCGCCGTCCGGGACTGCCCGCTCGCAGGCTACCGAGGCGCCTGCGCCCGAAGCCAGTGAGACCGCCGGCGGCGCGGGTGGGGAATTGGTGGTCACGGGTTCCCGCCTGAAGAACGCCACGCCCACATCGCGGGTCACCGTCATCACCCGTGAGGACATTGAGCTGCGCAGCTTCCAGTCGGTGGAGGATGCGCTGAGCCTGGTACTGCAGAACAATTCGGGCGTGCAATCCACTGCCACCGGTAACAATGGCAGTACCGGCATTGGCTTCAATAACTTCAATCGCGCGGTGGCAACAGATCTCCGTGGCCTGGGACCCGGTGCAACTCTGACGCTGCTGAACGGACATCCGCTCTCGCCCAGCGCGATCGCGCAGGGCGGGGCGAACTTTTCCGACATCGCGGGTATGCCGGCACTGGTGGTCGAGCGCATCGAGGTGATGACCGATAGCGGCTCCGCCATCTACGGTACCGACGCCATCGCAGGCGTGACGAATATAGTCACGCGTCAGGACTTCACCGGCATGTCACTGGATGGAACATACAACGGCAACGGAAAGGGCGGGGCCATCTATAACCTCGGTCTGCTGGGCGGTCTGTCCGGCGTCGGCTGGAATGTGCTCGGCGCCCTGAACTATCGTGAGACGGGAGCGACGACCTTCGGGGATCTGGACAGGACGAACCGGGACTACACTGCCAGGGGCGGCAGGGATTTTCGTCCGGCGGTGAACAGTCCAGGATATTTTGATAGTTTCTCCGGGCCGCTGCCTGGAACCAGCTCGTCGCAGGTGCATGTTCTCCCGGGCGTTCGGAATACCCTGACGCTGGCCGACGTGCAACCCGGGCAGCTGCTCGACAGTGACGTGCATGAGCAGTTCAGTCCGCAGGGCCAGGACTACTCGCTGTATGCCTACGGCGCCGTGGACCTGTCCCGCGATATCGAGCTCAGTGTCCGCCTGCTGGCGGCGCGGCGCGAAACACAATTTGATCGCGGGCCGCAGATCATCTCGCCGAATGTGCTGTTTACCAACACGGTGTTCGATCCGTTTCCCGGTCCCTGGTTTGGCTTGTATTCGTATCGGTTTGTCAACGAAACCGCCGCGGGGCTGTTGCCTCGGCTGTCCCGTGAGGATCGCACCGACAACCTCAATGTGTTGGGAGCGCTGAGCGGCGTGATGGCGGACTGGACATGGGATCTGAGCGCTTCCGTGTCGCGCGAGGACACTGCCACGCGCAATTACAGCTATACAGAGGCGCTGACAGCGGCGGCACTCGCCGGCACCATCAATGTCATCGGTGACGGCACGGCGGCGACCGCGGCGGAGTTCGCAGGGTTGCAGCCGGACGATCCGTTGTTCGCCGACATGACCACCGGCGTGGTAACCGTGAACGGTTATGCTCAAGGTGATGCATTCTCGCTTCCGGGCGGTGCAGTGCGCGCGCTGCTGGGCGGCGAGTACCGGCAGGATAAGGCGCGTACACACGGTGTATCGCAGTCACAGGGCATCGGCACCAACATCGATCTGATCGGCGCCGCGACGCGCGATGTGCAGTCGCTCTTCGGTGAACTGTCCATTCCGCTGGTCGGCCGCGACAATGCCGTACGCGCGGTCGACAGCCTGTTGCTGACCGCCGCAGCGCGTTATGCCGACAACTCGGACTTCGGCAGTGAAACGGTGTTTCGCTTTGGGCTGTCCTGGGGGGCTGCTTCCTGGTTGACGTTCAGTGCCTCCCACGGCACTTCCTTCCGCGCGCCCAGCCTGTTTGAGGTCAATGAGCCGCGGCAAGTCCTGCCCGGTACCATCACTCCGGACTTCGGTTGTCCGCAGGCACTGGCGGGCGGGCCGCCCTGCTTCGGTCCCGTCGAAAATATCTTTGGCGGCAATCCCGACATACGATCGGAGACTGGTCGTAGCTGGACCGCAGGCGTGGAAATCACGCCGCCACTGATCGCGGGTCTGGCCCTCGGCATCGGCGCGCATGACGTGGAGTTCGCGGATCGTATCGTCTCGCCGCTGGGCTCATTCGGGCTGGAATTCGTGACCGCCAACTCGGGGTTGTTCCCGGGCGTTGCGGTGCGGGGCGCCGCTGGAAATCTCCTGACCCTGGCCGACAGCCCCATTAACCTGGAACGCACACACACAGTCGGGCCTACGATTTGTGGAGTCAGTATGCCTTCAGCAACGGGCAGGGCCGCTACGCGCTCAGCTACAGCGCCGCCTACCAGGCGGAGCTGGCGGAAACCATTCTGCCGGGACAGATGCCGATAGAACTGGCGGGAACCAGTCTGCGCGGACCGGACTGGCGTCACCGCATGAGCATGCAGTTCACGCCGGCCGCCGTGCCGGATCTGCAGGTGGCGTTCGATCTGAACCACCTGAGCGCCTATTCCCACCAGATCGGTGCGCTGGGTCGCGACAGTTCCGATGCGATCGCCGGTGCGGGCATGCAGCGCGTGGACTCCTTCACTACGCTGAATCTGTATGTGTCCCTGGATCTCGACGGTGGTACCGCCATGAGTCGCGGCTGGCGTATGTCACTGGCAGTGAACAACCTGCTCGGCAGCAGCACACCGTTCCTCAACTCGGAGCCCGGATTCGATCGGCTGAGCGGCAATCCGTTCGGGCGGACAGTATCGGTCTCTTTGCGCAAGGACTTGTAGCTGGACCCGCAACTCCACTAAGACGAAGCAGCGTCCCCGATCCCCCATGCGCCGGATGTGCAGAGCCGCAATCAGCGCAAATTGGCGTTCTATTGCTCATTTGCGCTGTATTTGCGCCTGCAGCCAGAGTAAGTTCGCGGCGTGGACGACTCCCTCGACAGCTGGTTCAAACGCGAAATCCTGATTCACGAAGAGGCGCTGCAGCGCTACCTGCTGCGTGTATGGCCACGGCGGCAGGAAGTATCAGATCTTCGTCAGGAGACCTACGCGCGCGTCTATGAAGCGGCAGCGGCGACGCGACCAGGCGCGGCGCGCTCATTCCTGTTTACCACGGCACGGCACCTGATGACCGATCGCATCCGGCGTGAGCGGGTGGTCTCCATCGAGGCCGTGGGGGACATTGATGTGCTGAACGTCTTAGTGGACGAGGTATCACCCGAGCAGCGGGCCATGGCGCGCCAGGACCTGAAGCGCCTGGCGCAGGCCTTCGACCGCCTGCCACCGAGGTGCCGCGAAGTCGTGTGGATGCGTCGGGTGCAGGATATGGCGCAGAAGGAGATTGCGCGGCGTCTGGGCATTGGTGAGAAGACCGTGGAGAAGCAGATATCCAAGGGCAGTCGTCTGCTGGCGCACTACATGCGTGCCGAAGCCGATGGTGCCAGCACCGCGTCCGGCTCGATGACAAAGGAGGGCGGCTATGAGCACGGACGGCAGTAGCGCCATCGAACAAACTGCGGCCGACTGGTTGGCCCGACGCGATTCCGGAGACTGGTCAGCCGGGGATCGGGCTGCATTCGAGCAGTGGCTGAACACCTCGACATTGCATCGGGTGACGTATCTGCGCATCGAGGATGCCTGGGAGCAGGCCCTGCGCCTGAAGGCGCTCGGCGCCGGCGTCTCGTCGCAGGGCGTACCGCCCCGCGGCCAGTGGGTGCTGTCGCCGTTTATTCCTGCATCCACAGCGGCGGCCAGGCGGATTGGCTCCAGGCATTGGCTGTCAGGCACGGTTGCCTTGGCTGCATCCGTATTGCTGGCGCTGACGGCCTGGCTGATCTGGCCGTCGGCGGTATCCACGTACCATACGCCCGTTGGTGGCGTGGCATCGCTGCCGCTCGCCGACGGCTCGAAAATCACCCTGAACACCAATAGCAGGGTTCGCGTCGCGGTTACCGATACTGAACGGCGTGTTGAGGTCGATCACGGTGAGGCTTTTTTTGAAGTGGCGCCCGATCCGCTGCGCCCCTTCGTGGTCAATGCCGGTAACAAGCGTGTGGTGGTCGTTGGTACCCGATTTTCGGTACGCCGGGAGCCGGACGCCGTGCGTGTGGCCGTGACCGAGGGCAAGGTACGCGTGGAGACATCCGGCAGCGAACAGACAACGTCCCATGAATTGCTGCCGGCCGGAACCGTGGCCCTTGCCGATGCAGAAGGAATTGTGGTGCGGCACCGGCCTGTTGCGGAGGTGGAAGAGATTCTGAGCTGGCGCAGCGGTGTGCTGATCCTGCGCGATATGACGCTGGCGGAGGCGGCGGCAGAGTTCAATCGCTACAACACACGGAAGATTCTGATCGAGGATCCGGCACTGGCGGCACTGCCTGTTGCCGGCAGATTTGGTTCTACACAGTTGCAGCCCTTCGTGCGGCTGCTGGAACAGGGCTATCCGCTGCGCGCGGAGTACCGGGACGATTCCATTCTGCTGCGCAGCCGCTGAAGATTTCCCGGGGATTTCGCGCTCGATGGGTGGGATTCGTTGCCATGCTTCGTCTCAGTTAGCGCCGGGATGAGCCGGTGTGACCTGGAGACTGTGATGCTGAAAGCGACTGCGCGGCGACTGCTACTCGCTTGCTGTCTCGGGCTCTGCATACTGCCATTGGAGTCGTATGCCCAGTCGCCTCAGCTCAGCGTCGATATCCCGGCCGGTGAACTGGCCGCGGCGCTGGACCTGCTGGCCAGGCAGCTTGGCGTTGATCTCGTATACCGACCGGAACAAGTGCAGGGCATGAAGACCCGCGGAGTGCGCGGTCGACTGTCCCGACGCGATGCGGTAGCCAAGCTCATCGAGGGCACGCTGCTGACCCTGAGTACCGATGCCAGCGGCGCGATGATGATCGCTGCGCCGCTGCCGTCCGCCGACAAATCTCTTTCCAGCGGCGTCGATTCGAGACCGGTCATTGATGCTCGGGATTCAATGCGACTCGTGAGAACGGGCGCTGTTCGTCAGCAGGAGCCGGCAGAGGGCGATGGTGCGGAAGAGACGCGATCCGCCTCGCAGGAGACGGGGACGCAGAAGGAGGAAACACAGCAGATTGTTGTAACCGGCTCCATGCTCCGGCGCCGGAACAGTACGACTCCGCTGACGACCATTGATCGCGAGGAGATCGAGCGCCTGGGTGTAACCACTGCGGAGGATATTCTGCGGACGCTGCCGCAGAATTTCAGTGCCGTAACCAGTGTCTCGACCTCGCGTGCCGACACTGACAGCGGGCAAAGACTCGATCCGGACGGTGCCATCCTGGCCGGTGCCCAGGGCCAGGCGGCCGCCAACCTGCGTGGTCTGGGGACCGGGTCGACGCTGGTGCTGGTCAATGGGCGCAGGACCGGCGGCTCGGCCATCGACCAGGGAAATTTCGTCAATCTGTCCACCATTCCGGCGGATGCCATCGAACGGGTGGAAATTCTGACTGAAGGCGCATCGGCGCTTTACGGTGCAGATGCCATAGCCGGCGTCATCAACTTCATCTTGCGCAAGGATTATGTTGGCGCCACGTCGGCGCTGCGCCACGAACACAGCGCGACCGAAGCGGACGAGATGAAGTTTGTGCAGACCATGGGCTATAGCTGGGAAACCGGCAATGTCACGCTGACTGCTACTGCGAGTCGGCGCGACAGCATCGAGACTACAAGGATTTTTACGTCAAATGACTTCAGGCCCTACGGCAGCCGCGACTTCAGGGCAACCGATGGGGCCAACGGCAAGGTGTACTACAACGACAACTATCGAATCGTGAACGGCCTGTCGGGACCGCTGGCGTTGCCCGATGGCGTATCGCTGGTGGACTCAGGCGCTACCTTCGTTACCGACCCAATCTGGGGGCCGACGCTCGATGATCCTGGCGCGTTCTCGGCGGATCTCGCGGTGCCGTTTGATGACGTGGGTCAGGACTACTCACAGGACACCAGGAACGTGTCCGCCAGCCTCTACCTCAATCAGCAGCTTTCCAGGTCGGTCAATGCGTATGTGGAGTTGATTCACGCCGTGGACGACAGCCATCGGATTGGCGATTTCACCTCGTTGTTGCTGGTCATGCTTCCGGAAGAGGAGGTGCCGGGAAACGGCAATATCAGTGGTGACTGGATGATCGGTTCGACAATCCTGGATTTTGCCGGCCGGACCATTGTTGATACCCGCAGCCGCAACACCGATGTCGTGTTGGGTCTTGGGTGGGATCTTCCCTTCGGTGACTGGCGTCTCGACAGCGCGTTGAGCTGGCTCGACAACAAGTCCGACTCGGTGACGTATGGAATCGACTGGGTCGCTGCGCAGAATCTCAGCTATTCGGTATTCGACATCTTCGGAGGAATGACTGCCGCCGAGCGCCAGGAGTTTGTGGACTTGAATGGATTCGTCTCTGTGTTCCGGCCAACAAACGTCGTCACGTCTATCAATGAAAGACTGGAAGGCGGGCTGTTTGATCTTCCGGGTGGATCGCTGCGGCTGGGGCTGGGGCTGGAGTACCGCAAGGAGAAGCAGGACTTCAGCGAGGATCGTCCGAACATCGCACAGTCCTTTCCCGGCGGCGCAGATGGCACGCAGGCGCGTGATGGCGTCACGCAGCAGAAACGCACGGTCAAAGCCGCCTTCTCCGAGCTGCTGATACCGGTGGTTGGCGCTGACAACGGTTTCCGGGGGATGCGCTCGCTGGAGTTCTCGGTCGGATTGCGGTGGGAGGAGTATGAGTACTTCAATGTCCCTTCGGGTTTCCTCGATCTGGGTGGCTTGCGGGAAGCGGACCTGGATGCGCTTCTGGGTGTATTTGGTGGCGCGGAGTTCTCGCCGCGAACTGGACAGCTCTTCAGCAACGTCAGTCCGCGCATCGCGCTGTCGTGGCGACCGATGCAGCAACTGAACCTGCGCGCTTCCTGGGCGGAGGCCTTCCGCGCGCCACGCACCAATGAAATGATGGCTGACGAAGGCACGCCCGGCGTGCCCCTGCAATGGCGTGATATCAGGAACAATCCCGCGATTTTTCGCAGCCGTGACCCGCTGCACCCGGATATCGACGCCGGCAATCCGGAGGGATTCCTCGACTGGTACATGTCCGTCTCCAGCGGTAACCCGTTTCTGAAGCCGGAGACCTCTGACAACTACACGGTGGGTTTCGACTGGATGCCACCGCGAGTTGAAGGGCTGCGGATGTCCATGAGCTACTTCAGAATCGACTACAGTAACCGCATCACCGCCGGCCTGCCTTTTCAGTTCCGGCTCACCAATCCGCAGACTGCCGTACGCGATGAGGATGGTTATCTGCTGTACTTTCGCACCATGCCGATCAACATCAACAAGCGGGAGAGCCGATCAATCGACTTCAACCTCAAGTACGAACGTTCGCTGGGTTTCGGTACTGTCCTGGCAGGTCTGGGGGGAACCTACACCCTGGCGATGACTGACTATCTTCCTGCCAGCGCCTCGACCAGCAGCAGGCTGGAGCGCCTGGACACCGACAAGGGGCCGCGGCAGTGGCAGGGGGCATTCAATCTGGGTTGGTCGCAGCGAAACCTGGGGATGGACGTCTATGTGCGCTATGCCTCGCCCTTCGTGTACGAGGCGTTCTCGGTGACGCCGCGCTTCGAAGTGGATTCCACCACCACTATCGATATCAGCGGACGCTACTCCTTCGATCGCGGCAAGTGGGACGTGCTCGGTGGCGTGCGCAACCTGACCAACGAGTTGACCTTCAACGGCCAGCCGGGTTTCGTGGACAGTCTGGCGGTAGACCCACGCGGCAGGGTCATGTATCTGGAGATCAGGAAGTCGTTTGATCTGTGATGCCAGGTGAATCGGCCCCGGCGAGTTGCGCAAACTGCCAGGGTGCAATCTGCTCGGCTCGCAAGCCGGGGTCGATATTGAGCAAATCGAACACCGCTGGTCGTACCGTGCCCTTCAGCGCATTGCGCAGCGTCTTGCGTCGCTGTGAGAAGGCGCTGCGGACGATGGCGTCGTAGCGCTCCGGATCCGTCAGCTCGAAAGGCGGTCGGGCCCAGGGCGCCAGGCGCGCCACGACGGAGGAGACCTTCGGCGTCGGCCGGAATGCCCCCGGACCCACTGCAAACAAAGGTTCAACACTGACCCAGGGCGCCAGGGAGACGGTGAGCCGGCCGTAGACCTTTGAGCCCGGCGGTGCCGCCATGCGGTCCACCACCTCCTTCTGCAGCATGAAATGCATATCCTCGATGGCCTGGAGATGCTCCAGCAGGTGGAACATCAGCGGCGTGGAGATGTTGTAGGGCAGGTTGCCGACGATACGCAGCTTCGGGCCCGAGCCGCGCAGTTCGGTGAAATCCATTTTCAGCGCGTCCGTCGTATGCAGCGCCAGCGTGTCACCGAAGCGCGTGGCCAGCTCCGCGGACAGGTCACGGTCGATCTCGATCGCGGTCAGCGTGGGCACCCGCTGCAGCAGCTGTGTGGTCAGGACGCCGTGCCCGGGGCCGATTTCGACTAAACGGTCGCCGGGGCCCGGATCGATGGCCGCCGCGATACGCGCCACCACCTGCGGATCGTGCAGGAAGTGTTGCCCGAAGCGCTTGCGCGGGCGGTGTGGACTGCTGGGTAGAGTTGTCATCAATGTTTGTGCCGGCGTGCCAGGTCTGTCGCATGCCCAATGGCCGCAATGAGGCTGCCCGCATCGGCCTGCCCGGTGCCGGCCAGCGCCAGCGCCGTGCCGTGATCCACGGAGGTGCGGATGATGGGCAGGCCCAGCGTGACATTGACGGCATGCCCGAAGCTGGCATGTTTGATCACCGGCAGGCCCTGGTCGTGGTACATCGCCAGCACCACATCGGCGCTCGCCAGCGAGCTTGGTGTGAAGGCCGTGTCGGCCGGTGCGGGGCCGGTGGCCGCAATGCCCTCCATGCGCGCCTGCTCCACAGCGGGTGCGATGATGTCGATGTCCTCGCGGCCCAGGTGGCCGCTCTCGCCGGCGTGAGGATTGACCCCGCAGACCAGGAGGCGGGGTTTGTCCAGGCCGTAGCGTTCGCGCAGGTCAGTATGGATGACGCGCAGAATGGCCAGCAGTCTGTCAGTACTCAGTTCGTCGCACACCCGGCGCAGTGGCACATGCGTGGTGGCCAGCGCGACGCGCAGCGTGTCGGTGGCCAGCAGCATTACCGGCAGGGGCGTGCCGGTGAGTTGCGCCAGGTATTCGGTATGTCCGCTGAAGGGCACGCCGGAATCGGCAATCACGCTCTTCTGCACCGGCGCGGTCACCATGGCGTTGAACTCGCCGCTTTGACAGCCGTGCGCGGCGCGGTCGAGGAGGCGCAGCACGTAGGCGGCATTGGCGGGATTCAGGCGGCCAGGCTCGACGGGCTCGGCAAGCGGTTCATGCAGGATGCGATCCGGCGGCAGCGGCAGGCGCAGAAGGGCGGCGCGCTGCTGCAGGAGTGCGGCATCGCCAAGTACAAACAGCTCGCCGGGCCAGGACTGCTGCAGAGCCTGCACGCAGATGTCGGGGCCGATGCCGGCGGGCTCGCCGGAAGTGATGATGATGCGGATGGACAGGAGGCCCCCTCACCCAGACCCTCTCTCCCGGAGGGGGAAAGGGAACAGCAAAAACTTACATCTTGTATTCGACGTAGGCCTCGTCGCGCATGCGGCGGCGCCACAGCTCAAGCGTTTCATCTGCCTTGCTGGCCTGGATGGCCGCGAACGCCTGCTGGCGGCGCTTCTCTTCAGTGACGTCCTGCACGCGGCGGCCAAGGAGTTGCGCAATGTGCCAACCGAACTGGGTGCGGAAGGGCTCGCTGAGATCGCCTTCGTTCAGTGTGGCCAGCATCTTGTCGAACTCGGGTACAAAGCCGCCTTCCTCCATCCAGCCAAGGTCGCCGCCCTTTGCCGAGGAGCCGGGATCTTCCGAGGTGCTTTGCGCCAGGCCGGCGAAGTCCTCACCATCAAGGATGCGCTGGCGCAAGGCGGCCAGTTTCTGGCGCACGGTTTCGTCGTCCTGCAGTGCGGTGGGGCGCACCAGGATATGGCGGGCGTGGACCTGGTGGACCATGACCTGGTCTTCGCTGCCGCGGCGGTCGTTGAGTTTCACGATATGAAATCCGCTGGGCGTGCGCATCGGTTCGGCGACGTCGCCGGGCTCCATATCGGCGACCAGTCTGGCGATGAAGCCAGGCAGTTCCTGGCCCTTGCGCCAGCCCAGGCTTCCGCCTTCCAGAGCTGTTTGTGCGTTGGAGTAGGTCACGGCCAGCTGCGCGAAGTCCGCGCCCCCCTTGGCCTGTTCGTACAGATCTCTGGCGCGCGTCTCCACGGCCTGGGATTCCTCGGGTGTCGCCGCTTCGGGCATCGACAGCAGGATGTGGGAGACGTCGAAGTCCTCATCCGCCACTGAGGCTTCCTGGCGTGCCAGGTACTGATCGACCTCGCGCGGGGTGATGGCGATGCTGCCCATCACTTCACGCTGCTGTAAATACGATGTGATCATCTCCTTGCGCAGCGATTCGCGAAAATCCGCATAGGAGATACCCTGCTCGCGCAGTTTGGCGGGCAGCTCATCGAGGGTGATCTGGTTGCGTTCGGCGACCCGGCTGACTTCCGCGTTCAGTGTTTCTTCCGGAATTTTCATGCCCATGCGCTCGGCGCGCTGCAGCTGCAGCTGTTCGAATACCAGTCGCTCAAGGACCTGCTGGCGCAGCACGTTGCGCGGCGGCAGGCGCGTGCCCTGGGCACGCAGTTGTTCGGAGATCCGCTCGATTTGCTGGTCCACTTCGCTTTTCAGCACTACCCCCTCGTTGACCACCGCGGCGATGCGGTCCATCAGCTGCCCGCTGGTGGATAGCTCCCGGGTCTGCCCATGGGCGGCGGCGGTGGCCAGGAACAGGATGATTCCAGCGAATTTGACTGAGCGCATGCGATATTGCCTGGTGGTTTAAGGGGTCCTGCGGGCCTGACGGTCCGGCCCGGGGGAGTATCCCCGAATGGCGCGTTCGAGAAAAGCGTCGGGCAGTCCGACACTGCCCAGACCCCGCAGTTCCAGCTGCAGGGCGATGGAGCTGTCGCGCTCGCCGGTGCGGTCCGAGACGTAGCGGCGCTGCACCAGGCGCAGCCGCCAGCAGCAGGCGGCGTACTCGAAGCCGGCGAATTGCTCGATCAGCGTGTCATCGCGCAGGGAGTACACCCCGCGGGCGAAGACGTTCCAGCGCCCGGCTACGGGCCAGGCCACGGAGGCGTCCACCTGCTCGATCAGGCCGCTGCGGAAGCGATACCCGGCGTTGATCACCCGACTGCCGGGATGGGCGCCCGCGGGGCCTCCCGCAGGACCTCCCGTAGGACGATACTGCAGCGCCAGCTCAGTCTTCTCGCTGCTGGAGAACTCCGGGTTCCACTCGTGGCCGAGATTGACGTTCCAGTCGCGGTAGGCGGTGAGGCTGAGCTGGGAGATGAAGTTCGAGGTGTCGCGGATGAGCGGCGTTTCGCCCGGCAGCGTCACGCGCGGGCTGTCGAAGTAGTAAGTCTGGCCGAAGGTGGCGCTGAGGAACTGGCGGCCGCTGTCGGCATCGAGCAGCCGGCTGGTGACGCCCACGCTGACCTGGTTGGCGTCGCTCAGGCGGTCGGCGCCGACGTAGCGGTTGCGGCGGAACAGCTGCACGATGTTCAGGTCGGGCAATCCCGAATCGAACACCGGCAGTTGTGACTGCTCGCGATAAGGCACGTACAGGTACAGCAGGCGCGGCTCCAGTGTCTGCACCCGGTCGCCGCGGCTGCCTTGGGCGCGCTCGAAGATCATGCCCGCATCCAGGCTGGTCATGGGGCTGGCACGCTCCGGCGCGTCATCTGCTCCGGGCGCGACATCCTCCAGGCGGTACTGCGTGTAGCGATAGGCGGCTGCGGGCGTGATGTACAGTCCCGGGCGCCTGAAGGACCAGCTCAGTTCCGGGCGCACATCCAGCCGCGCACCGGTAACATCCACTGGCGATGTCGGGCCGCTGTTGCGATGGAAGTAAACCATCTCGCCATCCAGCGTGTAGTCCAGCCCCAGGCGGGCGCTGTTCCAGGCGCCGCGGCCGCGCAGGCGGGGCAGTCGTGAGTAGGGCCGGGCGGGATCCGGGATAGCCTGATCTATGGTCTGGAAGTTCTGTATCTGGGCGAGCATCGTCCAATGACGGCCGTAGTGACTGAATTCGGCGCTGCGCTCCAGATAGGGAATGCTGGCGTCCTCGGAGCCGAGACCGAAGTCCTCGAAATAATTTGAATCTCCAACATTGGCGGCGGTGATGTTCACGCGCCAGTTGCGGGCAAAATCCGCGCGGTGATTCCAGTCGATGCGGCTGCGATCGATACCGCGCAGGTTGTCGCCGGGAAGATAGCTGGCCTCAAGCGTGCCGTGCTGGCGCGGTGTGAGGTAACGCAGTTGCTGGCTGACCTCGACGCCGCGCCGGCTCATGAAGCGCGCGGCGAGCGTGAGATCGTAGTTGGGGGCGAGATTGAAATAGTAAGGAACGCTGACCTCCGCGCCACCACGGCTGGAGAAACCGACGTCCGGATACAGGAATCCGGACTTGCGTGCCTCGCCCAGCGGAAATGAAATGAACGGTGTGTAAAGTATGGGCACACCCATGAAGTCCACGCGCACGTCGCGACCGACGCCATTGCGTCCTTTGGTATCGAGGGAAATCGTCGAGGCTTTCAGCACCCAGTCCAGATCATCTTCCGGACAGCTGGTGTAGCGCGCCCGTTGCAGTGAAACGAAGCCACCGGGCTGCACGGTGATCAGCTCGGCATCGCCTCGCATCAAGTCGGCCGGCAACTCGAAGCTGGCATCGCTGATGCTGGCGCCGGTTTCCCGGTCGAAGGTGCCCGTGGTCCCGCCGACCACGATGTCCGGGTCGCTGTACTTGACCTCGCCGCGGGCGCGAAAGCGACCAGTGGCGGCCTCGTACTCCAGTTCATCGGCAGCCAGTTCCCGCATCCCCTGCCGGATACTCGCGCCCTGGGCATGTATATCGCCGTTGCGGCCGATTTCAGCGAAATTGCCGGTGATCTCGACGGACTCGCTTTCCGTCGTCTTCGCATGCTTGCTGTCAGCAGGCGCGGGTGGCCGGGTGGGTGGCTTGGCATTGGCATCGCCAGCGCCATGCGGAGCCCGCTCCACGGGCGCTGCGGCCGGTTTTGTTGCCGGTGTACTGGTCTGCGCGGCGACCGGCATGGCAATACTGACTGCGGCCAGCCACAACAGAACTGAAAAGGCTTTGTTTTTCAATGATTGAACCCCAAGGCCATTATAATGGCGGCCGGAGTCGAAATGGCCACGAATGCGCATTCAACACAACACAGTGGCCCGTCCACGATGACCGGCAGCGATGCACGGCTTGCCGAGCTCCAGGCCTGGCTGGCCGCAGAAGTGGGGCTGGAGCAGGGCCAGATCGTTCCCGCCAGCGCCGATGCGAGTTTTCGCCGTTACTTTCGCCTGCAGCGCGGTGGGGAAACCTTCATCGCCATGGATGCGCCGCCGGACAGGGAGGATATTGCACCGTATGTAACCGTGGCGCGCATGCTGGCCGACACCGGTGTGAACGTGCCGCGCATCCTCGCGGAGAACAGGGGGCAGGGCTTTCTGCTGCTCAGCGACCTGGGATCGATGCCTTACCTTGATGAGCTGTCGGCCGGGCGCGGGGTTGACGCCTTGTACGCCGATGCAATGGGCGCGCTGAGCCGCATACAGGCGCGCGGCGAGGCGCATGCCGCCCGGCTTGCGCCGTACGACCACGGAAAATTGCGTGCAGAGATGGAGCTGATGCCCGAATGGTTCTGTGGGCGGCATCTGCAGCTGACATTGGCCGCGGATGAGCGCGCCATGCTCGGGCGCACCTTCGACCTGTTGTGCGAGGAGGCATTGACGCAGCCGCAGGTGCTGGTTCACCGCGACTATCATTCGCGCAATCTCATGGTTTGTCCGGGCGCCAATCCGGGAATTCTGGATTTTCAGGATGCGGTGCGTGGACCGGTGACTTACGACCTGGTGTCCTTGCTGAAGGATTGTTACGTGGCCTGGCCGCGGCAGCGCGTGGAAGGCTGGGTGAGTGACTATTTCGTACTGGCGCGGGATGCCGGTATTGCAGTGGGCGACAGTGTGCAGGCATTTCTTCGCGCCTTCGACCTGATGGGTGTGCAGCGGCATGTGAAGGTGCTGGGTATTTTCGCCCGCCTCTGTCATCGCGATGGCAGGGCCGGATACCTCAAGGATCTACCGCTGACACTGGCCTACGTGAAGGAAGTCTGCGCGTGGTATCCGCAGTTGCAGCCGCTCGGTCGTTTTCTCGAAACCCGCGTGGCGCTATGAAGGCCATGATCCTGGCTGCCGGGCGCGGCGAGCGCATGCGTCCGCTGACCGACGTTACACCCAAACCTTTGTTGCAGGTTGGCGGACGCCCGCTGATCGATTACCACCTGCAGGCGCTGGCCGCGGCGGGCGTGCGCGAGGTGGTGGTGAACGTGGCGTGGCTGGGTGCGCAGCTGCGCGCGGCACTGCTGGAGGGTGGTGATGATGGTGCGCGGTGGGGCCTGAAGATCCATATCAGCGATGAAGGGGAGTCGGCGCTGGAGACGGCGGGCGGAATTGTTCAGGCGCTGCCGTTGCTGGGGCCGGGCCCGTTCATTGTTGTGAATGGAGATATCTGGACGGATTTCTCCTTTGCCGGGCTGGCGTTGCCCGCGGATGCGCTGGGGCATGTGGTGCTGGTGCCCAATCCGGCGTTTCACCGCCAGGGAGATTTTGGCCTGGTGGAGGGGCGTGTGGTGGCGGACGGGCCGCAGCGGTACACCTTTTCCGGCATTGCTGTGTACAGGCCGGAGTTCTTTGAGGGGTGTGAACCGGGCAGGCGGCGGTTGCTGCCGTTGCTGCAGCGGGCGATGGCGGGCGGGGTGCTCAGCGGTGAGATTTATCGGGGGGTGTGGAGTGATGTGGGGACGCCGGGGCGGCTAGGGGCATTACAGGCCGCGCAGTAGTGCGCTGCTCCGGGGGCGGGAGTTTAAACCAAATTAAAGGGGGGGGGACCAAAAAAAGTGGGTGAATACAGCCCCCACCCCC
>JAJFKF010000021.1 GCA_021773365.1 Gammaproteobacteria bacterium | reverse complement strand
ACACTCTTTGCTTGTCTACCCCCTCTCGTCGCACCCCCCCCCCCCCCCCCCCCCCACCCCTCCGAATTCGATTGACCCGCGCTCCACATGCCCCCACCCGTTCATTGGCCCCCTGCACACAAGGTGGTTAGACTGCCCGCTTTCCGCAGCCCACAGGCCGTGCGCCCATGAACACCGTAGTCCTGCACGTCGAGACCGAACTTGATCCCGCCGCCGCGCCACGCGTATTCGGCTACCTGGGCGGGCTGGGGCACATTCCCATGCAGGCTGCGCTGCGGCGCAGCGGCGGCGCGGCCCTGATCATGGAAGTGCATTTCGAGTCGCCGGATGCCGCCGCCCAGCTCATTTCCGCCAAGGTGGAGCAGATGCCCTTCGTGCTCAACGCCCGCCTGGCCGGCGGTGGTGAGCTCGCGGGTGAGGATTCGGGGCAGGCCCAGCCGGTATCCGCCGCCGGCGACACATTGAAGGGTACCGGTGGCATGCAGCACGCACCCGTTCACCACGCCCCATGCAGCCCGCGCATCGATACCGCCGCGCTGCGCCTGGCCGCCGCCCGCCGCGGTCACGCCGTCGACTATCGTTCGCGCATCCATCTCAATGCCTGAGGCATCTGACGCCCGGGCCTGCCCTCTGAAACTGATTGATAGGTAGGGGAAATATTATATGAATCATAGAGTTATGATCTTATCGGCGCTCTCTCTGACCGTGCTTGCCGGCTGTTCCGGCTCCCCGGAGCCCGAAGCCGAACAGGGCCCCGCATTCGGTGCCTGGGGCGTTGATCTCACTGCCCGCAATGAGGCGGTGAAGCCGGGCAATGACTTCTTCGAATATGCCAATGGCAGCTGGCTGACTTCCGCGGAGATTCCCTCCGATCGCAGCCGCTGGGGTGTGTTTGACCAGTTGGCCAACCAGTCCGAAGAGCGCGTGCGCGATCTCATCCAGTCGCTGCCGCAGGGCGCCGAAGACGGCAGCCTGGAGCAGAAAATCGGCGACTACTACCGCGCCTATCTCGACATCTCCGCCATCGAGGCGGCAGGCCTGGCGCCCGCCAGGCCGGGACTGGAAGCCATCGACAAGGCCACCAGCTATGCCGACGTCGCCCGGCTCATGGGCAATCCGGCGCTGATGCTGGCCTCGCCCATCAGCCTCGGTATCACCATTGACGAAAAGAATCCCGACCGCTATGTGATCGGCATCGGTCAGTCCGGACTCAGCCTGCCTGACCGCGACTACTACCTGAAGTCCGATGCCAAGCTCGTGGAGATTCGCGAAAAATTCCAGGCGCATGTGGAACGCATGCTGGCGCTGGCCGGTGAGGAGGATGCCGCCAAACAGGCGAAGGAGATTCTCGCGCTGGAGACGCAGATTGCCGAGCGGCACTGGCCGGCGGCCAAGCGCCGCGAACGTGAACTGACCTACAACCCGCGCACCCGCGCGCAGCTCGACAAGCTCACGCCCGGCTACCCCTGGGGCGAGATGTTCGCCGCCGCCGGCATGGATGACCAGAAAGAGTTCGTGATATCCGAGCTGTCGGCTGTCGAGGCGCTGGGAAAACACTTCATGCGGGTGCCAGTCAGCGGCTGGCGCAGTTACCTGAAGTATCACTACCTCTCCAGCGTGGCCAGCGTGCTGCCGGCGGCCTTCGACCAGGAGGCATTTGAATTCTACGGTCGTACGCTGAACGGTCAGCCCGAGCAGCGTGAGCGCTGGAAGCGTTCGGTGAATTCCACCAGTCGTGCCCTGGGCGAGGCGGTGGGGCAGCTGTACGTGCAGCGCTACTTCCCGCCGGAGTCCAAGGCCATGATGGAAGAGCTGGTGGAGAACCTGCGCAAGGCCTACCAGCAGCGCATCGACGAACTGCCGTGGATGACGGCGGAAACCAAGCAGGCAGCGCTGGAGAAGCTGGCCACCTTCCGGCCGAAGATCGGCTATCCGGACAAATGGCGCGACTACTCAGACTTTGAGGTGCAGGCCGGCGATGCCTTCACCAACAGCCGCCAGGCGCAGCTGTTTGAACACCAGCGCCAGCTCGAGCGCCTGGGCAAGCCCACCGATCGCGACGAGTGGATGATGACGCCGCAGACCGTCAACGCCTACTACAATCCCACCTTCAATGAGATCGTCTTCCCCGCCGCCATCCTGCAGCCGCCGTTCTTCGATCCGAAGGCCGACGCGGCGGTGAACTACGGCGCCATCGGCGGCGTGATCGGCCATGAGATGGGCCATGGCTTCGATGACCAGGGTGCGAAGTCCGATGCCCAGGGCGTACTGCGCAACTGGTGGAAACCCGATGATGAGAAGGCCTTCAAGGTGCTGGGCGACCGGCTGGTCGGGCAGTACGACCAGTACGAGCCTCTGCCGGGACTTCATGTCAACGGCCGGTTGACGCTGGGCGAGAACATCGGCGATCTCGGCGGGCTGACCGTCGCGCATGAGGCCTACAAACTGTCACTGGGCGATGCGCCTGCGCCCGTTCTCGATGGGGTGACCGGCGATCAGCGTTTGTTCCTGTCATGGGCGCAGTGCTGGCGCACGCTGATGCGCGATGAGTCCATGCGCAATCAGGTAATGAGCAATCCACATAGTCCGGCCAGGTACCGGGTCAACGGCGTGGTGCGCAACATGGATGCGTGGTACGCGGCGTTTGATGTGCAGGCTGAGGACGAGCTGTATCTGGAGCCGGATCAGCGGGTGCGAATCTGGTAGCTCTTCAAGAGCGCGTCAAGGGTGGCGAGTTATCCACAGTTTAAGGGGGGGATTCCCATAAACTATGGATAACTCACCGCCCTTGACGCGCAAGAAGGTCAGACAGTGGTAGGTACGGACCGGTGGGGGGGGGGTGTAAAAAAATATTTGGTGAGAAGAC
>JAJFKF010000003.1 GCA_021773365.1 Gammaproteobacteria bacterium | reverse complement strand
AGGGTTTTCGGGGCTGTGTGAGGCAGGATGCCGAACCCAGAGCCTCCAGGGATGGATTCACGGCGTCCCCGAAAACCCTGTCCGAACCACAGACCCGGCCCGGTATGACCGTGAATGTCAGACAACCTGCTTATGTAAGTGCCATTCGGCCTAGAACAAACTTCCTTCAGCAGACCCCATCATAGCCGCACGCACCATGGGCACCGGCGGCCCACCGTAGCTGAGGATGGTGTCGTGGAACTCCCGCCAGCACTCGCGCCCGCCGCGACTGGCACACCAGTCCTTGCGGAGCTTGCGGATCATCAGCTTACCCATGGTGTAGTTCAGATAGGCCGGGTCGTAGGCGCCGCGCGCAGCCTGCTGGCGTGCAGTCCCCGGATCCGAGAAGGCTTTCTCGCGGAACATCTTCTCCGACTGCGCTAGCGTCATGCCGCGCGCGTGCAGGCCAATGGCTGACAGAAAGCGCACGTTGCGCAACAGCGCGTTGGCGAGCTGGCCGATGTGGGTTTCAGCATCACCTTCGTTCAGACCCACCTCCCACATCATTTCCTCGGCATAGTGCGCCCAGCCTTCCGCAAAGGCATAGCCGACAAACAGACGGCCAACGATGGATTCATTGCGATTTGAATGCAGAAACTGCAGGAAGTGACCGGGCCACACCTCGTGCACCGAGGTAAACAGCAGGTCTGCCTGTCCGGGCAGGAAATCGTGCTGCTCCTCGGCTGACCACGAAGGGTCGGCCGGAGCGATGTAGTAGATGGCCGGCAGACCTGTGTCGTACGGGCCGGGAATGTCGATGTAGGCCGAGTTGGCGCGATTGTACGGCGGCGCCTCGTTAACCAAGGCCTTCTCTTCGCCGGGAACGGTCACCACTTCACTACCCAGCAGCGCGGCGCGCAGCGACTCCAGCTGACCGCGGGCGCCCTTCACCGGCCCGCCAGCTGGTTTGTTGTCCTGCATGGCCTTGATGCACTCCGCTACGGGTTTACCGGGCAGGAAGGTGGTGCAGGCCTTCTCCAGCGCAGCAAGGTTGCGCGCAAGATCTGCCTGACCGATTTTCTCCAGTTCATCGAGCGGGATGTCCACGCCCTCACTGGCTGACAGCATCTGCGCGAACTTCTCCTTGCCCAGGGCGAAGGAGCCGCCCGTGCGCTTGCGGTTGACCTCCAGCCAGCCGGCCAGCTTGCGCATGGCCTTGATCGCCTCCTCATTTGCAGCGGAAAAATCCTGCTGCAGGGTGGTATCGGTGATCATGGAAAAAATTCGCGGCACATCGTTGCGGTAGAAGTCCGCCAGACCACCGAATGCCGAAATTCCCCGCTCCAGCAGCGGCGCGGGCATGGGGAGACGCAGGTTCTTTTCGATTTGTGCGGTCGCGGTCGGGATCGACTTCAGATAGTCGATGTAGGCGCGCATGCGCTGGTCCAGCGGCTTGTAATTGCGCGTGAGATAGACACCGGGGTCCAGGCCGTCGAGCATCCAGTCCAGGTAGAAGGCGGGATTGCGGAACGGCGCCTCGGCCGTCTCCAGCCAGAACAGGTCGCGGTCGAAACGCGCGACGAGGTAATCGCGTTCGAAGCGGTCAACGCCGCTCAGGCTGCCCGCCTCGAATCCGGCGGCACGATCACGCTCAGCATGCAGGCGGGCAATCTCGGCGGCGATGCCGGCCTTGCTCCAGTCCGGCAGCTGACCGTCGAACTCATGCCGGCCGGCGGACACGGCGAACACCGGATGGGCCTTGAAATAGGACTCCAGCGAGGCGTCACGGAACTGTGTCCACTCCGTAACCGGGCGCGGTGGTGGCGGCGCGTCTGCCGTGGACTCGGATGATTGACGCTGACAGGCGCCGAGGGTGAGCAGCGCGAGGCACAGGAAGAGCAGGCCGGCCGACGTGAAGGCCGGAGTGCGGAGGCGTCGGATCGAGGGCATGACTGGCTCCGGGCGTTATTGTTGGAACGGCGGAGTGTGCGCTCTTTGGGCAGGGAGGTAAAACCACGCCGCGGGGTCATGTCACTCCCCGCCGGGCTCCGGTGGTCGCATGACCTCGACAGACAATTTGAAATTGCGTTCCTCGGCATCGCGCAGCGCGCCCACACCCACAACCTGGCGGGTGACCTCCTCGCCGCGCTCGTTGCAGATGGACAACACCACCGAATATTCCCAGGCTTCCGCTCCCGCTGGATGACGTATCTGCCCCTCCACGGTAAGGGGCGAGAATGTGGCTGCGGCCCGTCGCTCGACCTCGATGCCGGGATCGAAACGCAGATGATGCCGGCAACCCGGGCAGACGCTCGCACTGTCAAGGATGGTGGCCTTGCAGTGCGGACAGCTGCGCGTCTTGCCAGCCGCACCCCTGCCTGCAGCAGGCTTGCTGGCGGCGGAACCGGACAGCACAGAACGACCCATGCCTGCCATATGCTCAGTTCGCAGCCGCAGCGCGGGCGCCCTTTTCCTCCCAGCCGAATTCCACCTGACCGCGCATACGTGATCCGGCGGCGACAGTGAACGAACCAGCCTTCACATCGCCGGACAGCACACCGGTTTCCTGCAACTCAACGCGTGTAGCGCCATCAATATTGCCGTGCAGCTCGCCAGCGACGATTACGGTCTGTGCCTTCACCTGCCCGGTAATGTGGGCGCCGGATTCGATGGTGAGGTTGCCGGTGACATTCACATCACCTTTGAAACGGCCGGCAATGCGCACATGACCGGAGCCTTCGATCTTTCCCTCAATGGTCAGATCGGCGGCAATGATTGATTCCTTGGGCTCGGCCCGGGCACGCGCCTGATTGAAGGGAACGGCTGCGCCTTTATCACTCTCCCGGGGTGTATTTTTGAAACTCTCGCCTGCCAGGGCGTCCTTGGGCGGCGGTGTGGGGTTTGCGGCCGGGGCGGTTTCTTTCCAGAGCGCCATGATGAATCTCCAGCTTCGATTGGGACTGAGGTTAGTACACGGGGGCGGCGCGTACGTCAATTCCTGTCGCCAGGAGCAGACGGAAGTCATGTAAGATTTGCCGATGGCAACCCGAAACACCGCAACAGAAAAGGCAGGCTGCGGAGACCCAACGGACGACGCCGCGCCGGCGATGCCCATTGGCCAGGCGCTCACACGCATGTCCGCGTGGGCGGCGGTGGGGACGGAGGAATATAGAGCCCGTGTTTGCGCGCAGATCTCGTCTGCACAGGGTTCAGGTCCCGCGCAGGAATTCCTGCAGTACCACCGCATGATTGATCCGCGGATCCTTCGCGCCGTACAACAAAGTGACACGCCCGTGCGCAGCCCGCCGCCGCAGCGCCTCCAATGCACCATCGCGCGCCCGCAGCTCGGCGCGGTAGCGCCTGCGGAACTCCTGCCAGCGTTGCGGATCGTGTCCAAACCATTTGCGCAGTTCGGTGCCTGGCGCCGCCTCGCGTAACCATTCATCGAGGGCCGCGGTCTCCTTGCGTATGCCACGCGGCCAGAGCCGGTCGACCAGCACGCGATAACCATCGGCGGGTGCTGCGTCAGCGTAGATGCGCTTGATGCAGATGTCGAGTGCGGCAGTCGCTGCCACCGGCTCCGCTTCCCATTCATGCAGACTGCAGGCAGGCGAGCTGTATTCCCGCGTCGCGTTATCGTTTGTTTTGTGCCGCTCCACTATCCACTCCAACACCAAAGCGATACACCAGCTGCCCGCCCATCCAGCCGCCGTACGCCATTGTCAGCCAGCCCAGCAGCGCGGCGAGGACGGCCCACACCGATGGCGGATTGTAGATGCCACCGCGCAACGCCAGACTGAAGACAAACAAGACCCAGGCCATACTCATCGCCATGAAATGGCGCACGGCGGTGTCCTGCGCGGGATGCTGGCGCGCCAGCGCAGCATAATCCAGCAAACCCGCCGCCATGGCGATTGCGGCGATGACCACACCGAGTGCCTGACAACCAAAGCCCAGCGGCCACCAGAACTGCTGACCGGACTGCCAGCCGGCCAGGTCGGCACCGATAGCCAGCGTCCACAGGGCGATGGGGAAATGCGCCAGCACCGGGTGCAGGGGATGACCCCCGAGGCGCAACCGCACCACGACTACAGGGCCACGGAAAACACTGCTGCCAGCAGCACGACGAAGGCTGCGACAGCCAGAAGGCCATGCCCGGCTACCAGCCCATTGGGCAACGGCCGGCCACGCACATGAAAGCTCAGCAGGAAAAATCCACCTAGCGCTGCCAGCAGGAACAGGCCCAGCGAGGCACCCGTAGCGCCTCCCATACCCACCTTGAGCGTGGCCAGCAGCAATGTCAGCAGACCCGAAGCGGCAAACAGGCCGTGCAAGACCGCCAGCACGGGACGAGGCGGCGTGTGGCCGCGAAAATGCATGATTGCCATTGAAACGCCAGCAAGAGCGGCGACCGCAAACAGGATGACTGCGAGCATGAGCATGGAAACCTCCCGGATGAACGACTGGAATATGCCGGTCAGATGCAGGGCTGCGGGAAAAGGTTACAGCTATTTGGTCGCGACAGCATGAAACCTTTCTGCCGCTGACGGCATCTGTCTATTGTTGCCCTGCAGGATAGATCCTCATGAAAGCACTGGCGGAACGCCATGATCGCCACAGGCTCGAGCAGCTGCCCGACCTGGATGTTGCAAAGCGGGTGCTCGCCGGCGAGCCGGCACTGTTCGAGCTCATCATGCGTCGCTACAACCGCAGGCTGTTTCGCATCGCGCGCGGAATTCTCGGAGAGGACGCCGAGGCGGAAGATGCCGTGCAGGATGCCTACGTCAAAGCCTACTTCCGGCTGGGGCAGTTTCGTGGACCCGATGGGTTTGCCACCTGGCTGTGCCGCATCACCAGCCGCGAGGCACTGATGCGACGGCGCGCCCGCTCCCGCGCCAGACTGACCACGCTGAGCGAGCTGGACTTAGCACCCAGCCCGGAGGCCACCATGGCTGATGTCCGCTCCACTCACAGCAACCCGGAGGCCGGATTGCACGAACGCCAGCTCTACGCGCTGATGGAACAGGCCATCGACGCGCTGCCAGAAGCCTATCGTTCCGTCTTCATGCTGCGGGCGGTGGAGCAGATGACCGTGGCCGAGACTGCGCAGTGCCTGGACCTGGAAGAAGCCACGGTGAAGACGCGCCTGCATCGCGCCCGGCGGCGGCTGCAGCAGGGTCTGAGCGGAGAATTGTCCGCGGCGTTGACCGGTGTGTTCGACTTCGACGGCGAACGCTGCGACAGACTGGTGCGAGGCGTGTTCCAGCGCATTGGCTGGACCTAGCGGCCTAACCTCTCCACTGTCGGCTGCGCACATTCTGCAACTGCCAGGGGCGGTCAGTATCCAGCTTCTCGGGAAACAGCTCACCCCTGCCCTGCAGCGGCGTCCATGGCGTGAACTCTCCGACCATGGGGCCGAGATACGGCATGGCCGTTTCCAGGCAGGCCTCGAAATCCAGGTCATCCGGCTCGACGATGCCGCGGCGCGGGTTGCGAATCGCCCATACCAGCGCGGCCAGGGCGCCGGCGGCCACCTGTATGGTGGTGGCATTGGCATAGGGGACGTGACGGCGCGCCTCATCGATGGTGAGCTGCGAGCCATACCAGTAGGCATTTTGTTTGTGGCCGGCCAGCAAGACGCCGAGTTCATCCATGCCGGCCACAATGTCTGCACCCAGCCGCCGCCGCTGTGGCTGCATCTGCCAGCCGCGTCCTTCCAGCTCCAGCGCCGACAGCATGGCATCGTCACAGGGATGGTAGACAAACATCACTGTCGGCCGGTAGCTGTGCTGCTCGCCTTCGAACAAAGACAGATAGTCGCCGATGGAAAACACCTCATCGTGCGACATCAGCAGCCCCTGGAAGCCACCGACCGAGGGCGTCCAGCTGCGGGCAAAAGTACCGGAACCGGGCCGCTGCAGATAGACGGTGCCGGAATTGGTGCGCCCCTTGCGGCCGCGGTGATAGCGCGCACCGGTGGGGAAATGCTCCTCCGCGGTGCCGTATGACAGCTCGGAGGGCTGCTGGGACTCATCCGTGAAGCCATCAATGGACCAGGTATTGACGAACTCACCCGGACGCTTCGGTTTGTCGCTGGCCTGGGTGTCACGCTCGGAGATCTGGATACAGCAAATACCGAGGTCACGCGCCAGCTGCGCCCACGCCTCGCGCGAGGTTGGCACGGTCTGGCCGCCGCGCAGCGTCCGGTCCAGATCGAGCAGGGCACGTTTGACAAAGTGCGATACCAGACCCGGATTTGCCCCGTGATCCACCACCGCAGTCGGAGAGTCCGGCCCCAGTTCACGCGCCAGCTCCAGCACGCGCTCGCGCGCCAGATAGTTGGTGCGCTGACGCAGGTCCATCATGGGGTTATCGAACACGCCCGGCCAGGGCTCGATGGAGGTGTCGACATACAGGGCGCCCGTATCGGCTGCGAAGGTCACCAGATCGAGGCTGGAGACATCCACCGACAGGTTCAACAGCAGATCGCCCGCACGCACGTGGCGCGCCAGTGTGCGGCGATAGGTCTTCGGTTTCAGATGGGCGTATACGAATTGCGCACCATTGTCGGCGGCCACCCCGCGCCCGACTTCATCGGCAGCCAGCACGGTCAATGCATTCTCGCCCAATGCCAGATGCTGGCGCAGCAGCGGCAGAATGGCCTGGCCGATGCTGCCGCAGCCGATCATCACCAGCCGACCGGGAAACTCGATGGGTGCGGGAAGAGTGGCTTTGCTGCGCGCCGCGCTCATGGGGCCTCCTGTTGCGGTATTCGGTTCTGGTGCTCAGCGCGGGTACCCCGCTGTGGCACTTTGAAGCGCGATTGTCGGCGCTCTGGTGTACTTGCGCCAGTCGGAACATAATCCCGCGCGCGCATGCCTCGTGGAGTTCGTATGGCCGACACGCTCTGGATCGCAACCCGCAAAGGCGCATTCACCCTGCGTCCCGATGCACGGCGCCGCAGCTGGAAGCTTGCAGGCCCGCAGTTCCTGGGCCACGTCATCCACCACATCGTGCAGGACCCTCGCGAGCCGAAGGTGCTGCTGATGGCGGCCAAGACCGGCCACCTCGGACCCACCGTGTTCCGCTCCACCGACCGCGGCCGCAAGTGGCAGGAGGCCGCGCAGCCGCCGGCCTTCCGCAAGGCGACCGAGGGCGAGACTGCCCGCGCCGTGGACGCCGTGTTCTGGCTGACACCCGGACACGCATCCGAGCCGGGCGTCTGGTACGCCGGCAGTTCCCCCGCCGGACTGTTCCGCTCCGAGGATGGTGGCGCGAAATGGGAGCCCGTAGCCGGTTTCAACGATCACCCCATGCGGCCGCAATGGGCGCCGGGCTGGGGCACGCCGGGCGGCGAGCTGCTGCATTCCATTCTGATCGACCCGCGCGATGCGCAGCATCTGTACCTCGGCATCTCGGTCGGCGGCATCTTCGAATCCACCAACGGCGGCCAGGACTGGGCGCCGCTCAACGAAGGCGTAGCCGCGGACTTCCTGCCCGACGCAAACGCCGCCTTCGGCCACGATCCGCACTGCATCGCCATGCATCCGCAGCACCCGGATCGCCTGTACCACCAGAACCACTGCGGCATCTATCGCATCGACCGGCCGGCTACGCGCTGGACACGCATCGGCAAGGCCATGCCAAAGAAGATCGGCGACGTGGGCTTTCCCATCGTGCTCCATCCCACGGACCCGGACATCGCGTGGGTGTTTCCCATGGACGGCACCACGGTATGGCCGCGCACGGCCATCGACGGCAAGCCCGCGGTATACATGACAAAGAATGGCGGCAAGACCTGGAAGCGGCAGGACAAAGGATTGCCACGCTCACAGGCCTGGCTGACGGTTTTCCGCCAGGCCATGTGTCGTGACAACCGGAAAGGCCCGGGGCTCTACTTCGGTACCACCAGCGGCGAAGTCTGGGCCAGCACCAACGCCGGCGAAAGCTGGAGGGGCATCGCGCGTTTCCTGCCGCAGATCTACTCAGTGACCTGGGCGGATTGAGCGTAATTGCTCTGACCTGAGCACGAACAATCGCCAACCTCTCCAGGCCTGGTCTGCAGGGTCGGGGGGAGGCTTCCGGGGATGTGAAAAACCATGGATGGTTTTTCCCAAGGCCCCCATGGATGGGGTCTTAC